>NZ_JBDZYD010000011.1:0-384344 GCF_040064235.1 Amycolatopsis melonis
GGCGAACACGAGCAGGCCGATGACCGGCCCGAACAGCGCGGCCGACGGCGACTTCGTGACGCTCCCGAGGTAGATCGTCGCGACCTGCTGCAGGATGACGAACCCGACGGAGGCGAAGACGGCGCCCTTCACGGCACTGCGCAGCGCCACGCGTTCGCGGGGCAGCCGCGCGATGACCCACAGGAAGACGAGGGCGTTGGCGAGCAGGCCGAGCACGATGGTGGCGCCGCGGAGCAGGACGATCGCCCAGGTGGCGTGTTCGAGCCCGACGAGTTCGAGCAGGAACTGCCCGATCCCGCCGCCGACGGCGGTGATCCCGAAGGAGACGACGAGCGCCACCCCGAGCCCGATCAGCGCGACGAGGTCCTTGAGCGTCTGCTTGACGAACGGCTGCGGCTGCTTTTCCTGGCCCCACTGCGCGGTGAGCGCGTCCCGCAGGTTCGACATCCAGCCGACGCCGGAGTAGAGGGCGATGAGCAGCCCGAAGATCCCGATGCCGCTGCCGGAGTTGAGCGCGCCGTCGACGATGCTCTTGACCAGGCCGCGCAGGCCCTCGGGGACGGAGTTGTTGATGCCGTCGGTGATCTTGTGGATGATCGTCTGGTCGTGGTTGACGACCAGCCCGAAGACGGCGAAGGCGACCATGAACAGCGGGAAGACCGACAGCACGCTGAAGTACGTGATGGCGGCGGCGTAGTGGTTGCCGTACCGCTCGGTGAAGGCGTCGTTCGCCCGGATCAGATGGTCGAGCCAGGGGTACTTCCGCCGCAGCCGCGGCAGCAGCTTTTCCTTCTCTTCGTTCGCCACCGTGAAACGCTAACCACGCGCAGTGAACCCCGCAACGCGAGCGGGCCGGGGTTACCGCACCGGGGGCAGGAAACCGATCCGCTGGTAGGTCTTCGCCAGCGTCTTCGCCGCGACCTCGCGGGCACGCTCGGCACCCGCGGCGAGGACCTTGTCCAGCTCGGCAACGTCGTCCAAATAGGACTTCACGCGTTCCTGGACCGGGGCGACCCACTCGACGAACACTTCGCCGAGGTCCTTCTTCAGGTCGCCGTAGCCCTTGCCTTCGTAGGCGGCTTCGAGGTCGGGGATCGACCGCTCGGTGAGTGCCGAGTAGATGGTCAGCAGGTTCGAAACGCCCGCCTTGTTTTCGGTGTCGAACTTGACCTCGCGGCCGGTGTCGGTCACCGCGGAGCGGATCTTCTTGGCCGAGCGCTTCGGGTCTTCGAGGAGTTCGATGATGCCGTTCGCGCTGGAGGCGGACTTGCTCATCTTGCTCGTCGGGTCCTGCAGGTCGTAGATCTTCGCGGTGTCCTTGATGATGTACGGCTCGGGCACGACGAAGGTCTTGCCGAGCCGGTTGTTGAAGCGCTGCGCGAGGTTGCGCGTCAGTTCCAGGTGCTGGCGCTGGTCCTCGCCGACGGGGACGGCGTCGGCCTGGTACAGCAGGATGTCCGCGGCCTGCAGGATGGGGTAGGTGAAGAGGCCGACGCTGGACCGGTCGGCGCCCTGCTTCGCGGACTTGTCCTTGAACTGCGTCATCCGGCCGGCCTCGCCGAAGCCGGTCTGGCATTCGAGCACCCAGCTCAGCTGCGCGTGTTCCGGCACGTGGCTCTGCACGAAGAGGGCGCTGCGCTGCGGATCGATGCCGATGGCGAGCAGCTGCGCGGCGGAGACCCGGGTGCGCTGACGCAGCACCTTCGGGTCCTGCTCGACGGTGATCGCGTGCAGGTCGACGACGCAGTAGAAGGTCTCGTGCGTGTCCTGCATCCGCACCCACTGGCGCAGCGCACCGAGGTAGTTGCCGAGGTGAAAGGAATCGGCGGTGGGCTGGATCCCGGACAGGACCCGCGGACGGCGCTCTGCTGCGACGGTCTGCTCTTCGGACACGTCAGGATTCTTTCAGGCGAGCTGCGGAGACGGGAGCCGAGGGGCCTCAGGCATGCGAGCCGGGGGCCAGGAAGGGCCGGGTCGGCGTGGCATCGGGCTCGGCGAGGACGGCTTCGGCCATCGCGGTGACCGGGCCGGGGACCTCGGGCTCGGCGGGCTTGGCCAGGACCGCTTCGGCCATGGCGGTGACCGGGCCGGGCACTTCGGGGTCCGGTAGCCCGGGGTGCTGTGCGGCTGCGCCGGGCATCGGGGCGGTCCGGCCGAGGCGGTTCGGCTCTGCCGACAGCGCGCCGGGCGTCGGGGCGGTCCGGCCGGGGGTTTGGGCCGTGCCCGGCACGGAAGCACTCCGGCCAGGGCGGTTCGGCTCCGCCAGAACAGCGCCGGGCATCGGGGTCGGCCGGGCCGAGATCTCGGGCTGTGCCGCCGGGGCGGTCCGGCCCGCAATCTCGGGCTTGGGCAGCGCGTCGGTCGTTGTGGCGAGGGGCGCCGCGTCGGTGAGGGCCAGTGCCGCTCGGGTCTTGCGGCGCTGGCGCAGCACACCCAGCGTCATCCCGACGATGCCGAGCGCCACCGCGACCAGGCCCACCGGGCCGAGTACGCCGAAGCTCTCCGCGTTCGTGTCGGCCTGCGCGGTCGTCGTGACGGTGGCGAAGGCGCTGCCGCCGGTCAGGAGGAGGCCCGCCGGGATCAGCGCGACCACCGTGGCCGCGCGGAAGCCGCGCAGCGTGGACCGCAACAGGAGATGACCTGGGTTGCGCACCGGAGTGCCTCCCGCGAGTGACGAGCGCTGCGTTTCACCCAATGGCTCACCCATACGAGTGAGACGCTGCGTGCTACTGGTCAAAAAACTACCGAGCGTGTCAAGACCTGTCGGTATTGATCGACTCGGACGCCGAGACTAGCGCCCATTCAGGAACACGACCCGGGCGCCCCCGGGGTTCACCGCACTCGCCCGAGTGGGTGTTGCGCATGGCGGAACACTGATACTGGAAGTAGAGGTTGCCCGGACGGCGCCTTGCTGGGCGTCACTCGTTCGCCTGTACCGTTCGCGTCGATCGCGGCGGCGTTCCGCTCACTCTTTCGGGATCGGTCTATGCCTTTTGCGTAGCCGGGAAGTCGATGTCGTACGTCGCGGTGACCGGCGCGTGGTCGGACCAGCGCTGGTCGTACGTGGCGGCCCGCTCGACGACGACCGAGACGACCTTCTCGGCCAGGCCCGGCGTCGCGAGCTGGCAGTCGATGCGCCAGCCGGAGTCGTTGTCGAAGGCCTGCCCGCGGTAGGACCACCACGTGTAGGGGCCGGGGCCCTCGGGGTCGAGCCGCCGCTGGACGTCGGTGAAGCCCGCCTCCGTGTAGACCCGGCCGAGCCAGGCGCGTTCCTCGGGGAGGAAGCCGGAGTTCTTGCGGTTGCCGCGCCAGTTCTTGAGGTCGACCGTGTCGTAGGCGATGTTCCAGTCCCCCACGACGACGGCCTCCCGCCCGGCCGCGGCGGCCTTCGCCCGCAGCTCGACGAGGTAGGGCAGGAACGCGGCCATGAAGCGTTCCTTCTCGTCCTGGCGTTCGGTGCCGACGTCCCCGCTGGGCAGGTAGAGGCTCGCGACGACGACGTTCGGCAGGTGCACCTCCAGGTAACGCCCGCTGTCCTCGAACTCGGGCTCACCGAAGCCGACGCGCACCTCTTCGGGCTCGACGCGGCTGTACACGGCGACGCCGTTGCGTCCCTTGACGGCCGACGGCGCGTGCACCGAGAACCACCCTTCGGGATCGACGACCGACGCGGGGAGCTGCGCGGCCTCGGCCCGCACCTCCTGGCAGGCGACCACGTCGGCCTTCGTGGCGGCGAGCCACTCGACGAAGCCCTTCTTGGCGGCGGCCCGCAGGCCGTTGACGTTCACGGTGGAGACGGTCAGCACGCCCCGCACGCTACCGGCCGGGCCGGCGCTGCCGCGGCATCGGGGCCGGACCCCGTGGCCGCTCTGCCAGACTGCCGCCCATGGGTGAACCGACGAGCAGGCTGACCGTCCTCGGCAGCTGCGGCGCCTGGCCGGAGCCCGGGCGAGCATGCGCCGGATTCCTGTTGGCGCACAACGACTTCCGCATCGTCCTCGACCTCGGCTACGGCGCCGCCCCGCGGCTGTTCGCGCACTGCCGGGACCGGCTGCCCGACGCCGTCGTCGTGACGCACGAGCACCCGGACCACTGCGCCGACGTCAGCGCGCTCGGCCGGGCCTGGCACTACACGGTCCAGGCCGCCGCCCCGGCGGGTTCGCCACCGCCGCGGTTGCCGCTGCACTGCACGCCCGGCACCGTCCGCCGGCTGGCGGCGATGGAGCCCCGCCCGCACCCGGCGGAGCTGTTCGCCGTGCACGACCTCGGCGAACCGGCCGGCCTCGGGCCGTTCCGCCTGACGCCGTACCTGCTGCCGCACCACCAGCCGAACTTCGGCGTCCGCCTCACCGCACCCGGCCTGACCGTGGCCTACACCGGCGACACGGGACCGTCGCCGCTGCTGGCCGACCTCGCCCGCGACGCGGACCTGGTCATCTGCGACGCCACCCTCCGCACCCCACCGCCGGAGGGGGAGCCCCGCTACCTGATGACGGCGGCGGAGGCGGGCCACTGGGCGCAGAAGGCCGGAGCCCGCCGGCTCCTGCTCACCCACTTCTGGCCCGGCACCGACCGCACCGCGGCCGCCGAGGAGGCGCGCGCCGAGTTCGGAGGCGAGGTGCTGGTCGCGGAGGAGGACCTCACGGTTGCGCTCTGATCCCCATCGAGCGCGCCGCTGAACCTCACCGCAGCCGGACTCCGCTCCGCGAAACGCGACTCGCCGCAGCCGCCGAGGAGACGCGCGCCCAATTCGGAGGCGAGGTGCTGGTCGCGGAGGAGGACCTCACGGTTGCGCTCTGATCCCCACCGAGCGCTCCGCGAAAGCCCGTTCGCCGACGCGCCCTGATCCCCTTGGGACGCGATCCGCTGAACCCCGCCACCGGCGCGCGCCCTGATCCCCATCCGGGCGCAACCCCGCTGCCGATCCGCGTTGCGTGCCTGCCCGCGAAACTCCCCCTGGAGACTCCGCGGACATCGCTGCCTTCGTTCGTGCCGCATTCAGTTGTCGCCCGTCCCCGGACGGTTCCTCCTCTCCTGCGACCCCGGGTCGCCGACCGGTGTTTCCGACGTGCTCAGTTCTAGCACCGGGCACCGACAAAAACCGGATCGTCGCAGGTCAGAAGGGGAAAAGCGGCGACAGAACCGGGCTCGAACCGCCGGGCAGCGGGCGAGGTCGCGCTGGGGTCCACGCGTGCCCGGACAGCGCGGACGAGAAATCCACCGAGATGTGCCCAGGCACGACTCACCCGGAGCCGGAAACCACACCCACCCGAAACGGCAGGCTCAGCAGGCAGAACCCTCCACGGGCTGCGTGAACGCCGCGGCCACCCACTTGTTCTCGGCCACCTTCCGGAAGCCGTTCTGAACCCCTGGCACCGCATCGAACTGGGCGTCACGGAGATACTTGCCGACGATCTTCGCGTTGCCGTCGGCTGCTTCGCGTGCGTTCAGGACGTCGGCCGTCACCGTGACCTTGCAGCCGGTGGCCGAGGCTCCTGCCGCCTTCTTGTCGGTGTTCAGCGCGTAGATGACGATGATCGCGATGATCGCGCCGACGACGAGCGCCGTCTTCTTCGACATACCGAGGATCACGTCTTCCTCCAACCGCGGATCCCGTCCCACGCCAAGGGTAGGCAATCCTTTACCCGCAGGAACAGCGCCGGATGCCGCAACCACCCGGAGGCGCCAGTGAACTCACCCGCCGGTGACTGGCGGTGATCACGAAAAGCCCCCTTCCCCGGCGAACGGGGAAGGGGGCTTCCGAGCGGAAACACTCAGCCCTGGGCGATCTTCTTCGCCAGGTTGTCGTCCAGCGTCGCGAGGAACTCCTCGGTCGTCTGCCACGGCTGGTCCTTGCTGATGAGCAGCGCGAGGTCCTTCGTCATCTGGCCGCTCTCGACGGTCTCGACGACGACCTGCTCCAGCGTGTTCGCGAAGCCGATCAGCTCCTGGTTGCCGTCCAGCTTGCCGCGGTGCTCGAGGCCGCGGGTCCAGGCGTAGATCGACGCGATCGGGTTGGTCGACGTCGGCTTGCCCTGCTGGTGCTGGCGGTAGTGGCGGGTGACCGTGCCGTGCGCGGCCTCGGCCTCGACCGTCCGGCCGTCCGGGGTGCGCAGCACCGACGTCATCAGGCCCAGCGAGCCGAAGCCCTGGGCGACCGTGTCGGACTGGACGTCACCGTCGTAGTTCTTGCACGCCCAGACGTAGCCGCCCTCCCACTTCATCGCCGCGGCGACCATGTCGTCGATCAGGCGGTGCTCGTAGGAGATGCCCTTGGCGTCGAAGTCGGCCTTGAACTCGGCCTCGAAGATCTCCTGGAACACGTCCTTGAACATGCCGTCGTAGGCCTTGAGGATGGTGTTCTTGGTCGACATGTAGACCGGCAGGCCGCGGTCGAGGCCGTACTGCAGCGACGCGCGCGCGAAGTCCTCGATCGACTTGCGGTAGTTGTACATCCCCATCGCGACGCCGCCGCCCTCGGGGAACTTCGCGACCTGGAACTCCATCGGCTCCGACCCGTCCTCCGGGGTGAAGCTGATGGTCAGGGTGCCGGGGCCGGGCACCTTGAAGTTGGTGGCCTTGTACTGGTCGCCGTGTGCGTGGCGGCCGATGATGATCGGCTTGGTCCACGTCGGCACCAGCCGCGGGATGTTCTGGATGACGATCGGCTCACGGAAGATGACGCCGCCGAGGATGTTGCGGATGGTGCCGTTGGGCGACAGCCACATCTTCTTGAGGCCGAACTCCTCGACCCGCGCCTCGTCCGGGGTGATCGTGGCGCACTTGACCCCGACGCCGTGCTTCTTGATGGCGTTCGCGGAGTCGATGGTGACCTGGTCGTCGGTGCGGTCCCGCTCCTCGATGCCCAGGTCGTAGTAGTCCAGGTTCACGTCCAGGTACGGGTGGATCAGCTTGTCCTTGATGAACTGCCAGATGATGCGGGTCATCTCATCGCCGTCGAGTTCGACGACGGTGCCCTGGACCTTGATCTTGGCCATGAGCAGCGGTGCTCCTTCCGCGGATCTTCGCGTTACTTCTTCGGCTCGCCGGTAGCGGTACAAGCGTACTGCTTGGCACAGCTTGATGGTTCCAGTAGTGGTCGGTATCAAGTCTCCACCCGCCGTTTGTGGCACGGATCACGGGTCCGGCCGACCGTTCGGCGCGCGGCCGTCGCGCCGGGGACTGAACCGGGGGACGATGCCGACCGTGCATTCCAGGTACGGGAGGTGACGGCCATGTCGACCCATCGGTACGCCGGGTACGAAGACGACTACGACGAGTACGAAGAGACCACCGACGTCGTCGACGAGCGGCCGCGCCGGGCCGGCGCGCACGTGGTCAGCGCGCTCGGCGGCCTCGTGCTGACCCCGGTCGCGCTCGGCCTGCTGAGCTGGGGCGGGCTGCGCCAGCAGCAGCTGATCCAGGCGACGCTGAGCACCAACCGCGACGCGCCGGGCATCGCGCTGCTGGCCGGCGGGGCGATCCTGCTGCTGGCCGTCGCCGCGCTCGGCGCGCTGTCGGCGTCCGGGCCGATCCTGGGCGGGCTGCTCTACGGCGTGCTGCCCGGCGTGGCCGCGATGGCCGTGCCCGAATGGGGGTTCCGGCTGGTCAACCTGATGCCCAAGAGCGACATCGCGTACGGCGTCATGGACTTCCTGTTCATCGGCGGGCTGCTCGGCATCGGCTTCCTGCTCGTCGGCAGCGGGCTGGCCGGCGCACTGGTCCGGCGGCGCCGCGAAGCCTGACCCGCGCCGGTGGCATCATCGGCGGATGGGACTGTTCACCGTCGCGGAGGCACGGGACGAACTGGCGCGGCTGCGGCCGGTCCTCGACGAACTCGTCCGCGTCCGTGCCGACGCGGCCGAGCTGGCGGCGGCGCTGCGTCCCGGCGGGCGGACCACCGAGCTGGGCGGGCTGCCCGAGTGGAAGGCCGCGCAGGCCCGGCTCGACGACCTGATGACGACCGTCCAGCGCACCGGCGCCGAGCTGAAGGGGTTCGCGCCGCTGCTGGTCGACTTCCCGGCCGAGATCGACGGCACCGACGTGCTGCTGTGCTGGCTCGAAGGCGACCGCGAACTGGGCTGGTACCACCGCGCCGACCTGGGCTTCGCGGGCCGTCGGCCGCTGAAAACCGCTGGTGGACCCGGCTAGGTTGGGATTCGTGGACCACGAATCGAGAGCCGCCTTCTTCGACGGCACGGCCGAGCACTACGACGAAGACACCTTCCACTTGCGCGTGGCGGAGGCTCTGGTCGAGGGGCTGCCCGAAGGCCCGGACCTCGTTCTCGACGTCGCCACCGGGACCGGCTTCGCGGCGTACGCGGCGTTGCGGCTGAAGCCGTCTCGCGTGCTCGCTGTCGACGTCTCGCCGGCGATGCTCGCCCGCGCCGAGGCGAAGGCGCCTTCGCTGGACCCTTCGGGAGTGATCACGTGGCAGGTCGCGCCCGCGGTGCCGATGCCCGCCAGGGACCACACGGCCGACGTCGTGCTGTGCGCGTCCGCGCTGCACTTCCTGGGCGCGACGGCGTTCCCCGACTGGCTGCGGGTGCTCAAGCCGGGCGGGCGGCTGGCGTTCTCGGTGGTGTCGGGAGCGCGGTTCAAGCCGTCGGGGCCGTTCGCGGACTTCGTGCCGACGGACCTGGAGTTCCCGCACGACGAGGCCGGAGCCGCGGCGCTGGCCACTTCGGCCGGCTTCGCGGACGCCTCGGCGCGGACCTTCACCTTCGACGCCGGGGACCGGGTCCGCAGCGTCCTCCTGGTGCACGCGACGGCTCCCGGAAAGCCGTGACTGGCCGGCTTCGAGACGTAGTGGATCACCCGTGCAGCGCGGCGCCCTTGAGGATCTTGTCCACCGCGTTCTTCGGGCCGTGGACCGCCATGCCCGCGAGCGCCAGCTTCTCGCCCGGCACCGCGCGCACCGCCGCCCGGTTGTCGGCGTCGTTGCCCGTGTGGAACAGCTCGTCGGTGAAGATCGAGAACCGCAGCCCGCGGCCCAGCGCCCGGGCGTGCGCCGCCGTGAGGACGTCCGCGGTGCCCGAGAACACCAGCACCGGCTGGCCGAACATCGGCAGGTACTGCGTGCCGTCGGCGTCCTCGTAAGGCGCACCCATCAGCTCCGGCGTCACGTGCGCGATTCCGCTGACCAGGAACGCCGTGACGTTCAGCCGCTGCCAGGACGCCAGGTCGTCGCGGAGCAGGACGGCGATCTTCGTGTCGAAGGAACTCATGCCCGCAAGACTCACCCGGCCGAGGCGCCCGCGTCTTGTACGTTCTTGACATGGCCAACGTGGCAGCCTGGCGGCCGGCGGTCCCCGGGATCGCCGAGGTCTTCCACGCGCGGTTCACCACCCACGCCTACCCGCTGCACACGCACGACACGTGGACGCTGCTGATCGTCGACGACGGCGTCATCCGCTACGACCTCGACCGCCACCACCACGGCGCGCTCGGCCCGGCCGTGACGCTGCTGCCGCCGGACGTCGCGCACGACGGGCGGGCCGCGACCAGCCACGGCTTCCGCAAGCGCGTGCTCTACCTGGACACCTCCGTGCTGGGCACGGACCTGATCGGCGCGGCGGTCGACCGGCCGAGCCTCGCCGACGACCTGCTGCGGACCCGGATCCACCAGCTGCACGCGGCGCTGGCCGACCCGGGTGACGCGCTCGAGGCCGAGAGCCGGCTCGCCCTCGTCGCCGACCGGCTGCGCGTCCACCTCGGGCGCCCGGCCACGCACGAGCCGAAGCGCGGGCTCGCCGACGAACTGAGGGACCTCCTCGACGCGAAGCTCCCCGAAGCAGTGACGCTCGCCGAAGCGGCCGAGAAGCTCGGCGCGCATCCCGCGTACCTGGTCCGGTGCTTCGGCAAGCGCTTCGGGCTGCCGCCACACCGCTACCTGACCGGCCGCCGCGTCGACCGCGCGCGACGGCTGCTGCTCGACGGTGCCCCGGCCGCCGAGGTCGCCACCGCGGCCGGGTTCACCGACCAGGCCCATCTGACGCGGCACTTCAAGCGGTACCTGGGCACGACGCCCGCGCGGTACGCGAAAAGCCGGTGACGGCGTCGGCCCCGGCCTGCAGAACACCGCCTATGTCGTGATCATCGCGTGGGAGACGCTGACGGCGCTGGTTCTCATCGCGGCGCTGGCGGCGTGGATCCGCGCGAAGGACGCGACGGCGCGGCGCCTGTCGACACTCGGCTGGGTGATGTGGGTCCTGCTGTTCGGCGTCGGCTTCCTGGCCATCGGCGGCGAGTGGTTCCAGATGTGGCAGTCGGACGAGTGGAACGGGCTGCAGCCGGCGCTGCAGAACTTCCTCGTCGCGGTCGCGGCCCTGGTCATCGCGCAGCTGCCGAGGCACGAAGGTGTGTCAAGATGACGGCATGCTGCGCGAACTGCACCTGACCGGCGACCCGGCGGCGGACAAGCTGCTCAACGACGATCCGTTCGCCCTGCTCGTCGGCATGCTCCTGGACCAGCAGTACCCGATGGAGCACGCGTTCGCCGGCCCGCGCAAGATCGCCGACCGGATGGACGGCTTCTCGCTGGCCAAGATCGCCGCGACCGACGTCGAGACGTTCGTCGAGATGTGCGTGGTGCCGCCCGCCATCCACCGCTACGGCGGTTCGATGGCCCGTCGCGTCCACGCCCTCGCGCAGCACATCCTCGAGAACTACGACGGGCGTACCGAAGGCATCTGGCTCGACGGACGCCCGAAGCCCGACGGCCCGGAGGTGCTGAAGCGCCTGAAGGCGCTGCCCGGCTTCGGCGAGCAGAAGGCGAAGATTTTCCTGGCGCTGCTGGGCAAACAGCGCGGCGTCACGCCGAAGGGCTGGCGCGAAGCGGCCGGGGCGTACGGGGACCGCGGCTCGCGCCGGTCGATCGCGGACGTCACCAGCGCCGAGACGCTCGCCGAGGTGCGCGCGTTCAAGAAAGCCGCCAAGGCCGCGGCCAAGGCGGGCTAACGCACCCAGACGCGCAGCGGGCCCAGCGGCCGCGCGCCGTGGTCCAGTGCGACCCGCAGCGCGTCGCCGTGTTCGTAGCCGACGACCGGGAGACCGGGGAAGGCCGCGGCCACCGCCGCGACCGCGCCCGGCCAGCCCGCGTCCGGTCCCGCGAAGTTGGACAGCCCGACCACGCCGTCGCCGCGGTGAGCCGTGACCACGTTCTCGCCGCGCGAAAGCAGCGCCACCGTGTTCCCGAGGGGCGACGCGGCACGCTGCCAGCCCGGTTCGGGAATCCCTGCGCCGCAAGCAATCCACGTGGCTTCGAACAGCACCGAGAAGCCGGGCAGGTCCAGCGTCGCGAAGCTGTCCTTCACCGAGCACCCGGCCGAGCCGTCGACGAACGGGAGGATGTCGGCGGCCGTGGCGTCCGGGGTCAGGGTCACCGCGTCCGGGTAGTACGGCGGCGTGCGCCGCGGGCTCGTCCAGGCCCGCGCGCGGAACTGCCCGCCGCAGACCAGGTCGCACCAGGCGGCGTTCTCCGCGATCGCCAGTTCCGTTTCCACCACTGCGACCCTCTCACAGCAGGCCGGCGAGCTTGTAGAGCACCAGACTTCCCGCCACCGCGACGTTGAGGCTCGCGCCGGTACCCACCATCGGGATCTCCACGACGCTGTCGAGCAGGTCGAGCGCCTCCGGCGGGATCCCGGTCTGCTCGTGGCCGAGCACGGCGATCGTGCGGCCGCGGGCGGCGGGCAGGTCGGCCAGGCGCACCGCTTCCTCGGCCAGCTCGACGCCGACCACCTGCGTGCCGGCGGCCCGCTCGCGCGCCAGCCAGCCCGGCGGATCGTGCACCCAGTGCACGCATGCCGGGCGCCGCAACGTGTTCCCGCGCCGCAGCGCCTCGGGCACCCACGGGAACCGCGGCACGGCCACCGACCGCGTCGCAGGTGCGCAGGAGCGTGCCGAGATTCGCGCCGTGCAACGGCCACAGCGGGGCGGCCACCAGGTGACCCCAACAGGAATGCGACGTGCTTCGCCGGGTCTTCTGCAGCTCTCGAGGCGTGCGGACCCGGACAGCGGGGCTCACCGGCGCCGAGGCGCGGCGCCTCCGGATTCGCTGATCATGCGGCTGACTCTACCCGGCGTCCGGGCCCGCTCCTACCCTGGAACCGGAGGTGAAGCCCATGCACGCCACAGTAGGAGACGAGATCCAGGTGCACGGCCGGACGGTCGGCTCGGCCGAGCAGCGCGGCGAGATCCTCGAAGTCCGCGGACCCGACGGCACGCCGCCCTACCTGGTCCGGTTCGCCGACGGGCACGAGGCGCTCGTCTACCCCGGCCCCGACTGCGAAGTCCAGGCCCACGCCGAATAGCCCGCGCTAGCCGACCGCGACCGGTTCCCGGGGTTCGCGGACCCGTCCCCACGCCGCGCCCACCAGCAGCAGGGCCACCAGCGTCAGGGCGGCCGCGACCTCGGGCAGCAGCAGCGGCCCGCCGGAGGCCAGCACCGCTCCCCCGACCACGCCGGACAGGCCGACGCCGAGGTAGATCGCGGACGCGTTGAGCGACAGCACCAGCCCCGCGTGGCCCGGCGACAGCTCGATCAGGCGGTGCTGCACCGGCGGGTTGAACGACCACGTCGCCAGGCCCCACACGAACAGCGAGATCCCGGCCGCGACCGGCGTCGCCGTGGTCAGCGGCAGCAGCGCCATCACGATCGTGATGGCCACGACGACCACGAGCAGCGGCGCCCGTGATCCCCAGCGGTCGGTCGCCCGGCCGCCCGCGAAGTTGCCGACCGCGCCGCCGACGCCGTAGCAGAACAGCAGCACCGTGACCGTGGTGCCGTGCACGCCCGCGGTCGCGGCCAGCAGCGGCGACACGAACGTGTAGACCATGAACGCCGCGAGGCACGCGAGCACCGTCGTGGCCAGCATGACCAGCACACGCGGGTCGCGGCCGGCGGCGAACCGCTCGGCCAGCCGGACCCGCGGCGGGGGCGCGACCGTGGGCAGCGCCAGCCGCACGGCCACCGCGCTCGCCAGCGAGAACGCCGCGACCAGCGCGAACGCCGTCCGGTAGCCGAGGTGCTGGGAGATGAGGCTGCCGAGCGGGACACCGAAGATGAGGGCGACCGTCAGGCCGCCGAACACGAGCGCGACGGCGCGGCCACGGCGTTCCGGCACGGTCAGCTCGGCCGCCACCGCGCTGGCCGCGGGCGTGAACACCGCGGCGCCGACCGCGGTCACCACCCGGGCCACCAGCAGTGAGCCGTAGCCGGGCGCGAGCGCGGCGAACAGGTTGCCGGCGCCGGTGACGGCGAGCGCGGCGACCAGCAGCGTCCGGCGTTCCCAGGTGCCGGTGGCGGCCGCGAACACCGGCGAGCCGACCGCGTACGCGATGGCGAAGGCGGTCACCAGCTGCGCCGCCGCGGTGGCCGAGACGTGCAGCTCGCCGGTCAGCGCGGGCAGCAGCCCGGCGACGATGTAGCCGCTGGTCCCGACGCCGAACGCGCCGAAGGCGAGGACCGAGATTCTCGGAGACGTAGGTGCGGACATGGGTGTGGCCCCCAAGCGAAGCAGGGATTGGTTCGATGAACGTCGTAGTTCGACGATCACCGTACTAAGCCGCTGCCGCAATTTCGACCTGCGTCGTACAATGGACCCATGGCCAAGACCGCCGCCCTGCCCCCGCTCGTCCACCCGGCGCGGGAGGAGATCACCGTCGAAGGCGTGCTCCGCGCCCTCGCCGACCCGGTGCGGCTGGCCATCGTCCGGCAGCTGGCGGCCACCGATCAGGAGATCGCGTGCGGCGGGCTGACCGTCCCGGTGACGAAGTCCACACTCACCCACCACCTGAGCATCCTGCGCCAGGCCGGCGTGGTGGCCGGCCGCCAGGAAGGCACCACGCGGTTCAACTCCTTGCGCCGCAACGATCTCGACGCCCTGTTCCCGGGCCTGCTGGACGGCGTTCTGGCCGCTCCGCGCTGAGCACGGCGTTACGGTGTGGATCGTCACCCGATATCGGGATGACAACGGCCCCCTTCGCTTGTTGGACTAGGGCGTAGGCAGCTCACGGCGCTGGGGCCGATCGGCTGTCTTCTTTTATGCCCCCGTACTGAACCGATCCAGAGATCGGCTTGGTAATCGTTTACCCACCCTGGAAGGAGTGCCGTGCCCGTCGCGCTGCTCGCGCTCGCCATCGGAGCTTTCGGCATCGGGACCACCGAGTTCGTCATGATGGGCGTGCTGCCCCAGGCGGCCGCCGACTTCGGCGTCGACATCCCGACCGCCGGCCACCTGATCTCCGCCTACGCCCTCGGCGTCGTCATCGGCGCCCCCCTGCTCACCGCGGTCGCCGTCCGGCTGCCGCGCAAGACCATGCTGCTGGCCATGATGGGCCTGTTCACCGTGGGCAACGCCCTGTTCGCGCTCTCCCCCAGCCAGGAGTTCGGCGTCGCGTTCCGGTTCCTCGCCGGCCTGCCGCACGGTGCGTTCTTCGGCGCGGGTGCCGTCGTCGCCTCCAGCCTCGTCGGCCCCGGCCAGCGCGCGAAGGCCGTGTCGCTGATGTTCCTCGGCCTGACCCTGGCGAACGTCATCGGCGTGCCGCTGGGCACGCTGCTCGGCCAGCGGGTCGGCTGGCGCGCCACCTTCGGCGTCGTCGCCGTGATCGGGCTGGTGGCCATCGCCGCCATCGCCAAGCTCGTCCCGCACCAGGGCAAGCCCGCCGCCGAGGCGTCGCTGCGCAACGAGCTCGGCGCGTTCAAGCGGCCGCAGGTCCACCTCGCGCTGGCGATCGTCACGTTCGGGCTGGGCGGCGTCTTCGCCTGCCTGTCCTACATCACGCCGATGCTGACCGACGTCGCCGGCTACGCGCCTTCGGACGTCACGCTGCTGCTGTCGCTGGCGGGCGTCGGCATGACGATCGGCAACCTGCTCGGCGGACGGCTCGCCGACCGCGCGCTGATGCCGAGCCTCTACATCGCGCTGCTGGCGCTGGCAGCAGTGCTGGGCGTCTTCACCGTCACCGCGCAGGGCAAGGTCGGTGCCGCGGTCACGATCTTCTTCGTGGGCGTCGCCGGCTTCATGATCGGCCCGATGATGCAGGCGCGGATCATGGAGAAGGCAGGCGGCACGCCGTCGCTGGTGTCGGCCGCGGTCCAGTCGGCGTTCAACATCGCCAACTCGATCGGCGCCTACCTCGGCGGCCTGGTCATCGCGGGCGGGCTCGGCCTGGTCGCGCCGAACTGGGTCGGCGCGCTGCTGGCCGTGTTCGGCCTGACGCTGGCGGTCGTTTCGGGCACTTTGGACCGTCGCGAAGCCCGCGTCGAACGCCGTCGCGAGCTCGCGATGGCGTCCTAAGAGGAACTGAACGGGCCGCCGATGATGGTCAGGGCGACGAACAGCACCGCCGCCGCCAGGCCCGTGTAGGTCACGATGTCGACGGCCTTGCCGCGGATGGCCAGCAGCCCCGCCCTGGCCGTCGGCAGGACCGCCCGCAGCACCGCGGCGAGGAGGAGCGCGGCGCCGATCAGCGCCGCGCCCTCCCGCCAGTGGTACTGGACGATCCGCAGCGCCGCCACGGCCACCACCAGCAGCACCGCCGCGAACGGCAGCTGGGTGAACCGGGCCTGCCTGCGCCGGCGGTCGCCGATGTCCCGCCGGTCCTCGGTCATGGTCATCAGCCTTGGACCGAGCGTTCCGCCGCCTCGACGACGTTGCTGACCAGCATCGCCCGCGTCATCGGCCCGACCCCGCCCGGGTTCGGCGAGATCCAGCCTGCGACCTCGGCGACGTCCGGGTGGACGTCGCCGGTCAGCTTGCCGTCCACGTGGGACACGCCGACGTCGAGCACCGCGGCGCCCGGGGCGACCATGTCCGGCGTGATGATCCCCGGCACGCCCGCCGCGGCGATCACGATGTCGGCCCGGCGGACCTCGGCGGCGAGGTCGCGGGTGCCGGTGTGGCACAGGGTGACGGTGGCGTTCTCGCTGCGGCGGGTCAGCAGCAGGCCCAGCGTGCGGCCCACGGTGATGCCGCGGCCGACGACCGTGACGCGCGCGCCGTTCAGCTCGACGCCGTGCCGCTTGAGCAGCTCGATGATCCCGTACGGCGTGCACGGCAGCGCGCCCCGCTGGCCGAGCACCAGCCTGCCGAGGCTGACCGGCGCGAGGCCGTCGGCGTCCTTCTCCGGGTCGATCCGCTCCAGGACGCGGTTCGCGTCGAGGTGCTTCGGCAGCGGCAGCTGCACGATGTAGCCGTGGCAGGCCGGGTCGGCATTCAGCTCGTCGATGACGGCTTCGAGCTTCTCCTGGGTGATGTCGGCGGGCAGGTCGCGGCGGATCGAGTTGATCCCGATCTTGCCGCTGTCGGCGTGCTTCATCCGCACGTACGAGTGCGACCCCGGGTCGTCGCCGACCAGGACGGTGCCGAGGCCGGGCGTCACCCCCTTCGCGGCGAGGGCCGCGACGCGGGGCTCGAGCTCCGCGAAAATGGCGTTCTTGGTGGCCTTGCCGTCGAGAATCTTCGCCGTCACGACGCCTATTCTGGCAAAGCGACCCCCGCGCGTCGCTTCCAGGCGCGGGTCGTCGCAGCCCGTAGACTGGCCACTACCCCGGACGGTCCACTCGCGACGCTCCCCGCGATCGAGCTGTGATCCATGACACTCCGCATCTCGCGAGGTCAGACCGTGTGCCGGCGGGTGGCCGAGCGGCAAAACCCACATGCGGGGTGCACTCGCGCGCGCGAACAGTCAAAATGTGCGGGTGGCACAACCGACGACGCAGCTGAACGCGACCGAGCAGGACACCCTGGTCAAGCAGATCGGCCTTGCCCTGCTCCGTGCCGCCCCGCGCGACTGGCGCAAAGTGGTCGCGGAGTACCGAGCCGTCGGCCGGTACCACGAGCTGACCGGCGAGATCGTCACCGAGGACGGCACGGTGCACGAGTGGCTGGCCACGCACGACATCGCGACGCTGTTCGGCAGGCTCCGCGGCGGCATGTACCGCGACGGCCGCGGCACGTGGTTCAACGCGCGCTACCAGCTCGACCACCCGTCGAGCTACAACCTCGAGTACAACCGCGACGAGCCGGTGTGGAACCTCGCGCCGCCGCCGCAGGCCTACTCCGACGAGCTGCGGATGTTCCCGCGCACCGAGGAGAACGTCCCCGAATGGCTGATCCGGCGGATGTCCGGGCTCGGCCCGGAGCAGCCGGGGCCGCACTTCCGGATCGCCCGGATCTTCGACACCGTCGGCCCGGCGGGCCGCCCGGTCATCAACCGCCCCGACCTGGAGGTCGAGGAGCAGGACCGGCTGCTGGAGTACCTCGAGCGCGCGCCGCTGGTGGTGCCCGAGCGCGGGTACGACATCGACCGCCTGGCCGCGGCCCCCGAGGCGACGGTCCCGGTCGCCTTCCACAGCGACGGCCAGTGGATCTGGCCCGCCGCCGTCAATTTCTATCTGCACAAGTACGGCGTTTCCCCCGAACCGGACC
Organism: Amycolatopsis melonis; assembly: GCF_040064235.1. Classification (NCBI taxonomy): domain Bacteria; kingdom Bacillati; phylum Actinomycetota; class Actinomycetes; order Pseudonocardiales; family Pseudonocardiaceae; genus Amycolatopsis; species Amycolatopsis melonis. Next base: position 17,436 of record NZ_JBDZYD010000011.1, read on the forward strand.
TCGTCGAGCACGTCCGCGCGGTCGGCTTCAAGCTGCCGCCGGTCGACGAGCCGACCCTGCAGGCGGCCGCCGCGTACCTGACCCGCGGCAACCAGCCGCCGCCCCCGCCGCAGCGCCCGCCCGGCCCGCCGCCGCAGCAGCAGGTGCCGCCGCCTCCGCCGCCCCAGCAGCAGGCGCCCGCGGGCCCGCCGCCTGTCGCCCCACCCCCGCCCGCGCCGGTGGAGGCACCGCTTTCGGTGCACGCGCCGAGCGAACCCGAGGCCCCGGCCGAGTACGCCGAAGAGGCCTACGACGAGCAGGAGTTCGACGACCGCTTCGCCGAGGAAGACCACCAGTACGACGAGCAGGCCGAGCACGCCGCGGGCTCGAACGGCACGACGCCGGAGCCGGGCCGGGTCCCCGACATCGAGGAGACCGCGGAGTACGTCCCCGACCAGCCGATCGGGCACCAGCAGGACGGCGAGCCCTTCCCGCACCGCGAGGAGGAGCCCGCGGGCCAGGAGGAGCAGGCCGAGTTCGACGCCGCGCAGCACGAAGAGGCGCACGAGGACGAGCACGCCGCGTTCCAGCCGCCTCGGCACGAGGAGGAACACGCGGCGTTCCAGCAGCAGGGGCAGCCGGCCCGGCACGAGGACGAGCACGCCTTCCAGCCGCCGCGGCAGGAGGACGGACACGCTTTCCAGCCGCCGCGGCAGCAGGAGTTCCAGCAGGGACAGCCGCAGCAGCACGACGAGCACGCCGCCTTCCAGCAGGGCCAGCAGCCGCACGACGAGCACGCAGCGTTCCAGCAAGGCCAGCCCCAGCACGACGAGCACGCGGCCTACCAGCAAGGCCAGCCCCACGACGAGCACGCAGCGTTCCAGCAAGGCCAGCCGCACGACGAACACGTCGCCTACCAGCAAGGCCAGCCCCAGCACGAGGACGAGCACGCCGCCTTCCAGCCCCAGCAGGAGGAGCACTCCGCCTTCCAGCCGCCGCGGCCGGACGATGAGCACGCGGCCTTCCAGCCGCCGCGGCACGAGGAGGAGCGGGCCGCGTTCCAGCCCGGTCAGCCGCCGCGGCGGGAGGAGCCTGCCGCGTTCGATCCCGGTCCGCCGACCATGATCACCCAGCCCGAGGTGCCCGGCGTGCTGCCCGTGCCGGAGCCGCCCGCGCCGCAGCCCGCCGCGCAGGCCGAGCCGCCGCGCCCTGGCCGCCGTGCGCTGCGCCGGGAGGTCCCCGACCACCCGGTGCTCGCCGGGCTGCAGGCCAAGCTCGACGAGCTGGACGTCCCCGAAAGCAGCTACAAGCTGGGCGAGCCCGCCGAACACGGGTGGAGCGTCGAGCAGGTCGGCGACAGCTGGCGCGTCGGCTGGTACGACGGCAAGCTCAGCAACCCCGCGGTGTTCGGCGACGCCGAGGACGCGGCCGCGTTCATGCTCGGCAAGGTGCTGCTCAATCCGGAGGGGCACGTGCCCGCCGAGGAGCCGCCCGCGCCGGAGCCCGAACCGGAACCCGAGCCCGAACCGGCGCCGCAGCGGGTCGTCGCGACGCTGTCGCCGGAGATCGCGACCGGCTCCTACCCGGTCCGCAAGCCCGATCCCGTGCCCGCCCAGGAGCAGACGGCGTTCACCAGCGCCGAAGAGCTGTTCGGGGACCTCGACGAGGACGAGCCGCCCGCCCCGCCGCGGCAGCCCGCCCCGCCCGCGCCGGTGCCCGCCGGGCCGCCGCCGGTGGCCCAGCAGCAGGCGGGTCCGCCGCCCGCCGCGCCCGCGCCGCCCCGGCGTGAACCGCCGCCGGCCGCCCCGACCGTGCTGGCTCCGGCGGTCACCCCGGCCGCCCCGCCACCCGCGCCGCCGCGCCGCGAGGAACCGGCCCGCCCGGCCGTCAACGGCGGCGGGAGCCAGCAGCAGTGGCCGATCGCACCGCTGGCCGGTGAGCCGCCGCTGACGCTGTTCCGCGGCAAGGAGCTGCGCGAGCTGCCCGCGGGCAGCGAGCTGGACCGCTTCGGCGGCCCGAACGGCAACCTGACGTACGCGGCGGGCACGCCGTTCGCCGAGCGGTCGCTCGTGCCGGAGTGGGTCAACCGCCCGTACCACGTCTACCGGGTGCAGCGGCCCCTGGAGGCGCTGGCCGGCGTCGCGATCCCGTGGTTCAACCAGCCGGGCGGCGGGTCGGCGTACCTGCTGCCGGCGTCGATCGAGGAACTCCTCGCCGAGGGCGACCTGATCGAGCTGGACCCGGGCGAACCCCCGATCGACTGACCCGATTGCCTCTGAAGGCCACCATCACGGCATCCAGTGCCCTGATGGTGGCCTTCAGAGGCTTTCAGCGGACGACGAGGCCGTGGGCGGCGGCGAACGCGATCGCCGTCTCGATGTCGACTTCCGCACCCCGCAGGTCGGCCTGGACGAGGGCGTTCGCGTCGAGACGCGCCCCGCGCAGGTCGGCACCTTCGAACTTCGCGCCCTGCAGGCGGGCGCCGGTCAGGTCGCTGCCGCGGAGGTCGGCGCCGGCGAGGTCGGCTTCCATCAGGTTGGCTTCCCGCAGCCGCAGGCCGGACAGCCCGAGCTTGCGCAGCCGCGCCCGCGTCAGCGACGCGAGGGAGAGGTCGCACTCGGTGAGCGCGATCCTGCCGAACCCGCTGTCGGTGAACGACGAGCCCAGCAGCGAGCACCCCGTCCAGCGGCTTTCGGCGAGCACCGTCCGTTCGAAGGTGCACGAGCGGAACGCCGACGCGTCGTGCCGCGAGCGCGACAGATCGGCGCGGCTGAACACGCAGTCGTCGAAGGTGCAGCCGCGCGTCCGCAGGCCGCTCAGGTCCGCGCCGGTGAAGTCGCAGCCGGTGAACCGGCGCTTTTCCCACCACTGCCCGGACAACACCGCTTCGCGGTAGTCCTCCCCGGTCTCCAGCACGGCCCCAGGGTGCCACACCACCGGTCCCGCCCGTCATCCGTCCACTATGGACGGCCGTTGACCAGCTGCGTGCTCTGGACGTAGGCCATCGCCTCGATGTACTCGGGCAGCTGCGCGCGCCGGATCAGCTCGGCCTCGTCGAGGTCCTCCAGCCGGGTCTGGATCCACCAGAGGTTGCCGAAGGGATCGCGCACCCGCCCGACGCGGTCGCCGAAGAAGAGCACGGTCTGGCGCGTCACCTCGGTGGCGCCCGCTTCGATCGCCCGCCGCTGGGTCTCCTCGCTGTCCGGGACGTAGAGCCGCAGGTAGGCGGGGGTGTCGGCCCAGTCGTCCCGGCTGTCGAACGCCATCACGACGGCGTCGCCGATGCGCACCTCGGCGTGCCCGATCTTCCCGTCCTCGCCGACGACCCGCCCGAGTTCCTCGGCGTCGAAGGCGCGCTTCAGGAAGTCGAGCAGGCCGGCGGTGTCGCGGCCGATGATCCACGGGGTGACGGTCGTGTAGCCGTCGGGCACGGGGTTGACCATGGTTCCTCCTCGGTTGGGTGTCCCGAGGCTAGAACCCATATAGGTCAGATCTTGGCCTATGGTGAAACCATGCCCGACGAGCATTTCGCCGATCCCGATCTCGCCTCGCTGTACGACGCGATGAATCCGCGCTCCGACGACTTCGACTTCTATCTGCCGATGATCCTGGCCGCGGACGCGGTGCTGGACGTCGGCTGCGGCACCGGTTCGCTGCTGCACCTTGCCCGGGAATCCGGCCACACCGGGCGCCTGGTCGGTCTCGATCCCGCCGAGGGCATGCTGATCCAGGCTCGCCGCCGCGACGACATCGAGTGGGTGCTCGGCGATTTGTCGACCGTGTCGTGGGAGAGCGAGTTCGACTTCGCCGTGATGAGCGGGCACGCGTTCCAGGTGCTGCTGACCGACGAAGAGCTGCGGACGGCGTTCTCGGCGATTCGCCGCGCGCTCAAGCCCGGCGGCCGGTTCGGCTTCGAGACGCGCAACCCCACCGCGCGCGCCTGGGAGCGCTGGACGCCTTCGCTCGTCTGGGAAGCCGGGGACGTCCGGTCGTGGAACGACGCCGGGCCGTTCGAGAACGGGTACGTCCGCTTCACCACGACGTACGAAAGCCCGCGCTGGGACGCGCCGCGGTACAGCGAAAGCACGTTGCGCTTCCTCGACGTTCCCGCGCTGAACGCCTTCGTCGAAGAAGCCGGGCTGGTCGTCGACAAGCAGTACGGCTACTGGGACCGCTCGCCGGTGACCGCCGCCAGTCCCGAGATCATCAGCATCGTGCGGCGGCCTTCACCGGAAGTCCCGTGACTTCGCCTTGATCCGCATCGGCAGCGGCTCGACGCGGTGGGCGAGCACGCTCACCACGCCGTCGGCCTTCTCCACCACCCCGCGGATCAGCAGCGCCGCGCTGCCGCGCGCCACGCGGTGGTAGCGCTGCCACAGGCCGAGCGTGCAGATCACGTTGACCATCCCCGTTTCGTCTTCGATGTTGAGGAAGGTGACGCCTGCCGCGGTCGCCGGGCGCTGCCGGTGCGTGACCGCGCCGCCGATCAGCACGCGTGCGCCGTCGTCGAGGTCGGCCAGGCGGGCCGCCGGGACGACGCCGAGCTCGTCGAGACGGTCGCGGATGAACTCCGTCGGGTAGCTGTCCGGGGAGACGCCGGTCGCCCAGACGTCGGCCGCGGCGACGTCCAGGCCGTCCATCCCGGGCAGGACCGGTGCCTGCGCGCTGATCAGGCCGGGCAGCCGCTCCGGGCGTTCCCCGGCGACCGCGCCCGCGGTCCACAGCGCCTGACGGCGGTCGCCGCCGAAGCCGGCGAACGCGCCGGCCGTGGCCAGTGCCTCGATCTGCGGGGTGGTCAGCCGGACGCGGCGGGCGACGTCGGCCATGTCGGTGTAGGCGCCGTGCTCCTGCCGTTCGGCGACGATCCGCTTCGCGAGGTCTTCGCCGATCCGCCGCACGGTGCTCAGCCCGGTGCGCACGTCGTGGAACTTCCCGGTGCCCGGCTCCAGCGTCGCGTGCGGCAGGCTGCGGTTGATGTCCGGGCCGTGCACGGTGACGCCGTGGCGCCGCGCGTCGGCGACCAGCGACTGCGGCGAGTAGAACCCCATCGGCTGCGCGCGCAGCAGGCCGGCCAGGAACGCGTCCGGGTGGTAGAACTTGAAGTAGGCACTGGAAAACACCAGATGCGCGAAGCTCAGCGCGTGGCTTTCGGGGAAGCCGAAGTTCGCGAACGCCTTGAGTTTCAGGAAGATCTTCTGCGCGAGTTCGTCGTCGACGCCGTTCGCCGCGGCGCCCTCGAGGAACCGCTGCCGCAGCCGCTCCATCCGGCGGTCCGAGCGTTTCGACCCCATCGCGTGCCGCAGCTGGTCTGCCTCCGCCGCGGTGAAGTTCGCGACGTCGAGCGCGATCTGCATCATCTGTTCCTGGAACAGCGGCACACCCTTGGTCTTGTGCAGGGCCCGTTCCAGCAGCGGGTGGTCGTAGGTCCACTTCTCGCGGCCCTGCTTGCGGCGGATGTACGGGTGCACCGAGCCGCCCTGGATCGGGCCCGGCCGGATGAGCGCGACCTCGACGGCGAGGTCGTAGAACTCGCGCGGTTGCAGCCGCGGCAGCGTCGCCAGCTGCGCGCGGCTCTCCACCTGGAACACGCCGATCGCGTCGGCGCGGCACAGCATGTCGTAGATGTTCCGGTCGGCGAGATCGAGCTCGGCCAGGTCGACCTTCGTGCCCTTGTGTTCTTCGACGAGGTCGATCATGTAGTGCAGAGCGGACAGCATCCCGAGGCCGAGCAGGTCGAACTTCACCAGCCCGGCGGCGGCGCAGTCCTCCTTCTCCCACTGGATGACGCTGCGGTCGGCCATCCGCGCCCACTCGACCGGCACGACCTGGCTCACCGGTTCCGCGCACATGACCATCCCGCCGGAGTGGATGCCCAGGTGCCGCGGGAAGTCCTCGAGGGCGAAGGCGAGCTGGACGACGTCGTCCGGGATGTCGTGGTCGTGGTCCTTTTCGGTGCTGCGCAGGGAACCCCAGCGGTCGATCTGCTTGCTCCAGGCGTCCTGCTGGCCCGGGGAGTAGCCCAGCGCGCGGGCGGCGTCGCGGACGGCCGACCGGGCGCGGTAGGTGATCACGTTCGCGACCTGGGCGGTGCGCAGGCGGCCGTGCTTGCGGAAGACGTACTGGATGGCTTCCTCGCGGCGGTCGGACTCGATGTCGAGGTCGATGTCCGGGTAGCCGTCGCGGTCCGGGGCGAGGAAGCGCTCGAAGAGCAGCTCGTAGGCGACGGAGTCGACCTTCGTGATGCCGAGCGCGTAGCAGACGGCCGAGTTCGCGGCCGAGCCGCGGCCCTGGCAGAGGATGTTGTTGTCGTTGCAGAACCGCACGATGTCCCAGACGATGAGGAAGTAGCCCGGGAAGCCGAGTTCCTCGATGATCGCCAGCTCGTGCTCGATCTGCTCGTTCGCTTTTTCTTCGTGCGGCTTGCCTTTGAAGCGTTCCTTCGCGCCTTCTTCGGTGAGATGGCGCAGGTAGGTCGTCTCGGTGTAGCCGTCGGGGACGTCGAAGGGCGGCAGCTCCGGCGCGATGAGCTTGAGCGGGAAAGCGCATTCCATGCCGAGCAGGGCGGCGCGGCGGACGGCGCCGGGGTAGCGCCGGAACAGGACGTCCATTTCGGCGCCGCTGCGCAGGAAGGCGGTCCCGGCCGCGGGCAGCCAGCCTTCCAGTTCGTCGATCCCCCGCCGCGCCCGGATGGCGGCGAGGGCGTCGGCCAGCGGAGCGCGTTCGGGCCGGGCGTAGTGCGCGGCGGTGGTGGCGACGGTCGGCAGGCCGAACTCGTCGGCGAGTTCCGTCAGGAGGTCGTTGTGCGTGCTGTCGAGGGGCTGGCGGTGGTCGGTGAGTTCGACGTAGACGTTGTCCGCGCCGAAGCGTTCCTTGAGTTCGGCGAGCTTTTCGGCAGCGGCCGCCGGGCCGTGCGTGACGAGGGCCGAGCGCACCGCGCCTTTGCGGCAGCCCGTCAGCACCACGCACTGCCCGGCGACCTCCTCGGCGACCGCGTCGAGGTCGTAGCTGGGTTTGCCTTTCTCGGCGTCCCGGTGGATCTGGCCGGCGGTGATGGCGCGGCAGAGGGCCCGGTAGCCCTGGTCGCCGCGGGCGAGGAGCAGGAGGTGCTCGCCTTCGGGATCGGCGACGCCGTTCTGCGGGGCCCGGAGGCCGAGGCTGAGTTCGGTGCCGAAGACGGTGTTGACGCCGAGTTCCCGCGCGGCCTCGGCAAAGCGGACGACACCGTACATACCGTCGTGATCGGTGAGGGCGATGGCGTCGAGCCCGAGGCGTGCGGCTTCCTCGACGAGTTCTTCGGGATGGCTGGCCCCGTCGAGGAAGCTGAAGTTGGAGTGGCAGTGCAGTTCGGCATAGGGGACGCGGACGGCTTCGCCGCCGTCGTCGCTGCCGCGGGCGGGGAGGTCTTCGGGCCGCCGGTAGCCCTCACGACGGCGGCCCCAGGCGGGGCTGTCGCCGTGGTCGCCGGGAGGAAGCCCGCCGGCGAGGGTCCGAGCGAGGTCCTTCCACCGGACGGGAGGGTTGTTCCAGCCCATTCAGCGACTCCCGGGCTGGTCCCGGCGGCGCAGGTCCTCGGCCCGGCGGCGACGGTGCCAGTTGCTGGGATGATTCCAGCGGCTGCGGGCTTCGGCTTCGCTCATGGGGCGGCGGTTGTGGGACTCGGCCTCGCTCATACGGCAGCCGTTCTCCTCCGACACTCGGGGAACCGGGAGCGCGATCACCGGGCAGATCCAGTCCTCGTCGGCTGCGGGCAGCTGCCCGTTCACCGCACCTTGGTCCGGCGCGAGCTGCGCATCCGGCGTGGGAGCCGGGTGGTGGTCGCCGTGCAGCGGCTGGCCTGTCTGTGCGGCGGGCTCGGGGATCTCGCGAAGCCACCGGCGCTCCTCGGATGCCGTTGCGCCGGGTTCGGCTTGCAGCCAGTCTCGCAGGCGGCGTGCGTAGTTCTCGTCCATGCTCAGTCGTACACTCCCTCGACCGTCCACAGTGGATTTTCCAGGCCCGCGCAGTGCACCAGCACCGCCTCGGGCGGCTCGTCGGTTCCGCCGGCCAGCACCAGTTGCAGCCGCGCTCGCGGCGGACCCGGGCGGCGGCGGTCGCCCGCGGCGGGCCAGGGACCGGCCCAGCCCACGACGTCGCGGCCTGCGCCGCCCGCGATGGTCAGCCGGTGCGGCGGGGCCGTCACCTGGAAGCGGTCCGTGACGCCGACCGGCCTGCCCTGGGCGTCGAAGACCTGGGCGGGCACCGGCCGGTCGAGGACCGTCGCCGGGGACGGGGACGGCAGGCGTCCCGGCCAGGTCGCGTCCGGCGGTGTCGTGCGCTCGCGCGGGTCGCCCCAGGGCACCAGCCGGACCCGGCCCGCCGGGTCGCGGCCGCCGTCGAGCACCGGGGTCAGCACGCCGTCCGGCCCGAGCAGGCCCTGGACCCGGACGAACGCGCGGGCGGCGCGCTCGTCGTCCTCGGCGGAACCGCCGTTGCGCCACAGATCGAGCTGCAACGACCGGCCTTCGACGGTCTCTTCCGGCTCCAGCCGCAGCCGCACCACGCCGGACGTCGGGCGCTCCCCCGGCGCCGCGCGCAGCCAGCCCTCGAACTGCCAGCGCACGCGATCGGCGACGCCGCCGGGCGTCAGCGGCTCGGCGCACCGCCACACCCGGCCGAGGTGCTCGCCGTCTTCGGTGACGGCGTGGATGCCGAGGCGGGTGCAGGCCAGGCCGTGCGCGGCGAGTCCCGCGCAGAACCGCGCCGCCAGGCCCTTGGCGAGGAACGCGGCGACGTCGACCCGCTCGACAACCGGATCGAACTCCTCGACCAGCGTCAGCTCCGGCGGCGGACGGCGCCGCAGCGGCGGCCGTTCGGAAAGCCCGCGCGCGAGCCGGTGGGCGAGCAGGCCGTCGGCACCGAAGCGGTTGACGACGTCCCGTTCCGGCAGGGCGGCGAAGGCCCCGAGCGTCTTCAACCCGAGGCGGCGCAACAGGTCGACGAGCTCCGCACGGTCGGCCCCCGGCTGGTCGAGTTCGGTGACGGGCAGCGGCGCGAGAAAGTCGGCGGCCCGCCCGGGTTCAACGAACTGCCCGCACCGCGCGGCGAGCGTCGCGGCGAAGAGCCCTTCGGCAACGCCGACCTGACACTCGACGGGCACCTCGTCGAGAAGCCGTTCGACGAGGGCGTGCTCACCGCCGAAGTAGGACGCGGCCCCGGCAACGGGCACGGCAACCAGGCCCGGCCGTACAACCTCGACCCCGACGACGAGCGCCTCGACGGCCCGCGCAACGGCCTCGAAGAGCCGAGCGTCCCGGCCGTCGTCGGCGGGAAAGACGGCCAGCTCCGGACAGTTCGACTCGGCTTCCCGCCGCCGCATCCCCCGCCGCACACCACTCCGGCGCGCAACGGCGTTGCAGGCGGCAACCCGGTTCGCGCTGATGACGGCAGCGGGCGCGGTGACGGCAACCCCACTGACGGCGGCGGCGACGACCACGGGCCAGTCCGGGCACCAGAGGACCAGCATCCGGGTGGGGACGGCGGAGGTGCCGCGCTGAGCTGGGACGGTCATGGGACCTCCCCGAGCGGCCCGCGCGGGTGGGCGTGGCCGAGGGGGCGGCGCGCGTGGCTGGAGAGCCGACTCGCGTGATTGGAGGGTCGACTCGCGTGATTGGAGGGTCGACACGCGTACCCGGAGAGTCGACACGCGTACCCGGAGAGTCGACTCGCGTGACTGGAGAGCCGACTCGCGTGATTGGAGAGTCGACACGCGTGCTTGAAGGGACGACTCGCGGACCCGGAGGGTCGGCTCGCGTACCTGGAGGGTCGACTCGCGTGATTGGAGGGTCGACACGCGTACCCGGAGAGTCGACACGCGTACCCGGAGAGTCGGCTCGCGTACCTGGAGGGTCGGATCGCGGGTTGGGGGTTTCCGGCGGGAGTCCACTGTGGACGAATGCGGCTCATGCCGTTGCCTCGGTGCGGGACTGCGTGGTCAGGAGCGTCGGCAAGCCGGTGGCCGACGGGAGGTGGAGGGTGGCCGTGGCCGGGCGGGCTGCCGCGCCTCGGCCGTGGGCTCGGACCTGGACCGGGCGCTCGGTCAGGTGCCCGTACCCCTCGGACGGGCCCGTCCAGGAGTCGCGGCGGCACGACAGCTCGACGTCCGCTCCCGGCCATGCCCCCGCTGCCAGCAGGACCGCCCCGCGGTGGCGGGCACGGGCCGACAGCCGGCGCGCCACGGCGGGCTGGAGCGTCTGTGGCTGGACCGCCACCACGTCCACGCCGTCCAGCAGGGCCGCCACCACCGACGGCAGTTCCACGCCCGGGCGCGGAACCAGCGCCAGCCGGCTCAGGGTCACGCCGTACTCGGCCGCCGCCGCCACCCCCAGCGACGGCATGCCGACCACCGCGGCCCACGATCCCGCCTTCGTGGCCTCGGCGAGCAGCGCGAGCAGCAGCGACGTGGCCCCGTGCACCGCCACCGTGCTCCCGCGCCGGAGCCCGGCGGCGGGCAGCAGCCCGGCCAGCGCCGGCGCGACCGGGAGCACCCTTCCCGGCACGCCGGCCCGCTCGGCCCGGGCTGCCACCCGGCTTGCCGTGCTGACCCCGGGCAGGGCCGCCAGCCGGGCCACCGGCGGCTCCACCACAGCGGTCACCGCACGCACCTCCCCACCACGGACTCACGCCGGCGGCCGGGCCTCTCCCAAAACACGACCGCCGACACCTGGCCCGCCGCGGGGAAGGCGGCGGTTACGTCGAACACGTGTTCGACGTAACCCAGTCAATCGCGAACCGGCGGACCTGTCAAGTCACTCGATGGTGGGGTACGAAGCCTGGAAAGCCAGCCGAGCGTCCGCCCCCGCGGCAAGGCGTTCCAGCTCGTCGTCCAGGGCCAGGAACGTCTCCCAGCGCGGCCCGCCGAGCAGCCCGGCGACCCGCTCCTCCAGCCCGGGAACCCGCTTCCCCTTCCACACCTTGTCCGCCAGCGAGACGAGCAGGTCTTCGAGCGTGACGTCCGGCGCGTCCCACGAACCGTGCGTCCGCGCGAACCGCGCCGAAGCCTCCTCGACACCCTGCTCCAGCAGCATCGAGTACCCCGCGGGCTCGTGCCGCGCCCCCGGCCCGGACAGCTCCTCGGGGTGCCGGATCTTCCCGATGTCGTGCGTGGCCGCGCCGAAGAGGACGACGGTCACGTCGAAGGCGGCCCGCGGACGCGCCCAGCCGGTCAGCGCGACGGCGACGTCGTGCACCACGCGCAGGTGCGCGCCCAGCCGTGGCTGCGCACCAAGCTCTTCCAGCAGCACGCGGGCCCGGCCGGGCAGCGGGGCGAAGCCGGGGGCGTCGAGGGCACTGCGCAGCCGATCGGTCACCCCGCCACGGTAATGAAGTTGCCCCCGGCGCCGCCCGTCACTAGACAGACGGGCGTGGAGCTGATCGACGCCCGGCCCGAGGACTGTCCCGAACTGCTTGTCCTGCAACGGTGTTGCTGGGTCCAGGAAGCGATCCTCAACGACACCCTCGACATCCCGGCCCTGCACGAAACCCTCGAAGACGTGCGCGACTGGACGAAGACCTGGTCGGTGTGGGTGCTGCGGGACGGGCACCGGCTGGTCGGCGGCGTGCGGGCGCGGCTCGACGGTGACCGCTGGGAGATCGGCAGGCTGATGGTCGCGCCGGACCTGGCCGGACGCGGGCTGGGACGGCGGCTGCTCGCCCACGCCGAAGCCGGGGCGCCCGCCGAAGCGCGGCGGTTCGTCCTGTTCACCGGCGCGCGCAGCACCCGCAACATCGCGCTCTACCAGCGTGCCGGCTACCGGCTCACCGACGCACCCGCGGTCGACGGCCACATCCGTGGCGCGGTCCATCTGGAAAAAGCCCGGCAATAACCCGGTCCGCCACCCGGACGGACCGTGGTCGGCTAGATTGCCGGTGGACTTTGGGGGGTGGCGATGACCGAACGGCGGAGACGGCCGATCCTGTGGATCGCCGGTGCGCTCGTCGCGGCGGGAGCGGTGGTCGCCGTCGTGCTGACCGCCGGCAACGGGGTGCCCGGCGCCACGGCCGCGGCGCCGCCGCCGACGACCATGGGCGCGGAGTGGCGCTCGTTCCGCGCCGACGTGACCGGGATCCGTCCCGGCCCGGACGACACGACGTTGTTCGTGCAGGTCGCGCTGCCCGGCAAGGACCCCGGCTGCGTCCGTGAGCCGCGGATCGAGCAGATCGTGGAGGCGAAGACGGACATCCGCGCCGACGTCGTCTACTCGACGCGGCCCGCGGCGGGCGGCTGCCAGGACAAGGTGCCCGCCGAGCTGCGGCTGTCCACGACGGCCGCGATCAAGGACCGGACGGTGATCCTCAACGGCGACACCGGCAACGCCTGGCACAAGCTCGGCGCCGGCTGGGGGCACTGCGACCGCCAGGGCACCTGCGCCCCGCCCGCCGACCACTGCGATCCCGCGTGGATCGGTGCCGCGGTGTCCGCCGCGGGCGCCGAAAGCGCGGGCACGACGCGGGTGTGCGATCCGGACTGGCTGGTCGTCGACCTGCTCGTCCGCCAGGCCGACCCGCCGTCCCGCGCGGTGTTCCGCTGGAGCGACGCGGGCTGGACGTCGTTCGCGCAGGTCCGCTCGGCCGGGTGCGCGGAGATCCGGGCCGCGGACCCGAAGTTCCCGGTCGCGCTCTGCAAGACGCTGCCCGCGCCCGCGTAGCGAGGTCTGCCGCGGCGGCTAGCCCGGCAGCTTCTTGACGATCTCCGCGCCGATCGCCTGCACGGTGGCGTCGGACTCCTGCTGGGGCATCGGGGAGTTCGAGAAGAATCCCTTGTCCCAGCCGGACACCTCGACGATGACGACGGTCGAGCCCTTCAGGACGTGCAGTTCGGCGCCGCTGAAGGCGCTGTCGGTGGCCAGCCGGACCAGTGCCGCCTTGTCGCCGATGCCGCGGACGTCGGTGGGGGCGATCTCCGGCTTCGTCGGCATGAACGCCTCGCCCGCCCGCCGTCGCCCGTCCGGCCCGGAGTAGCGCGTGATCTGGACGTGCAGCTGGGCGTCGCGGACGTTCTCGTCCGGCCCCGGCTTCCAGTTGCAGCCCATGTCCTTGAGGCCCGGCACGTTCTGGGCGGACGGGCCGCCGAGGACGAAGCTCGGGTAACCGGCCTTCGCCAGGACCTCCGGCGGCAGCTGGCATTCGGCGGGCACCGGCGACGACGACGGTGTCGCGCCGGTGCTCTTGAAGTAGTCGCTCGCGAAGATCGCGAGGGGGATGCCCGCGCCGAGCAGGACGACCACGCCGCCGATGATGCCGAAGATCAGCCCGGTGCGCTTCTTCTTCGGCGGCCGCATCGGCGGGCCGTAACCGGCGGGCGGATACCCCGGTGGGTAGCCCTGGGGATAGCCCTGCGGGGGTGGGTACCCGGGCTGCTGCGGATAGCCCGGGTACCCCTGCTGACCTTGGCCGTACGGCGGCTGCTGGCCGTACGGCGGCGGCTGCTGCATCGAGCCCTCCCTCTCGAAGCGCGGGGTCGGTGACATCCGGGGCTTCGCCCCGGAGCCCCCGCGAGCGGTCAGTGCGCGAAGTGGCGCGTCCCCGTCAGGTACATCGTGACACCGGCCTTCTCCGCGGCCGCGATGACCTCGGGGTCGCGGACCGAGCCGCCGGGCTGCACGATCGCGCGGACCCCCGCCTCGACCAGCACTTCCAGGCCGTCCGGGAACGGGAAGAACGCGTCCGACGCGCCGACCGAGCCCTTGGCCCGGTCACCCGCGCGCGACACCGCGAGCCGCGAGGAGTCGACGCGGTTGACCTGGCCCATGCCGACGCCGACGGTCGCGCCGTCGGCGGCCAGCAGGATCGCGTTCGACTTGACCGCGCGCAGCGAGCGCCACGCGAATTCCAGGTCGCGCAGGGTCTGCTCGTCGGCTGGGCTGCCGGTTGCCAGCGTCCACGACGCCGGGTTGTCGCCCGGCGCGTCGATCGCGTCGACCGTCTGCAGCAGGACGCCACCGGAGATCGGGCGGAACTCGACCTTCGGCGCCGGGGCCTCGGGCAGCTTCAGCAGCCGGATGTTCTTCTTGCGCTGCAGGATCTCCAGCGCCTCGGCGTCGAAGTCCGGCGCCAGCACGACCTCGGTGAAGACCTCGGCAATCTGCTCGGCGGCCTCGCGGCTGACCGGCCGGTTCGTCGCGATCACGCCGCCGTAGGCCGAAACCGGGTCGCATGCGTGGGCTTTGCGGTGCGCTTCGGCGACGTCCACGCCGATCGCGATGCCGCACGGGTTGGCGTGCTTGATGATCGCGACGGCGGGCTCGGCGAAGTCGAACGCGGCGCGGCGCGCGGCGTCGGTGTCGACGTAGTTGTTGTACGACATGGCCTTGCCGTGCAGCTGCTCGGCGTGCGCGAGACCGGGCCGGTCGCTCTTGTACAGCGCGGCCTTCTGGTGCGGGTTCTCGCCGTAGCGCAGGACGTCGGCGCGTTCCCAGGTGGCGCCGAGGAAGTCCGGGAAGCCGACGTCGGCAGCGTTCTCGTCGGGAGCGTACGCGCTGGCGAACCACGAAGCGACCGCCGTGTCGTACGCCGCCGTGTGCGCGTACGCCTGCGCGGCGAGGCGCTTGCGGTCCTCGAAGTCGAACCCGCCGTCGGCGACGCGCTCGAGCACCCACGCGTAGCGGGCCGGGTCGACGACGACCGCGACGCTGCCGTGGTTCTTCGCCGCCGCGCGGACCATCGCCGGGCCGCCGATGTCGATGTTCTCGACGCAGTCCTCGGGGCTCGCGCCGGACGCGACGGTCTGCGCGAACGGGTAGAGGTTCACGACCAGCAGGTCGAACGCCGCGATGTCGAGCTTGCGCAGCTGCTCGACGTGGTCGGGGTTGCCCTGGTCGGCGAGCAGGCCGGCGTGGACGCGCGGGTGCAGCGTCTTGACGCGGCCGTCGAGCGACTCGGGGAAGCCGGTGACCTCCTCGACCGGCGTGACCGGGACGCCCGCGTCGGCGATGACCTTCGCCGTGCCGCCGGTGGAGACGATCTCGACGCCGGCCGCGTGCAGGCCGGTCGCGAGGTCCAGGAGGCCCGCCTTGTCCGAGACGCCGATCAGCGCCCGGCGGACCGGGCGCCGTCCCAGGTCAGTGCTCACGAAATGTCACCTTTCGTCCGTCCACGGTGCAGCCACCGCGGCCGAGTCGCTCGATCGTTTCCACCAGCAGCCTGCGTTCGACGGCCTTGATCCGTTCGTGCAGGACGTCTTCGGTGTCGTCGCTTTCCACGACGACCGCTTCCTGGGCGATGATCGGCCCGGTGTCGACCCCGGCGTCCGCGAAGTGCACAGTCGAGCCGGTGACCTTCACCCCGGCTTCGAGGGCGTCGCGCACCGCGTGCATCCCGGGGAAGGACGGGAGCAGCGCCGGGTGCGTGTTGATCACCGTGAACCGGCCGAGGAACTGCTCGCCGAGGATCTTCATGAAGCCCGCCGAGACGACCAGGTCGGGCCGGTACGCGGCGACCGCCTCGGTCAGCGCCTTGTCCCAGGCGGCCCGGTCGGGGTGGTCGGCGACGCGGACGGTGAACGACGGGATGCTCAGCCGTTCGGCGCGGGCGAGGGCCTCGATGCCGGTGCGGTCGGCGCCGACGGCGACGACCTTGGCCGGGAAGCCGGACCGCCCGGTGGCGTCCAGGACGGCCTGTAGGAGGGTGCCGGAGCCCGACGCGAGCACGACGAGCTTCACCGGAGTGGGCAGCTCCAACCGTTGAGACAGAGCGGGCTCCTTGCCGCGGGCGGTGCGCAGCCGGGCGCACGGCGCTTCACCAGGTCGCCTCAACCCTAACGGTCGCCGGAGTCCGGCTCGACGTCGCCGCAGGTCTCGGTGCCTCCGGTCACAGCTTCCGGGGTTTCGGGCTCGTCGTCGAGGCCCGGTTCGGCGTCTTCAGCGGGTTCTTCTTCGGGGACTTCTTCCGGCTCTTCGCCCTCTTCGTCTTCTTCGTCCTCTTCGGACGCTTCCAGCTCTTCGACGGCTTCGGACGCGGCTTCGGCGTCGACGGCTTCGGCGTCCTCGAACGCCTGGTTGTCTTCGAGCGCTTCGGGCGGCGGCGCGGGCGGCTCGTGCTCGCCGGCGAAGAACGCGGCGAACGAGCCCGGGATGACGATCCAGCAGAACGCGACGACCGAGGCGACGCCGACCGGGACGCTCACCGGGTCGAATGGGCCGTCGCCGAGCCGGCCGCCTGCCAGCGTGCCCAGCAGCACGCAGCCGAGCGCGACGACGGCACCGGCCACGGCGACCGCGCGGATGCGCTGCGCGGGGTCGGCGTCGACCTTGCGTAGTGTCCAGCCGATCAGCACGCCGGTCGCCGCGGGCAGCACGAGCAGGGCGGACCACCACGCGGAGTGGTGTTCGGGCAGGCCGCCGAGGAGCGGGACGCCGGGCACGGCGCCGCCGCGGTAGCCGAACATCCCGACGTGCAGGTCGCCGATCGAGAAGCCGGGCCCGGTGAGGAACGACAGCGTGGCCGTGACGGCGTTCGGCAGGTACAGCACGGAGAGGACGAAGAGCCCGAAGCTGCTGCCGAGCGCGGGTTCGAAGATGCCGGACACGGTCGTCCAGGACACCGCGGTCGCGACGGTGAAGACGGCGGCTCCGCAGGCCAGGAACACCGCGAGGCCCAGCGCGCCGGCCCGGAGGCCGCGCAGGGCCAGCGGGTCGAGCCGCTCGGCGAGCACCTCCGGCAGCCCGCACGTCCGGACGACGCCCGCGAACGCAGCGGCGGCGGCGAGCAGGCCGGGCACCGCGAAGGCGGCCACCGGGTCGGCCGTGACGGACGAGCCACGCGCCCCGAGCGCGACGGCCAGCCCGAACAGGGCATGCGCGGCGGTGACGGTGACCAGGACGGGCACGGCATCACGAGCCGAGCGGCAGCCGAGCCGCCGCGCGGCGCCGGACGCCGTCCGCGCGGCCAGCACGACGACGCCGAGCGTCGGCAGCAGCGGCAACACACCGAGCGGATGACCACCGAGGCCGAGCCGCACCTGGTGCGCGGCCAGCCAGCCGGGCGCGGCCGCCAGCAGCACGCCGGCGCCGGAGAAGGAGCCGCGCCCGGCGGTGACGACGGCGAGAGCCAGCAGGGTCGCAATGGCGGCATAGCCGGTGAGCAACGGCCCGAGGGCGGCGGCGAGCAACACCCGGACCCGTGCCGCCCGGGAGACTCCGACGTCGGGTTCGAGGTCGCCCACCGGCTCTTCACGCTCTTCGCGGGAGTCGGTGAGCAGGTCCATGATCCGCACCCTGACATCCGGGCTGGTCCGTACGGGTGAGGCTCGCCGCCGCGAGCCTGCGTGACGAAGTCAACCCACCCGGTCGGGTGTCAGCTGCGGGCTGGTTTGCGCAGGTAGGCCAGCCTGGTCGGCGACCGCGCCGACCGTGAACTCTTCGATGCCGCACCTGCTCGGTGGCGGCACCTTTGACGCGAAGACCCGGTCGCTGAAGAAACCGGAACGCGGAACGCCCGCGGTGACCGACTGTCACCACGGGCGTTCCGGGACGGCGCTGCGTCAGCTCGACTTGCCGAAGCCTCCGGGCGGCGTGCCCGGGTTGTCCGACGGCGGCTGCTGGAAGAACTGGCCCTGCTGGGGCGCGTACGTCGTGGCCTGCTGACCCGGCGGCGGCGTGGTCGACGGCGGGTTCGGCGAGCCGTACTGGCCCGGCTGCGAGAACGGCGTCTCACCGCCAGGGGCGACCGGTCCCGGACCGTGCCCGGGCTGGCCGAACTGCTGGTGCTGCTGCGGGGCGGGCTGGCCGAACTGCTGCTGGCCCGGCTGCCCGTACTGCCCGCTGTAGGACGGTGCGGCGGGCTTCGGCGACGGCGGCTTGACGACGTCGTACGCGATGAGCAGCGCGCCGACCGCGGCGAGCATCTGCAGGATGCCCAGGATCAGGATGACGGTGACGATGCCCGGCGTCGTCTGCAGGCCGATCAGCGTGTCCAGGACCTCGAGCGCGCCGAGGACGCTGAACAGCGCCGCGAACGGCAGCGTCTTCGGGCCCTTCGGCAGCGCGTGCATCGCCGCGAGCAGACCGCCGCCCAGCAGGAACACCCCGCCGATGCCGACGTCGCCGTTGTCGGAGAAGCCGAGGAAGTACTGCACGACGGCGAGGACGGTGACGACCAGGGCGAGCAGCAGCGGCAGGTTCTGCGGCAGGCCTCCGGGGCCCGACGACGGCGCCTGGTGCTGCTGCTGCGGGAAGCCACCGGTGGACGGCGGTCCGGGGGGCTGCTGGCCGCCACCCTGCTGGGGGTGGCCAGGCCCGCCGCTGGGGAAGGTCATCGGATGCACTCCTGTCGGTTCGACCGGCACTCCGGGCGCGCGGGCACCCGGGCGAAGACGAGGCGGCTTGTGTGCGCAGAACGCTAGCGCACTCCCCCGCCGTCAGCCCACCAGACGCGTGAATACCCCGGCGGGTTTCGCCGCCGGACGCGGAAAGGCCGGGCACCCATGGGGTACCCGGCCTCACCAGGAGTTACGCGGAATGCTCAGCCGAGGCTGTTGTACAGCTCACGCGCGAGGACGGCGGTCTCGCTCGGGGTCTTGCCGACCTTGACGCCGGCGGCCTCGAGGGCCTCCTTCTTCGCGGCGGCCGTGCCGGAGGAGCCCGACACGATGGCGCCCGCGTGGCCCATGGTCTTGCCCTCGGGCGCGGTGAAGCCCGCGACGTAGCCGACGACCGGCTTGGTCACGTTCTCCTTGATGTAGGCCGCGGCGCGCTCTTCGGCGTCGCCGCCGATCTCGCCGATCATCACGATGACCTTGGTCTCGGGGTCCTTCTCGAACGCCTCGAGCGCGTCGATGTGGGTGGTGCCGATGATCGGGTCACCGCCGATGCCGACCGCGGTCGAGAAACCGATGTCCCGCAGCTCGTACATCATCTGGTAGGTCAGCGTGCCGGACTTGGACACCAGGCCGATCGAACCCGGGCCGGTGATGTCGGCCGGGATGATGCCGGCGTTCGACTTGCCGGGGCTGATCACGCCGGGGCAGTTCGGGCCGATGATGCGGGTCTTGTTGCCCTTGGCGACCGCGTGCGCCCAGAAGTAGGCCGAGTCGTGCACCGGGATGCCCTCGGTGATGACCACGGCGAGCGGGATCTCGGCGTCGATGGCCTCGATGACCGCGTCCTTGGCGAACTTCGGCGGCACGAAGATGACCGACACGTCGGCGCCGGTCTCCTTGATGGCCTCCTCGACCGTGCCGAACACGGTGAGGTCCTTGCCCTCGATGGTGACCGTCTGGCCGGCCTTGCGGGCGTTGACGCCGCCCACGATGTTCGTGCCGGACTTCAGCATCTTGGTGGCGTGCTTCATGCCCTCGGAGCCGGTGAGGCCCTGGACGATGACCTTGCTGTTCTCGTTGAGGAAGATCGACATCTCACGCACCTGCCGCGGCGAGCTCGGCAGCCTTGTCGGCCGCGTTGTCCATTGTGTCCACCACGGTGACCAGCGGGTGGTTCGCGTCGGCCAGGATCTTGCGACCCTCCACGACGTTGTTGCCGTCCAGGCGGACGACCAGCGGCTTGGTGGCCTCGTCGCCCAGGATCTTCAGCGCCTCGACGATGCCGTTCGCCACCGCGTCACAGGCGGTGATGCCGCCGAAGACGTTGACGAAGACGCTCTTCACGTCGGTGTCGTTGAGGATGACGTCCAGGCCGGCCGCCATGACCTCGGCCGACGCGCCGCCGCCGATGTCGAGGAAGTTCGCCGGCTTCACGCCGCCGTGCTTCTCGCCCGCGTACGCCACGACGTCCAAAGTGGACATCACGAGGCCCGCGCCGTTGCCGATGATGCCGACCTCGCCGTCGAGCTTGACGTAGTTGAGGTCCTTGGCCTTGGCCTTGGCTTCGAGCGGGTTCTCGGCTTCCTTGTCCACCAGGGCTTCGTGGCCCGGCTGGCGGAAGGAGGCGTTCTCGTCGAGGGTGACCTTGCCGTCGAGGGCGATGATCTTGTCCTGCGGGTCGCGGACCAGCGGGTTGACCTCGACGAGGGTGGCGTCCTCGGAGACGAAGGTCTCCCAGAGCTTCACGACGACGTCGGCGGCCTCGTCGACGACCTTCTCCGGGAACTTGCCCGCGGTGAGGATCTCGACGGCCTTCGCCTTGTCGACACCGGCGATCGCGTCGACCGGGATCTTGGCCAGCGCTTCGGGGCGCTCGACGGCGAGCTGCTCGATCTCCATGCCGCCCTCGGCGGAGGCCATGGCGAGGAACGTGCGGTTCGCCCGGTCCAGCAGGAAGGAGAAGTAGTACTCCTCGGCGATGTCCGAGGCTTCCGCCACGAGCACGCGGCGCGTGATGTGGCCCTTGATGTCGAGGCCGAGGATGGCTTCCGCCTTCTCCTTCGCCTCGTCCGGCGTCTGGGCCAGCTTGACGCCGCCCGCCTTGCCGCGGCCACCGGTCTTCACCTGAGCCTTGACGACGACCTGGTTGCCGATCTGCTCGGCTGCGGCCTTGGCTTCTTCGGGGGTGCTAGCCACGGCGCCCGGCAGAACCGGTACTCCGTGGGCGGCGAAGAGATCCCTCGCCTGGTACTCGTAGAGGTCCACTACTCCAGTCTCCTGACGACACGCCACTGTGGTGGTCCGTTTCCGGACCGCGCTGTCGGACCAGTCGAGGTTAGCGACCTGCGCAGACGCAGGGGACCTCGCACCTGGTGAAGTCGGTCACCGTGCGCGGTCAGACGGTGCTTCAGCGGTGTGAGACCGCCCACCGGTGAGCCGTTCCACCGCTTCCGCGGCCGTTTCCGCCGTGAAGACGGGGACGTCGCCGAGCGCTTCGGCGAGGCCGGACGGCGGCCCGGCGCCCAGCACGCCGACGGCGTCCGGATCCTCCTGTTCGGCGGTGCGGACGATCTGTTCCGCGGTGTCCAGCGGTCCGGCGTGGACGACCTCGGCGCCCGCGTCCCGCAGAACCCGGCCCAGCGCGACGGCGGCCGGGTCGGGCCGGGCGAACTCGACGAGGAGCACCCGCGGGCGGTCACGGCGCACGGCGTTCCCCGGCCAGAGCCATGCCCGCCGCGACGAGCAGCGCGGCCGCGGCGGCGAGGGCGAGCCAGAACCCGGTCGCCGGGCTCGCGCCGCCGAGCGTGCCACCGACGAGCGGCAGTTCGGCGGCGTGCAGGCCGGTGAGCAAAGCCGCCCCGGTGAGCAGGGCGGCGGCGGGCTTCGGCCGGGACCGCAGCGCGAGCGCAGCGGCACCGACGACGACCACGGCGGCGGTCAGCAGTCCCCACGAAGGCGTGTCGAAGTCCGACCAGAGCCCCGGCGCGACGTATCCGGGGACGCTGAAGACGGGCAGCCCGAACGCGGCGACGGCCAGCACGGCCCCGGCGACGACGGGTGTGAGGACACTGCCGTCGGCCGTGCCGGTCCCGGCGTCTTCACGTTCGACGACCCCGGTGCCGACGGCGGCGAGCGCGAGCAGCGCGGCGAGCACGAGCGCGGCGAACGTCCAGCCGGCGCCTGCCCCGAGGTCGTAGGTGAAGGCGGGGGCCGCTTCCGCGCCGAAGCCGGCGAGGTTGCCGGCCTGGGTGGCGGTGAGCGCGGTGTTGAGGACGGCGGTGCCTGCCAGGACGATCCCGGCCCAGCCGACCCCGGCGAGCGTCCGCGCGACGGAGGCGGTCTTCGGCACGAGCGTCCCGGCGGCGAGGACGGCGACCACGAGCGCGGCGGCGAGCAGGAACCAGCGGGCGGGACTTTCGGCGGCGGCACGGACCGGCGCGACGGCACCCGGAGTCACGGCGGTGACGGCGACCTGCGGCGCGAAGCTGCCGATCACCGCGGCGACGGCGGTCAGCAGGCCCAGCACACCGGTCACGAGCCGCCACCAGAACAGGCCGGGCACCTGCACTTCGGCGTCGGTCTTCGGCTTTTCGGCCAGCGGCGTGAAGGCGAGCGCGCCGATGGCGGCCGTGGCGAGCAGGGTGAGGACGGGCCCCCAGGTGACGTGCAGGTCCGGCCGGAAGAGCCCGCCGAGCACGGGCGGCACGGCGACGGCGAAGGCACCGGCGGTCAGGCCGAGCAGGGCCCCGCGCGCGGTTCGTTCGGCGGGAGCGGCGAGCGCGGCGACAGCGGTCAGCGGCAGCGCGGCGGCGAGCAGGAGGTAGCCGCCGAGTGCGGGCCATGGTCCTTCGAAGGCGCCGCGGGCGAGCAGGAAGCCGTTCTCGGAGTGGACGGGAGCGGTCAGCAGCCCGACGCCGGCCAGAACGGCGAGCAGCGGAGCGAGCAACCGCCACCGGCGGCGTTCGGGCTCTTCGCCGCTGCGCAGCGCCCGCCAGGCGAGGACGCCGGCGGCGGCGGTGAGGACGTGCCCGGCGACGAGCAGCCAGAACCCGGCCCCGACGGCGGAGCTGCCGAGAAAGCGGTCGGGCAGGTAGAGCTCGGGCCGGATGGTGAGCGGGCCGTTGACGGCGAACTGGAGGTCCAGCACCAGCCGTCCGGGCGCCAGGGCGGCGAGGCCGAGGAGGATGCCGCCGCCCACGCCGGGTCGCCGGGCCGCGGCCCAAGCGGCGACGGCGATCGGGGCGAGGGCGAGGAAGGCCAGCCACGGCCAGGCGGTGAACCCGGGCCCGGCGGCAGGCGAGGCGGGGACCAGGCCACCGCCAGCGAGGGCGACCGCCCCGAGGGCACCGAGCCCCAGCGCGACGGTCAAGCCGCGCGAATCCGGCTCGGCCCAGTCGGGTGGCTGCGGCGCGCGAGACGACTGCCGCATGCCGGAGGAACGGGTGGCCGCGGGGTCGTGCGGGGTGGCCGGGGCGTCCGGAGAGTCCGGGGTGCTCCCGCCGGGAGGTTCTGAGCGTGGGGGCATTGCCCGCGACGCTAGCAAGCCCGGGCGCGGACGGGGGTGTCAGCGGGGCGCGAGTCGCCGGTCGGCCCGTGGCTCGCCGGAGGTCACGCGTGATCCGGCGGGCATCACTCGTGTCTGGAGAGGCATCACTCGTGATTGGGCGGGCATCACGTCGGCGTCGCGGGACGCAAGACCCGAAAACCGGCCAAAACGGACACCTAAACGTCGGGTTTCAAGATCGGTCGGCGAACGGTTCGAATGCGTCGCCGAACGGTCGTCTCGCACCCGCGCGCCAGCCGGGACCGCAGGGCCTCGAAGGGCCTCGTCCGGCCGCCTGGGACGTCGAAGATGCTTGAACATCCCCTGGCAAACCGTTATTCCCGCCCTGTCGGCCCCACGGGCCCATGAGGCGGCCCGAACGGGCCGCAAGGGCTGTAAGGCAAGTCACAACGAAAGCAGTAAACACCTCCTAACTTTCGGTAATCCGCACAGGTAATCGCCTTGGGCCTGCCACCCGATCGGCCGCCGCCGGGGGCAGATCTTGCCGACAACGGTGCCCCTTCGTTACTGTCCCCGGGTCCCCATTACAGTCAGGTCACGAAGTAGGACACCGAGCGAACCGCCCCCGAGGTTGGCTCACCGGGTTCCCCCGCCCGCGTCCTCCGACCCGGCTCCCCGACGATGGAAGGCTCTGTCTTGGCTTCACACCGCTCCCCCGGCGGCCAAGCTCCTTCCCCGGCACTGAAGGACGCGCTCGAAGGCGCGGTCGTCCGTGTCCGGGGCGCGCACCGCATCGCTCCGCCCTCTTCGGCCCTTCGCGGCCGTGTCGTGGTTGCCGCTGTCGCGGCTGGTGCGTTCGCCGCCGCCGCTGCGGGTTCGACTCTCAAGACGGTCACCGACTCCAGCACCGCCGTCACGCCGCTGGCCAACAGCCAGGACGCCAGCGCTTCGCTGACCGCGGGAGGTGCGGGCTCCGGGGGCGCCCCGGAACTCCTGCCGACCGGCCACACCGTCGACGCCTCCGCCGAGGCCGCCAAGCTCGCCGACAGCGCCTCCATCACCCAGGCCCGCGAGCAGCGCGAAGCCGACGCCGCCCGGCGGGCCGCCGAAGAGGCCGCCCGTCCGAAGACCTGCCTGCCGGCCCACGGCACCTTCACCTCCGGCTTCGGCGCCCGGTGGGGCACGAGCCACCTCGGCATCGACATCGCGAACGCGATCGGCACCCCGATCTACGCCGCCTCCGACGGCACCGTGATCGAGGCAGGCCCGGCCAGCGGCTTCGGCCTCTGGGTCCGCATCCAGCTCGACGACGGCACGATCCAGGTCTACGGCCACATGAACAGCTTCTCCGTCAAGGAGGGCCAGAAGGTCAAGTGCGGCCAGCAGATCGCCGAGATCGGCAACCGCGGCCAGAGCACCGGCCCCCACCTGCACTTCGAGGTGTGGCAGAACGGCACCAAGAAGATCGACCCCCGGCCGTGGCTGGCCGCGCGCGGCGTCGTCATCTGATCCGGATTCCGGTGCCGAGTGGACCGGAAACCCTGCCGTAGCGCCGAGTTCCGCCGCTGAGGACCGAAGACGCTCCTCGACCGGGCGAACCTCCGCAGCGCCACGCTGGCCGCAGGAGAACGCGCGAAGCAGGCCGCCAAGAACCGCGGGACCGCCGCCAGGCAACTTCAGAACACGCCACGCAGGCCGAAGACACTCACCGGCCGAGCGATCCTCCGCTGCGCCACGCCGACCGCCGGGGAACCCGCGGAGCAGGCTGCCGAGGACCGCAGAACCGGCGCCAGGCCGCACCAGAACGCGCCACGCGCCCCGAAGACGCTCCCCGGCCGAGCTGCCGAGGACCGCAGAGCCGCCGCCAGGCCGCACCAGAACGCGCCACGCACGCCGAAGACGTTCCCCGGCCGAGTGAACCTCCGCAGCGCCACGCCAACCACCGGAGAACGCGCGCAACAGACTGCCGAGAACCACAGAACCACCCTCAGGCCGCGCCAGAGCCCGCCCGGCGTCCAGAACCCTCGGCAGGCCGCGAAAAACCGTCCACCGGCTCCTCAGCGCCCGCAACCGGCTAGCGCTGTCCGCCCGGCAGCCGCCGGATGAAGTACGCCACCGCGACCTGCCACACCGTGCACAGCTCCGCGGGCCGGCGCACCGGCACCCAGCCCCAGGGCGCAGCTCCCCCTGCGCCCCCCGCGGAGCGGACACGCCCGGCACTCCGGGCCCTCGTCGTCCAGCGGCGTCCCCGTCCGCAGGCGACGCAGCGCCCGTCCGCGCCCAGCTCGTGCTGCCTGAGCAGCGCTCGCCAGGCGGCGGCCAGCCGGCACGCCTCCGCTCCCGCACGCGAAGAACTTCCTGAAGCCCCCGAAGGCTCCCGACCCCGATCCGGAACCGTCGTCCCCAGGACTCCTCGCAGGTATTTCTGTACCCCTTCGGCCAGCAGGCCAAACAGCACCGCGTCCACACCACCCTACCCCTTTCGTCGAACTCGTGTTCGAGTACAGGGTCGGTTCTACCGGGTGGGTACGACGATTCCGGCGGCGATCGCCGGGATCGCCGCCGGATTCACTCGTCCGGGTAACGCTAGAGCTTCACCATCGGCACGCTGCCGATGAGCATCAGGCGGACCTTGCCCGCCGCGCCGAAGTCGATCGTCGCCGTGGCGCGCGGGCCGACGCCGTCGCAGGAGAGCACCGTGCCCAGGCCGTACTTGTCGTGGCTGACCCGGTCGCCGACGTCCAGCTTCAGCGCCACCGTGTCCTTCCAGCCCTTGCCGAACGACGGCGTGGCCGACGAAGACGGCGAAGAAGACCGGCGGCCGCCCCAGGTGGTCGCCGCCCGCGGTGTTCCGCGGGAGCCGGAGCCGAAGCCGAAACCGGGGCTGGACGGCTCCAGCCGCCGCCAGTCGACGAGGTCGGACGGCAGCTCGTCCAGGAACCGCGAAGCCGGGTTCATCGACGGCTGGCCCCACGCCGAGCGAGTGATCGCGCGGGAGACGTACAGGCGCTTCCTGGCCCGGGTGATCGCGACGTACGCCAACCGTCGTTCCTCGGCCAGCTCCGTCGGGTCGCCAAGGGCCCGCATGTGCGGGAAGACGCCGTCCTCCCAGCCGGTGCAGAACACCACCGGGTACTCCAGGCCCTTCGCGGTGTGCACGGTCATCAGCGTGACCACGCCCGCGCCGCCGTCGCCTTCCTCTCCGCCGTCGGGCGAAGGCACCGAATCGGCGTCCGCGACCAGCGAAACGCGCTCGAGGAACGCGGGCAGCGAACCCGGGGCCGGGACGCCCTCCTCCACGATCAGCTCGGCGTTCTCGTCCGCGGCGACCTCGGCGGTGAGCTCGGTGAACTCGCGCGCCACCGTCACCAGCTCGTCGAGGTTCTCCACGCGCGTGTGGTCCTGCGGGTCTTCCGACTCCTCCAGCTCGACGCGGTAGCCGGTCTTCTCCAGCACGGCTTCCAGGACGTCGTGCACCTCCGCGCCGTCCGAGACCAGCGTGCCCAGCTCGTCGAGCAGCGCCACGAACCCGCCGATCGCCTTGACCGAGCGCGGGTTCAGCAGCGGCACCTTGCCTTCGGCGGCGTCCCGCAGCGCCTGCGCGAAGGAGATCCGTTCGCGCTCGGCGTGCGTCGCCACGACGGCTTCGGCGCGGTCGCCGATGCCGCGCTTGGGCACGTTCAGCACGCGCCGCAGGCTGACCGTGTCCTCCGGGTTCGCCAGCACCCGCAGGTACGCGATCATGTCGCGGACCTCGCGGCGCTCGTAGAACCGCACGCCGCCGACGACCTTGTACGGCAGGCCGAGCCGGATGAAGATCTCTTCGAAGACGCGGGACTGGTTGTTGGTGCGGTAGAAGACGGCGACGTCGGAGTAGTCGGCTTCGCCCTTCTCCGCCAGCGCGTCGATCTCGCCCGCGACGAACGCGGCCTCGTCGTGGTCGTTGTCCGCGACGTAGCCGACGATCTTCTCGCCGTCGCCCGAATCCGTCCACAGCCGCTTGGCGCGGCGGTTGGGGTTCCGCTCGATGACAGCGTTGGCCGCGGACAGGATCGTCTGCGTGGACCGGTAGTTCTGCTCCAGCAGGATCGTGTTCGCGTTCGGGAAGTCCCGCTCGAACTCCTCGATGTTGCGGATCGTCGCGCCGCGGAAGGCGTAGATCGACTGGTCCGCGTCACCCACGACGACCAGCTCGGCAGGCGGGACGCCCGCCTCGTTCGGCGCGGTCCCGGCCAGCTCGCGGACCAGGGTGTACTGCGCGTGGTTCGTGTCCTGGTACTCGTCGACCAGCACGTGCCGGAACCGCCGCCGGTAGTACTCGGCGACGTCCGGGAAGGCCTGCAGCAGCGAGACCGTGCGCATGATGAGGTCGTCGAAGTCGAAGGCGTTGGCCTGGTTCAGCCGCCGCTGGTATTCGCCGTAGACCTCGGCGACGCGGCGCTCGAGGTCGTTGCCCGCGTTCGCCGCCGCGGTCTCCGGGTCGGTGAGCTCGTTCTTCAGGTTCGAGATGTGCACGGCGAGCGTGCGGGCGGCGTAGCGCTTCGGGTCGATGTCGAGATCCCGCGCGACGAGCGTGATCAGCCGCTTGGTGTCGTCGGAGTCGTAGATGGAGAAACTCGACGACATGTCGAGGGTTTTGGCCTCACGACGCAGGATCCGCACGCACATCGAGTGGAACGTCGAGACCCACATCGCGTTCGCGCGGCGCCCGACGAGCGCGGCGACGCGCTCGCGCATCTCGGCGGCGGCCTTGTTGGTGAAGGTGATCGCCATGACCTCGCCGGGGTGCACGCGGCGTTCGGCGAGCAGGTAGGCGATCCGGCGGGTCAGCACCCGGGTCTTGCCCGAGCCCGCGCCCGCCACCACCAGCAGCGGGCCACCGGCGTGGGTGACGGCTTCGCGCTGGGCGGGGTTGAGGTCGTCGAGCAGCTCGGCCTGCCCGCCGGCGGCGGGCTTGCGCACGGGGGTCGCGGCGGGGAGATCGAAGAGGGTGTCCATCGCCTGTCCACGCTACCCCGGGTGGGCAGGCGCCCGGCAGAGCGTGCCCGGCCGGTCCGCTGGTTCGGCGTCGGTGGCCCGGCTACCGCGGCGGGCGTAGCCGGAGGTGTCGCCTGGCGCCCGACGCGCCACGCGCCGTCCGCGCGGAGCATCGGCGGACATGAACACACCGAACCCCGCCCGCATCCGGGCCGCCGACGCCGATCGCGAGCGCGTCGCGCAGACCGTCCAGACCGCCGGCTCCGAAGGCCGGCTCACCCTCGAAGAGGTCGAACAGCGCCTCAGCCGCGTCTACGCGGCGAAGTTCACCGACGAACTGGCCGCCCTCACCACGGATCTCCCGCGGCCCGCGCCGCCCCGGCCCGGCTTCCCGCTCACGCGTGACGCGCTGCGGCGGCATCCCGCGCTGCGCGTCCACCTCGCCGTGGCCGTCGCGGTGGCGGTGCTGCTGATCGTGCGCTGGGCCGTGCTGGGTGCCGGCTTCTTCTGGCCGGTCTTCCCCTTGTTCTGGCTCGCGGTGAGCCTCTTCGTGCATGCTCGGGTCCGCTCGTTGCGCGAGCGCGCCGGAACCGCTGTGCCATACTGATCTCGTGCGGCACCACACGGAACGATTTTTTTACGGGACCCGGACTCCGGCTCCCGTGATCGCGTAGTGCCCGAACCGCCATCACCGCCAGCCCCGGAGTCCACGGACCCGGGGCTGTCGCCGTCCCTGGGGCCGGGTCCGGGATTCGAGGAAGAGGTCCCGATGAACGCACAAGCGACGAACGCCGACGGCCAGCCCGCCGACCACACCCCCGCCGGGGACGACATCGCGGCGCTCCGGCAGGAGATCGACTGGCTGGACCAGGAGATCCTGCGGCTGGTGAAACGCCGGGTCGAGGTCTCCAAGACGATCGGGGCCGCGCGGATGGCCGCCGGCGGCACGCGCATCGTCTACAACCGCGAGATGGACGTCCTCGCGCGCTACCGCGAGCTGGGTCCCGAAGGACGGCAGCTGGCCATGGCGCTGCTCAACCTCGGCCGGGGCAGGCTCGGCCGGTAATTCGGGGACTTCCCTGAGGCACCGGTGGCCCGGCTGCGGGCAGACTGGGTTCATGGAATGGCTCGTGAACCTCATCGCCGTCCTCGTCGCGCTCGCGAGCGTGCTGGCCGCGCTGGGCCATGTGGGGTATCTGGCGCTGCTCAACAATGCGGCGGGTAAGCGCGCCGGGGGCGCTCCCGTCGCGGAGTACGTCCGCAGCCGGTGGGCCGTTGCCGGCGGTACCACTGCCGCGTCGCTGTTCGCCTGGCTGCTCACGGTCGGGGGACCCACACTCGACATCGTCTCGATCGTCATTGCTGCGGGTAGCGGTGTGGTGGCGACGAAGGCGCTGCAGTCCACCCGTGATCGTTACCGCACGGGAGGCTGATTTCCCCGACGTGCGGCGATGGCGCTGCGTGAAACTTCGCAGCGTCACCTTCGCCCGTTCGGTCGCGCCCGAGAGAGTGAAACCTCTGCAACTTGCAGGTTTGGGGGCGACTTTCGCCGCCGGATGCTCCTAGGGTTGACGCCGTGAGGACCCTTGCGTCTGGGTCGGGCGATGCCCGCGGGACGCGTGGGGGCACTGGCCCCGCGCGTCCACTTTCGCATGCGCGTGCATCTGCGCGAGATTCCGAACGAGATTCCGCGCGTGAGGATGCTCCGATCGGGTCGACCTGCCGCCGGACGGCGTCAGGGCCACTGGGCCGGGTGGTCGAACTCACATGAGCAACGGCACGGAGTTCCACGGACGCGGCAGCGCGCCCGCGCATCCCGGACGGCACCGGCTCGGCGCAGCCGAGGGCTGGACGCCGCCGGTGCCGCAGCGCCGTCCCGTCCGGCACCGCGCGGGCGGGCCCCCGCCTGCCGACCCGCCGATGTCCGGGTCCCTTCCCGTGCCCCGGCCGCCGCTGCCCCAGCCCCGGGACCGGTGGCCCGCGCCGCCGCCCCCGGCCGCCGACGGGGGGATCCGGGGGGAACTTCCGCTTGGTTCTCCGTATGGCGGTGGGGCTGTGCAGGGCAGGCTTCCGCTGGAGACGCCCGGCTCCGGTGACTTCGTGGTGGGTGGCGCCCCCTTCGGCGGCGGCGGCGCCCCGGGCGGGCTTCCGCTCGGCAGTCCCGGCACCGGCGGCTTCGCGGCGGGCGGCACCGCCAACGGCACCCGCTTCGGCGGCGGCGCCCCGGGCGGACCCCCGCTCGGCGGCCCCGGCGCCGATGCGCTGGGTGGCATCGCCAACGGCAGCCCCGCACTCGGCAGTCCCGGCACCGAACTGCTCGGAATCACCACCGGCACCGCACAAGGCAAGCTGCCGCTCACCGACGTCCCGCAGGATCCGGCCGACCGCGGCCACCTCCCCCTCGGCGACCTTCCCGGCGAGGACTTCGACCCCCCTGCCGAATCGCCCGCCGATCGGGCTGCGCGGCGGACCCGGGTCACGCTGGCCACGCCCGAACCTCGCGCTGTCGACCTGGACGACGACGATGTCCGCGTCTACTCCGCGCCTCCCATCGGTGGGCTGGGCGGCTTCACCATCGGCTCCGTCCCCGCCTCCGTGACCCCGCCCAAGACCTGGCGGAAGGCCGCCTGGTTCGCCACCGGCGCTTCCGGGGCCGTGGTCGTCGGGCTTCTGTGCGCCGGGTCCTTCCTCGTCGGGAAACCGTCGATGGACCAGGCCGTTCAGGGTGCCTGGCCCGGCTACCAGGGCGCGCCGACCGTCGTCGATCCCACCGGGGACCTGCAGCCGCCCTCCGAGGGCGGGTCGGGTGGCGGGCCGGATCGGTCCTCGCGGCCGGCCGTCACCGCCGGGACGGCCGACAGTGGCGGGGGTGCCGGGCCCGTCGATGGCGTCGCTCCCCCGCCTGCCGAGCACACCCCTGGGCCCGACGCGACGACCGCGCCCGGCACGGCCACGCCGACCGGTGCGCCGCAGAAGCCGCCGATCACGCCCGCCCAGCGGGAAACCCAAGCCAAGGCGCCCTGGTGGTACTCCTTCCCGCCGGACCCGCAGACCATGGGCGACAACTCCGAGAAGTTCTTCAACACCGTCACCACCGACCCCGCCGCGGCGTCCTCGGTGACCACCGGCGACCTGCACGACCGCGGGCCGCAGGCGCTCGCCGAGCGGTATGCCGGCATCGCCTACTTCGAGGTCAAGAAGATCAGCATCGACCAGCAGCGCGGCGTCACCGTGAACACCGTCGAGGTCACGCACACCGACGGGACCAAGACGATCGAGCAGCGCACGCTGACGTTCGGGGACGGCGACAAGATCACTGCTGACGGGCAGTAGCCAAACCTGCACGTGCCGTTCGCCCGTTCCGATGCACGTGCGGTGCGCCGAGCGGTTATGCCTGGTCCGGGTGGGTGACATAAGCTGCCGCTCGTCGTGTGGCGACGGCATTCCGGCGACAGAGCCTGGTGGCCGGTGTCCGCACAGGTGTTACCTGACGACAGCGGATCCGGAATCCGGTCACGAACCGGCCGTCCGGACCAACGGACACGAAGCCGAACGGCGGAGTGACCGTCCCCGAACCCCCAGAGCGAGGACTTTCGTGCTTGATCGGCAGCGCACACGGCGTGAGACACCCCACGCCGTCCGCGTCGAGGACGTCATCCCGGCCGAGATTCTCGACGGCGTCGCCGACGCCGACCGCGACTATCTCGAGCAGGTCTTCCGCGACCCGCAGAAGTTCCTGCCGCCGCGGCCCGAGCCCACGCCCGAGCCGGCGCAGGCCGAAGACCCCGGTGAGCCGGAGAGCCGGTTCGCCCGCCGCGCCAAGCTGACCGGGCTCGTCGCCGCCGGCGCGCTCCTCACCGGCGCCGTGATCGCCGCCCCGATGCTGACCAGCGCGCACCGTGCCGCCACACCGGGCGCCCAGCCCACCCCGGCAGGCTTCACCGGCGCCGCCGAGCTCGGCGGCCTCGCCGTCCCGCAGCACCAGGCCGGCGGTGGCACGCCGGAGCGGCGCGGGACGACGCCGGACGCCCACGCCGAGAGCACCGCGCCGTCCGCCAAGCCGCCCGTCGGCAACCCGCAGCCCCAGGCCGCGCCGAACCAGGCGCCGGTGCCGGACAAGGCCGTCGACGCGCGCAGCGCGGCCAAGAAGATCCAGGCGGTCAAGGACTTCTACGCCGCCGTCGCGGGCAACTCGGCGGGCGCGCTGGCGCTGCTGAGCCCGGTGCTGGCCGACGGACCGGCAGGCGAGCTGGTCCGCACCTGGAGCGGCATGGACGCCATCGACGTCCAGGAAGCCGACACGCGGATCAACCCCGACGGCTCGATCCTCGCGGTCGCGACGATGCACCGGCCCGACGGCGCCCTGCTGCGCGTCACCCAGCTGTTCCGGGTCGCCGACGCCGGCGGGCTGATCACCGAAGCCGAGCTCGTCTCGGCCCAGTACATGTAGCCCACCGCGATCATCCCTTCACCCCTGGTTCAAGTGCCCGTGCCGAATTCGTGTGCGCAGAGTGAGCGCCTAGCCTTGTCACGGGCCGGTCTCGGAAAAGCCGGCACAGAGCCCACGACATGTGCATACGCTCCAGCGAAGCGGCGTGTTCGTGGCCGCGTCACCAGGCACCGATCCTCACGCCCTGGTGAAGTCGGAGCCCAAAGGGAGGTCGCGTGAGCGACGAGGGTCGTCTGGTCGCCGGTCGATATCGCATCGTCGGCCGGATCGGCACGGGCGCGATGGGGGCCGTCTGGCAGGCGCACGACGAGGTCCTGGGCCGCACCGTGGCCATCAAGCAGCTCCTGCTGCAGCCGCACCTGGACGAGCACGAGGCCGAAGACGCCCGGCAGCGGACCATGCGCGAGGGCCGGATCGCGGCCCGGCTGCACCACCCGAACGCGATCTCCGTCTTCGACGTCGTCACCGACGACAACGGCCAGCCGTGCCTGATCATGGAGTACCTCAACTCCACCAGCCTGGCCGCCGTGCTGCAGGAACGCCGCACGCTGCCGCCGACCGAGGTGGCGCGCATCGGCGCCCAGGTCGCCGCGGCGCTGCGCGAGGCCCACGCGGTCGGCATCGTCCACCGCGACATCAAGCCGGGCAACATCCTGCTCGCCGGCAACGGCACCGTGAAGATCACCGACTTCGGCATCTCGCGCGCCAAGGACGACGTCACGGTCACCAAGACCGGGATGATCGCCGGCACGCCCGCCTACCTGGCCCCCGAGGTCGCCATCGGCGGCGAGCCCGGGCCGGAGTCCGACGTCTTCTCGCTCGGCTCGACGCTCTACGCCGCGTGCGAGGGCCAGCCGCCGTTCGGGCTGTCGGAGAACACGCTGAGCCTGCTGCACGCGGTCGCGGCCGGGCAGATCATCCCGCCGCGCCAGTCCGGGCCGCTGGCCAGCGTGCTGGCCGTGCTGCTGCACCCGGACGTCCAGCACCGCCCCACCGCCGAGGAGTGCGAGGAGCTGCTGGCGGCCGTCGCCCGCGGGGAGACGCCGCTCGGCGCCCCGGCGGACGAGACGATGATGGCGCCGTCGGCGGGTGTCCTCGGCGCGGCCGCCGCCGACCCCGGCGCGACCCAGATGTTCGACGAGGTCCCCGCGGGCCACTCGGGCACGCTGCTCGGCGACGCGGCCCCGACCCAGGCCGTCCCGTACTACGACGAGGACGACTACCCGGAAGCCACCGGCTACCCGGAGGACGACTACGACGGGTACGACCGCTACCCGGAGCACAACCAGTACGCGGCCGGGAACGTGCCGCCGGGGCTGGCCGCGACGCGTGCCGTGCCGGTGCCGCCGCACGGCCAGGACCCGTACGCGGACGACCCGTACGACGACTACGAAGACGAGCCCGCCCCGCCGCCCCCGCCCCGGCAGCGTCCGCAGACGAGCCCGGCCGACGAGGACGACGAGAAGCCCGGCGCCTGGAAGCGGCCGGCGATCATCGGCGGCATCGTGGTCGTGGGCCTGGTCGCGCTGGTCGTCTGGCTGCTCAGCCCGAACAACCCGGAGGCACCGGCGGCGCCGGTGTCGAGCACCAAGCCGACGCCCGTCGCGACGACGGAGTCGGCGCCGTCCACGACGGAGGATCCGGTCAGCACGGCGGACGTGCCGCCGCCGGTGTCGGAGACGACCTCCTCGGCCAAGCGCACGACCACGCCGCGGAGCACCGCAGAGGCGCCGACCACGACCCCGAAGTCGACGCCCAAGTCGACGCCGCCGGAGACGACGAGCGACAACACGACCACACCGATCACACCGTCCACGCCGACCACCCCCACCACGCCGTGACCCGAGGTAAACCTTGAGTTCTGAAGGCACCATCGTCGGCGGCCGGTTCCGGCTGGACCAGCCGATCGGCCGTGGCCGCGCGGGCATCGTGTGGCTGGCGTTCGACACGCGGCTGTTCCGGACCGTCGCGATGAAGCGGATGTATCTGCCCGTCGGCGGTGGTGAGCGGGCCGAGCAGGCGCGGGCCGCCGCCATGCAGGAGGGCAAGGACGCGGCGCGGATCGAGCACCCGTGCGC
The DNA here is from genome assembly GCF_040064235.1 of Amycolatopsis melonis. Classification (NCBI taxonomy): domain Bacteria; kingdom Bacillati; phylum Actinomycetota; class Actinomycetes; order Pseudonocardiales; family Pseudonocardiaceae; genus Amycolatopsis; species Amycolatopsis melonis. The sequence goes on from NZ_JBDZYD010000011.1 coordinate 51,716, forward strand.
GATCAAGGTGTTCGACGTGCTGCCGGACGGCCAGGACGTCTGGCTGGTGATGGAGTACATCCCGTCGCGCAGCATGGCGACGTTCCTCTCCGAGCACGGCAGGCTCACCCCGGACCAGGCGGCGCTGCTGGGCATCCAGCTCGGGAACGCGCTGGCCGCGATGCACGCGGCCGGGTTCGTGCACCGCACTCTCGAACCGGGCACGGTGCTGCTGGCCGACGACGGCGGCGTCAAGCTCACCGACATCGGCATCAGCGGCGGCGGCCCGAACCCGGCGTACGTGGCGCCCGAGGTCGCCCGTGGCCTGCCGCCGACGCCGGCCGCGGACGTGTTCTCCCTCGGCGCGACGCTGTACACCGCGGTCGAGGGCGTGCCGCCGTTCGGCGACGACGGCCAGTCGTCCGAACGCCCGCCGCACAACGCGGGCGTGCTGACCGAGGCGCTGCGGAAGATGCTGCGGCAGGACCCGGTGACCCGGCCGACGATGGCGGACACCGTCCGCTCGATGAAGGCGATCACCGAGGGGCGCGAGACGGCGTTCATCCCGCCGACCGCGCCCGCGATCCCGACGATGCCCGCGGGGCCGCCGCCGAGGCACCCCGCGGGTCCCCCGATGCCACCGTCGGGACCGCAGTTCCAGCAGCAGCTCCACGTGACCCCGCCGCCCGGCTACCCCCTGCAGGGGGCGACGCAGCAGATTCCGCCGGTGCCGAACGCGGCACAGGCCACGCAGTACGTGCCGCCGCCCGTTCCCCCGGCGCAGCCCGCCGAGGAGTGGAACCTGCCGGTGTCGAAGAAGACGCTGGTCACCGTGGCCGCGATCCTGGCCGCGGTGCTGGTCGGCATCCTCGTCTCGGAGCTGTTCTTCGTCTAGCAGCCGGAGAACTGCTCCAGCAGGCGCGAAAACGCCATCGGTTCGCTGCCCGCCACCGAGCCGGTCGCGGTGCTCCGGGTGAACGTCCCGGTGTCGTGGTGCCTGCCGAACTCGGCAGCGTGACGGGTCGCGTAGCGGGCTTCCGCGATGACCCGGACGGCCCACTCGGCCGCCTGGGCCAGGCACAGCGCCGGCTGCGCGGGGACGGTCAGCTCCAGGGGCGCCAGGCCGGTGTGGCCGGACGCCGCTCGTTCCACCTTGTTCATCAAGCCGTTCTTTCGTGTGGTTACTGCAACGGCCGTCGAACATAGGACGCGCGGGGCGGTGACCGCATCCACCGCGATGAGGAGATCAGGCGACCTTGGCGGTCGCCGCGCGCATGGCTTCCAGCAGCGTGCGGACGGCCGGATGACCCCAGGCCCGCGATGCGACCGCGGCGTGGATCGCGCGGGCAGGCTCCGGGTTCCGGATCCGGCGGACGACCACGCCGGGGTGCTGCGCGCCGAGGCCCAGCTCCGGGATCAGGCCGACGCCGATGCCGGCGGCGACGAACCCCTGCGCCGTCTGGTAGTCCTCGGACTCGACCACGATGTTCGGCGCGAACCCGGCGGACGCGCAGGCGCTGTCGAGGATGTCGCGGCAGACGCCGGGAAGGCCATCGACGCCGACCCACGGCTCCTCGGCGAACTCGGTCAGGTCCAGCACGCGCTTGCGGGCCAGCGGATGGGCCTTCGGCAGCACGGCGCGGTACGGGTCGTCGAGCAGGTGCACCAGCTCGACGCCCTTGCCGGGCGGGGTCCTGCGCGGGAAGACCGTGATGGCGACGTCGGCGTTGCCCGCCTCGACGTCCATCATCGGGTCGTCGGGCTCGACGAGCTTGAGGTCGAGCTGGACGCCCGGGTGCTCGCGGCGCACCGCGGCGATGGCGGGCGGGACGAGCGACGCGCCGGCGGTGGCGAAGTAGCGGATGGCGACGCGGCCGGTGCGGCCCGCCTTCAGCTCGGCCAGCGCCGCCTCGGCCTTCGCGAGCTCGGCGCTCAGCGTCTCGGCGTGCTCCGACAGCAGCGCACCCGCCGGGGTCGGCCGGACCCCGCGCCCGACGCGTTCGAGCAGCTCGGTACCGGCTTCGCGTTCCAGCGCCGACAGCTGCTGGCTGATCGCGGACGGCGTGTAGCCGAGGTTGCGGGCCGCGGCGGTGATCGACCCGCTGGTGATCACGGCACGCAGGACCTGCATGCGGCGGACGTCGAGCATGGCCCTGATCGTACAGCTGGGCTTAAGCGTTCCTGCAGTTATTTTCGCTTGTCCTTACGTCTGGCTCCGGCGAAGCTGACGCGGGATCGTCGAAGGAGGACTGGGGTGGGTGAAACGAAGACCCTGCTCAGGATTGCCGCGCTGGCGCTGATGTGGGGCTCGAGTTTCTTCTGGATCAAGCTGGGGCTGGGGATGTTCTCGCCGGTGCAGCTCGTGCTGGCGCGGCTCGTGCTGGGCGCCGCGACGCTGGTGCTGCTGTGCCGGCTGCAGCGGGCGCGGCTGCCGCGGGGCCGCCGGATGTGGGGGCACCTGGCGGTGGCGGCGTTCTTCCACAACGCGCTGCCGTTCCTGCTGTTCGCGGTCGGCGAGACGACCGTCGACTCGGGGATCACCGGGGTGCTGAACTCGACGACGCCGCTGTGGGTGCTGCTGGCGGCGCCGATGATGGGGACGTCGTCGCGGATGACCGGGACCCGCGTGGCCGGGCTGGTCGTCGGCCTGGGCGGGATCCTGCTGATCTTCGCGCCGTGGCAGGCGTCGGGCCTGCTCAGCTGGGGTGCGCTGGCCTGCCTCGCGGCGGCGGCGAGCTACGGCTTCGCGTTCGTCTACGAGGGCAAGTACCTGTCGGGCACCGGCGACTCGCCGTACGCGATCGCGGCCGGCCAGATGCTGCTGGCCAGCGGCTTCCTGGTGCTGGCGCTGCCGCTGGGCGGGTTCGCGCCGGTGCACGTGTCGACCGGGCCGCTGCTGGCAGTGCTGGTGCTCGGCCTCGGTTCGACGGGCATCGCGTTCGCGCTGAACTACCAGCTGCTGGCCAGCGAAGGCGCGGTCGCGGCTTCGGTCGTCGGGTACCTGCTGCCGGTGGTGTCGGTGCTGCTGGGCGCGTTGTTCCTCGGCGAGGAACTGCACCTGCGGGTGATCGCGGGCATGGTCGTGGTGCTCGGCGGCGTCGCGCTGACGCGGCTGCCGAAACGGGTCCCGGCACCCGTGCCGGTGCGGATCGAGGAGCCGGTCTAGACGAGGCGGCGGTCGGAAGCCCAGCGGGACAGCTCGTAGCGGTTCGACAGCTGGGTCTTCCGCAGCACGCTCGACACGTGCGTCTCCACCGTCTTCACCGAGATGAACAGCTCCGACGCGATCTCCTTGTACGCGTAGCCCCGCGCCAGCAGGCGCAGGACGTCACGCTCACGGGGCGTCAGCAGGTCCAGCTCCGGGTCGTTGATCGGGGCCGATCCCGGGCGGTCGGCGAAGGCGTCCAGGACGAACCCCGCCAGCCGCGGCGAGAAGACCGCGTCGCCGTCCGCGACCCGGACCACCGCGCGGACCAGCTCCTTCGACGAGATCGTCTTCGTCACGTACCCGCGCGCGCCGGCCCGGATGACCGCGATGACGTCCTCGGCCGCGTCCGACACCGACAGCGCCAGGAACACCACGTCCGGCAGCTCGGGCCGCACCCGGCGCAGCACCTCGGCGCCGCCGCCGTCGGGCATGTGGACGTCGAGCAGCACCACCTGCGGTTTCGTCCGGGCGATGCCCGCGACCGCCTCGGCGACCGACCCGGCCTCGCCGACGACGCGGACCTCGTCGGTGATCGAGTCGAGTTCCGTGCGCACCCCGGCGCGGAACAGCGCGTGGTCGTCGACGAGAAAGACCTTGACCGGTTCCCGCTGGCTCTGCGTCACGTCGTCGAGCATAGCCGCCTCACGCCGCACCCTTGCCCGCTTTCACCGGCATGGCGAGCTGCACCTCGGTGCCCTCGCCCGGCGCGGTGCGGACCTTGCAGGTGCCGCCGTGCCGGGTCATCCGGCCGCGGATGGAGTCGGCCAGCCCGTGCCGGTCGTCCGGGACGAGGTCCGGGTCGAAGCCCTTGCCGCGGTCGCGGACGAAGACCGTCACCGACGTCGGTTCGACCTCGGCGTAGACGCTGACCTCGTCGACCCCGGCGTGCTTGGCGGCGTTGACGATGGCCTCCCGCGCGGCCTGGACCAGCGCGACCAGCGACTCGTCGAGTGCGGCGTCCCCGACGACGACCTGGCCGACGGAGATCGCGAAGGTGTCCTCGACCTCGCCGCAGGCCGTGGCGAGTGCTTCGGACAGCTGGCCCGCGGCCTCTTCGATCTTCTCGGCAGGCTTGCCGTAGCCGTTGGGACCGTAAAGCCAGCCGCGCAGCTCGCGTTCCTGGCTGCGCGCCAGCCGCGCGACCTCGCGCGGCGACTCGCTCTGTTTCTGGATCAGGGCGAGGGTCTGCAGCACGGAGTCGTGCAGGTGGGCGGCGATCTCGGCGCGTTCGTCGGTGCGGATGCGGGCCTTGCGCTCGTCGGAGAGGTCCCGGACCAGCCGCAGCCAGAAGGGGATGGTCAGCACGGCGACGCCGATCAGCGTGGCGAGGACGGCGATCAGCGCGAACTGGACCTGGTCGAGGGTGCCGCTGCGGAGCACGACGACGGTGATGCCGGTGATCACCAGCGCGACCCCGGCGACGATCCGGATGGCGGCCGACCAGCCACCCCCGCCGAGCAACGCCCCGGCGAAGCCGTCTTTGGCCCCGGCCTTCCACCGCCGCCGCTGCGACTCGTCGGCCTCCCGCCAGACGACGGCGAGACCGAGCATGGCGACGGCGAGCGGCACGGCGACCCAGCCGCTGATGAACCCGGTGAGCGTCCCGCTCGCGACGGCGAGCCCGATGCCCAGCGCGACGAGCCCGAACGCCTGCTGGCGTTCCTTGGACTTCGGCGCTTCGGCAGCCTCCTCGGACTGCTGCTGCACGAACACCCAGAGCAGGCCGTAGGCGAGCAGCCCGGCCCCGTTCAGCGCGGCGAGCAGCGCGAAGGCGGTCCGCACCCAGAGCACGGGCACGCCGAGGTGATCGGCGAGCCCGCCTGCCACCCCGGCAACGGCCCGCCCGGACCGCCGCCGGAACATCTTCGGCGCGGCCGGATCCGTGGTGACGCCCTGCTCGGCGGTGACGTGGTCGAGGGACTCCTGCACGCCGTCCATGGTCACATGCAGTGGCGTGCGGTTCCATCGGGGAAACCCCTGATCCGGTCCCGGATCCGCGCGGCGCTGTGACGCACCCAAGGTGGCCTTCGCCCGCCCCCGCCCGAGCCGTCCTCGGCCAAGCGGCGGTGACGCCAGAGGTCTTGAATGAGTCATTCAGGACCTCCCAAGCCCTGAATGACTCATTCAAGACGCCGGGCGGACCGGCGCCGGGACTCGGGGAAACCTCAGGGACCATCCCGGATGTCCGGCGACCCCGCGTGCCGCATGCTTTTGACCATGAGTGGTGCGAGCGAGACGCGGTCGCCGAAGCCGGGCGCCTTGAACGGCTTCGAGGAGACCGTCAAGGACTTCTGGGTCAGCCGGCCCCGGCGGCCGTATGCCGGGCGGAAGGTGGCCGGGGTGGCCGCCGGGATCGGGCAGCGGTACGGCATCGACCCCGTCGTCGTGCGGATCGCGCTGGTCGTCGCGACGATCTTCGGGGGCTTCGGGCTCACCTTCTACCTGCTGGCCTGGCTGTTCCTGCCCGGCGAGAGCGACGAGGTCTCCGGGTTCGAAGGCCTCATCGGGCGCGGGCGCTCGTCGGTGTCGCCCGCCTTCGCGATCGTCCTGATGATCCTCGCCGTCGTCTTCGCCGCGGGCGCCTTCGCCGGTTCCTGGTTCGACGGCGGCGGGCTGATCGGCTTCGCCCTCATCGCCACCGCTCTCTACCTGCTGCACCGCAGCCGCGGCCACGAGAACCGGCCCCTTCCGGTGACGCCGCGGCCGTCGTCCACGCCCTTCACCGGGAACGGAGCCTTCACCATGACCGACACCGCCGAGGCGAAGTCGCCGGCGCAGGGCTGGGATCCCCTCGCCGCCGACCCGGCCGGCTGGGACCTGCCCGATGCGCCGCCCGAGCCGCCGCCGGCGCCGTCCGCACCTGCCCACCACGCGCCCGGGCGGCGTCCGCGGTCGAAGGTGGGCTCGGCGACCTTCGGGCTCGCCGTGCTGACCGCCGGCGGTGGCGTGCTGGCGAACCTCAACGGCGCCTCCTGGTTTTCCGCGCAGCACATCGTCGGCCTGGTGCTCGGCGTCGTCGGGATCGGGCTGGTCACCGGCGCGTTCGCCCGCGGCGGACGCGGCCTGATCGGGCTCGCCGTGCCGCTGGCGATCGCCGGGATGGTGCTGACGACGACGCCGTTCCAGGACTTCGACTTCCGCGGCGGCATCGGTGACATCACCGAGTCCCCGCGCACGACGGCCGAGGTGCAGCCGGTCTACCAGCACGCGGCCGGCGACATCGACCTCGACCTGACGAAGGTGGCGGCCGGGGCGCCGTACACGACGACGGTGACCAACGGCGCGGGCGACACCAAGATCATCGTCCCGCAGACGGCCGACGTGACCTACGACTGCAGCACCGCGGCCGGGGACGCGAGGTGCTTCGGCCGCTCGACGGACGGCATCAGCCAGCCGGCGCTGACCGGGACCGACTACGGCACCGACGGCCCCGGCGGACAGCAGATCACCCTGCACGTGACGACCACGGCAGGCAGCGTGGAGGTACGACGTGGCTGACCAGAACCCTTACGCCTACGACAACCCGGCGGACAGCAGGCCCGCCAGGCGCGGCGTCGACGTCTTCACCCTGATCGTCGGGATCGCGACGCTGCTGGTGTCGGCGTACGTCCTCTCGGACGGCGCGAGCTGGCTGCCGCAGTTCGACTTCCGCTGGATCATCGCCGGCGGCGCGGTGTTCGTCGGGCTGCTGCTGCTCGGCGCGTCGTTCGGCGGCAGGCGCCGACGCTGAGGGTCACTCCCACTCGATGGTGCCCGGCGGCTTGGACGTCACGTCCAGCACGACCCGGTTGACCTCCGCGACCTCGTTGGTGATGCGGGTGGAGATCCGCTCCAGGACGTCGTAGGGCAGGCGCGTCCAGTCCGCGGTCATCGCGTCCTCCGAGGACACCGGGCGCAGCACCACCGGGTGGCCGTAGGTGCGGCCGTCACCCTGGACGCCGACGCTGCGGACGTCGGCGAGCAGCACCACCGGGCACTGCCAGATGTCGCGGTCCAGCCCGGCCGCGGTCAGCTCCTCGCGGGCGATCTGGTCGGCCGCCCGCAGCGTCTCCAGGCGGTCGGCGGTGACCTCGCCGATGATCCGGATGCCGAGGCCGGGGCCGGGGAACGGCTGGCGGTGCACGATCGTCTCGGGCAGCCCCAGCTCCAGGCCGACCCGGCGGACCTCGTCCTTGAACAGCAGCCGCAGCGGCTCGACCAGCTCGAACTGCAGGTCGTCGGGCAGGCCGCCGACGTTGTGGTGGCTCTTGATGTTGGCCGTGCCCTCGCCGCCGCCGGACTCGACGACGTCCGGGTACAGCGTGCCCTGGACGAGGAACCGGTAGTCGCCCTCGGCCTTGAGGTCACGCTCGGCCTGCTCGAAGACGCGGATGAACTCGCGGCCGATGATCTTGCGCTTCTGCTCCGGGTCGGTGACGCCTGCCAGCGCGTCGAGGAACCGCTCGCGCGCGTCCACGGTCACCAGGTTGACGCCGGTGGCGGCGACGAAGTCGCGCTCGACCTGGGTCCGCTCGCCCGCGCGCAGCAGGCCGTGGTCGACGAACACGCAGGTCAGCCGGTCGCCGATGGCGCGCTGCACGAGCGCGGCCGCGACGGCGGAGTCGACGCCGCCGGACAGGCCGCAGATCGCGCGGCCGTCGCCGATCTGGTCGCTGATCCGCTTGACCTGCTCCTCGACGATCGACGACGTCGTCCACTGCGGCTTGATGCCCGCGATGTCGTGCAGGAACCGGCGCAGCACCTCCTGGCCGTGCGGCGAGTGCGCGACCTCGGGGTGGTACTGGACGCCGGCGAAGCGGCGCTCGACGTCTTCGAAGCCGGCGACCGCGGCGCCGTCGGAAGAGGCCGTGACGACGGCGCCTTCCGGGGCCTTGGTGACGCTGTCGTTGTGGCTCATCCAGGCGGGCTGGTGCGCGGGCAGCCCGGCGTGCAGCACCCCGCCGTCGCCCGCGACCCGGACCTCGGTGCGGCCGAACTCGCGGACCCCGGTCGGCTCGACGACCCCGCCGAGCGTGCGGGCCAGCAGCTGGTGGCCGTAGCAGATGCCGAAGATCGGCACGCCCGCCTCGGTGAGCTTGGGGTCCATGCCCGGGGCGCCGTCGGCGTACACGCTGGAGGGGCCACCGGAGAGGATGATCGCCGCGGGGTTCTTCGCGAGGATCTCTTCGGTGGACGCGCTGTGCGGGACGACCTCGGAGTAGATCTGTGCCTCGCGGACGCGCCGGGCGATCAGCTGCGCGTACTGCGCCCCGAAGTCCACGACGAGAACCGGACCGGTGGGACTGGGCACCTGGCGACCTCCTGGCGAGAAGCGGATTCCCCTCCATCGTCCCAGGTGGGCCCGGTCACCCGGATTCCGGGCCGTCCCTGTCCGCAATCGGGCCTACCGTGCCCGGCATGGCTGTGAACTGGACGAAGGAACTGACCGATCAGCTGGGCTTCCACTGGCAGGTGCTGGTGCGGCCGAAACTCGAGGGCCTGACCGACGACGAGTACTTCTGGGAGCCGGTCGCGGGCTGCTGGACCGTGCGGCCGCGCCGCTCGGACGACGAGCCCGGCACGGGCCCGTTCACCATCGACTGGGCCTACCCGGAGCCGTCTCCGCCGCCGGTGACGACGATCGCGTGGCGGCTCGCCCACCTCCTGGTCGGCGTGCTGGGCGCCCGGATCGGCTCGCACTTCGGCGGCGCGCCGATCGGCTACGGCACCTACGCCTACCCGGGGACCGCGGCCGAGGCGCTGACGCAGCTCGACGACCTCTACGCGCAGTGGATCGCCGGAGTTCAGTCCCTCGACGAGGAGGCGCTGGCCCGCCCGTGCGGCCCGGCGGAGGGCCCGTACGCGGAGTACCCGATGGCGACGCTGGTGCTGCACATCAACCGCGAGCTGATCCACCACTGCGCCGAGGTCCTCCTCCTGCGCGACCTCTACCGCAGCCGGTCGTGAGTGGTAATTCGCGTTAGAACCCTAATTGCCACTCACGAGCGCCGCGGCAGACCCGGGAACGCGAGCGCCAGGCCCAGCAGGGCGGGCAGGCCGTGGTTGTCGCCCAGGACGGTGCCGACCACCGCCAGTACCGGCACCGCGAACGCCATGATCCGGAACCGCACCGGCAGCTCGACGCCGTAGCGGCGCGAAGCCGCCATGACCACCGCCGTCAGGCCGCCGAGCAGGCCCGCGACGCACATCGAGTTGCCCGCGCCGACGGGGCTGAGCCAGAGGTAGCTCATGACCTGCCCGAACAGGCCGCAGCCGAAGTAGAGCAGCAGCCACCGGCCCCGGCCGAACACGCGCTCGGCGAACCGGCCGACGACCGCCAGCGTGAGCAGGTTGAACACCAGGCCCAGCGCCCCGCCGTCCTGGAAGAACATGCCCGTCACCAGCCGGTACCACTCCCCCGCGTCGATGCGGGCCGCGTCGCGGTGCATCGCGTCGTACAGCGGCGGGTGCACCAGCTGGGCGATCCCGCACGCCAGCGTCACCGCGAACACCACCGCGGTCAGCACCGGACGCCGGGGTCCGGCGGCGACCCGGTCGAAGAACTCCGTGAGCGCGCTGCGCGCTGCGGCCGATGTCGTCATGACCGAAAATCTAGGCTCGGCAGCGCCGCCGTACCCCCGACGTTTGTCACGAGAACCACAGCCGGGAATGCCGTCCCCCGCACCGCCGGTCTTACTTAGGGAAGCTAACGAAAGGACTTGCATGCGAGCGACAGTCATCTACGGTGCCGGCGACGTGCGGGTGGAGACCGTTCCCGACCCGAAGCTGGTGGAGCCGACCGACGTCATCCTGCGGGTCGTCCGGTCCTGCATCTGCGGCAGCGACCTCTGGCCGTACGCCGACATGGCCCCGAGCGAGCACGGCCGCCGCATCGGGCACGAGTTCCTCGGCATCGTCGAGGAGACCGGCGCGGACGTCGCGACCGTCGCCAAGGGCGACCTCGTCATCGCGCCGTTCGTCTACTCCGACAACACCTGCCAGTTCTGCCGCGAAGGCCTGCAGACCTCGTGCGTGCACGGCGGTTTCTGGGGCGCGAACGGCGTCGACGGCGGCCAGGGCGAGGCCGTCCGCGTGCCGCAGGCCGACGGCACCCTGGTCAAGGTCCCCCACACCGACGACGACGCGCTGCTCGCCTCGCTGCTCACGCTGTCGGACGTCTTCCCGACCGGCCACCACGCCGCGACCAAGGCGCGGGTGAGCCGGGGCCAGAACGTCACCGTGATCGGCGACGGCGCCGTCGGCCTCTCCGCCGTCCTCGCGGCGAAGCGGCTGGGCGCCGAGCGGATCGTCCTCATGGGACGCCACCGGGCCCGCACCGACCTCGGCCGCGAGTTCGGCGCGACCGACGTCGTCGCCGAGCGCGGCGAAGAGGGCATCGCGAAGGTGCGCGAACTGACCGGCGGCGAAGGCACGCACGCGGTCCTCGAATGCGTCGGGACCAAGCCCGCCTTCGAGATGGCCGTGGGTGTCGTGCGCGCGGGCGGCGCGGTCAGCCGCGTCGGCGTCCCGCAGTACGAGGAGGGCCCGATCGGCCCGTCCCTGTTCCGCCGCAACATCACCGTCACCGGCGGCGTCGCCCCGGCCCGGCACTACATCCCCGAGCTGCTGCCGGACGTCCTCGACGGCAAGTACCAGCCCGGCAAGGTCTTCGACCGCACCATCGGCGTCGAAGACGTCCCCGGCGGCTACCGCGCGATGGCCGACCGCGAAGCGCTGAAGGTGCTCATCAAGCCGTGACCCGTCCGGGTGGGGGTCCGGCGGACCGGCCCCTGCCCGGATTACGTTGGTACACATGGACATGATCACCCCCGAGCCGCGCCCCGCCTGGATCGCCGGCCGCCCCGAGCCGGGCGCCACCACCCTCGTCGTGCACCACCCGTACGACGGCAGCGAGGTCGCCACGGTCGCCGTGCCCGGGCCGGAGCAGGTCGAACGCGCGGTCGCCGCGGCCGCGGCGGTCGCGAAGGAGTTCCGCCGGACCCCGGCGCACGTCCGCGCGGGCGCCCTCGACCACGTCTCCCGCGGGCTGGCCGCGCGTGCCGAGGAGATCGCCGAGGTGATCACCGCCGAGAACGGCAAGCCGCTCAAGTGGGCCGAAGCCGAGGTCAAGCGCGCGGTGTCGGTGTTCCGCATCGCCGCCGAGGAGGCCCGCCGCTTCACCGGCGACGTCCAGCGCCTCGACACCGACCCGGCGGGCGAGGCGCGGCTGGCGCTGACCCGCCGCGTCCCGCGCGGGCCGGTGCTCGGCATCGCGCCGTTCAACTTCCCGCTCAACCTGGTCGCGCACAAGGTCGCGCCGTCGCTGGCGATCGGCGCGCCGATCGTCGTCAAGCCCGCGCCGCGGACGCCGTTGTCGGCACTGGTCCTCGGCGAAATCCTGGCCGAGACGGACCTGCCGGAGGGCGCGTTTTCCGTGCTGCCGCTGGGAAACGAGGAGACGCAACGGCTCGTCGCCGACCCGCGCCTGCCCGTCGTGTCGTTCACCGGGTCGGGACCGGTGGGCTGGTCGCTCAAGGACGCCGCGCCGCGCAAGCACGTCGTGCTGGAACTGGGCGGCAACGCGGCCGCCGTCGTGCTGCGCGACTGGCCCGACCCCGAAGGCGCGGCGCAGCGCATCGCCACCTTCGGCAACTACCAGGCCGGGCAGTCCTGCATCGCGGTGCAGCGGGTGATCGTCGACGCCGCCGTGGCCGGCGAGTTCGTCCCGGCCCTGCAGGAAGCCGTGCAGGCACAGCGGACCGGTGACCCGTACGACCGCAACACCGACGTCGGCCCGGTGGTCGACGAAGCCGCGGCCGAGCGGATCGTCGCGTGGATCGAGGAGGCCGTCGCGGCGGGCGCCAAGGTGCTCACCGGCGGCACGCGCGACGGCGCGACGGTCGCCCCGACGCTGCTCACCGACGTCCCGCCGGACACCAAGGCGTGGAACGAGGAGATCTTCGGGCCGGTGCTCGCGGTGTCCGTTGTGGACGGTGTGGACGAGGCGTTCCGGTCGGTCAACGAATCCGCGTACGGCCTGCAGGCCGGGGTGTTCACCACCGACGTCCAGCTGGCCTTCCACGCGTCGGCGGAACTGGAGGTCGGCGGCGTGATCATCGGCGACGTCCCGTCCTACCGCGCCGACCAGATGCCCTACGGCGGCGTCAAGGGCTCCGGCGTCGGCCGCGAAGGCGTCCTCGCGGCGATGCACGACCTGACGGAGGAGCGCGTCACCGTCTTCACCGGCATCGACCTCTAGCTGACCACGCCCTGCCCGAACCGGAAGACGTTGTGCGGGTCGTACTTCTTCGCGACGTCCTGCAGCCGCTGGGCGTTGCCGCCGTAGTAGGCGTTCTTCCAGTCGGGCAGGGCCGGGTCGATGTAGTTGACGTACCCGCCGCCCGCGCCGGCCGCGGCGAGGCCCGCGACGACCTCGCCCACCGACTGCGTCACCTTCGTGCGGGTCTGCGCTGTCGCGGGCGCGTAGAGCTGGACGCTGGCGAGGGCGTCGCGGTGCCAGAAGGCGGTGGCGTCCTTGGCAGGCTGGGCCACCGCGCCGCCGAGGCCGTCGATGAGCAGGTCCATCCGCGGGTGGCCCTCGGCGAGCGCGACGACCTTCGCGGCGTCGACCGGGGTGGTGATGATGCGCGACGACGCGACGAACGACTGCCGGTTCGAGCTGCCAGAGAAGAAGTTCATGGCGCCGAGGTAGTCGAAGCTCTTCGTGGTGCGCTGCGCCGGCCGGGCGCCGGAGTTGGTGACCAGGTTGTTCAGCAGCGTGTTCAGCCCGGAGACCCCGCCGACGTAGCAGCCGCCGACCCGGCACTGGACCGGCGAGCCACCGGACAGCACCAGGTTGGCCCACAGTTCCGGGGGCATCGCGGCAATCCACTGCTGCCAGGCCGCCAGCACGTCCGCGGCCGACCCGGGCGGGAAACGCAGCGAGAACACCGTCAGGTTCGGCGCCGGGTCGGTGTCAAAGGTGAACTCGGTGACGATGCCGAAGTTGCCGCCGCCTCCGCCGCGCAGGGCCCAGAACAGGTCGGGTTCGCTGTCGGCGGACGCGGTCAGCAGCCGCCCGTCGGCGGTGACGACGTGCGCGGAGGTCAGGTGGTCGCAGGTCAGGCCGTACTTGCGGGCGAGCACGCCGATGCCGCCGCCGAGGGTCAGCCCGGCGATCCCGACGGTCGGGCAGCTCCCGGCGGGCAACGCGCGACCGGCCTTGCCGAGTGCTTCGTAGACGTCCTTGAGTTTCGCGCCGGCCCCGATGACGGCCTGCTCGCCCTGGATCTCGACCTTGTTCAGCGCGGCGACGTCGACGACGAGCCCGGCCTCGGGCACCGAGTAGCCGGCGTAGCTGTGGCCCCCGCTGCGGGCGGCGATCGTCACGCGCCCGGCGGCGCTTTGGAGGCAGGCCTGGACGTCCTGCGCGGTCGACACCGTGGCGACCGCGACGGGGTTGTTGCTGTCGAAGAGCGGGTTGAACGCGCGCTTGGCGGTGTCGTAGCCGTCGCCGCCGGGGCGGAGCAGGCCGCCGGTGAGCTTGCTGCGCAGCTCGTCCCAGTTCGGCGGCCCGGTCGGCAACCGGCCGGCGGGCGGCGCGGACGTCGAGGGTGCGGGTGCGGTGGAGGCAACCGGTGACTGCCCGCTGTCCGGCGAGCACGCTGCGGCGACGGCTCCGGCCGCGGAGACGCCCGCAATCCGCAGGAACGTCCTCCGGGGGACGCGCGCACTGTCCACAGCGGACTCCTCGGGGCCGGGGACGCCCAGTGTAGAGAGCGCAGGCCCCCGGCGCCCGTCACGCCCAGGCAGGCAGCGGCGGCACGTCCCCGTCCAAGGTGGAGCCGTCGGAGCGGCCGCTGAGCCAGGCGAGCAGCTCCCCGCAGGACCCCCGGACGGTCGCCGCCGGAGCGGCGCCCATGGTCCATTCGAAGTCCCCGGAGACGAGGCGAAGGGCGGGAAGGTGGGCGGCGCGCGAGGTGACGGCGTGCTGGACGAGGTCCTCGGCGAGGGGTTCGGTCAGCCCGACCGCCCGGTCGAGGTCATAGCCGGCATCGAGGTCGGCGAGGTGAATGGTCAGTTCGGACAGCCGCATCCGCGCGACAACGGCCCCGGTGACGGGCTCCCCACGCCGGTTGCGGGCTTCCCGCCCCCAGGCGTCATCGGACATGCCGGCGGCGTACTCGGCAAACCGCGCGGCCGAGGCAACGACGTCGGCGACGAGGTCGGCGACGGAGTGCTGCGAGCCGGTCTCGATGTCCTTGTCCCGCGCTTCGGGACTGGCGTACATCGGGGTCTCGACCCCGGTGTCGGCCCAGGTGAGGAGGTTCTTGAGGCCATCGGCGTTGCGCGCGATGTGGGCCAGGACGTGGGCCCGCGACCAGCCGGGCAACGCACTGGGGGCGCGCAGCTCGGGCTCGCCGAAGCCCCCGATGACCCGGGCCCACTCGTCGTCGAGTGTGCGGATGCCGTCGAGGAACGCGTGTGCCTTCTCGGATGCCGTCGTCACGGCGTCGAGTCTAGGACCGCCTCAAGGCCGCCGGAGCGTCCGCGGGATGCCATACTTCGATCAACGGTGCGGGGCCGACCAGGGCCGACCCCGCATTCGATGGGCAAACAGGCTGGTCAGCGGACGACGAAGCCACGAACTTCGTGCGTCAGCACTGCCAGTGCGATCAGGGGCGGGGTGCTGGCCAGCGCCGCGCCCCTGATCATCACCAGAAGCCTGTACATGTTGCTGCACTTCCTGCAGCCTGTCCCGCTCACGGGCATTGCCTTCCTCCGCTTGCGCGTCGAGAGTCTTCGGACGCCACGTGGCTTTCGAAGGCCCCAGCGGATCGCGCCGGGGCGCTTCCGAGGTCGACCAGAGAACTGTAGCTGCCTGGCACGTGCCACTAACCAGCGATATCGATGCCGTGCCGCACAGTCATTACAAATAATCCGAAAGAGCGAAAGAAAACCAACCCGACGCCCCTCGGCGGATCGATTCCTTGCCGAGGTGAGTTCGGCGGCAAACCGCCGCTGAACTGCGACTTCGTCACCTGACCGAGAGTCGCGCGGACGCCGAAACAGGACAAAAACGATCGCATCTGCCCCGAGTCAAGTCCCCTGAAAAGGTTCCACCTGTCCGGGATTGTGAACAGATAGTGTCGCAATGCCCAGAACGGTGACAGCGCAGAGTCTAGGACCGCCTCAAGGCCGCCGGGGCGTCCGCGGGCACCGCAGGGTTCTTCGGCGCCACCGGCTCCAGCCGCACATACGGCACGTCCTGCCCCGGCCGCGGATCCTCCTCCCCCTTGTTAGGCCAGAACGAAAACGCCCGTTCAGCCTGCGCCGTGATGGTCAGCGACGGGTTCACGCCGAGGTTGGCCGTGATCGCCGCGCCGTCCACCACCGACAAACCCGGATAACCGAACACCCGGTGATACGGGTCGATCACGCCCTCCTCCGCGGACGCCCCGATCGGTACGCCGCCGATGAAATGCGCGGTCAGCGGGATGTCGAAGATCTCGCCCCACGTGCCCCCCGCTATGCCGCCGATGTGCTCGGCCGTGCGCTCGTTGGCTTCGTGTCCGGCCGGGATAAAACTCGGGTTCGGCTCGCCGTGGCCCTGCTTGGACGTGTACTTGCGGCGGCCGAACAGTCCGGGGCGCGTGTACGTCGTGATCGAGTTGTCCAGGCTCTGCATCACCAGGAGGATCACCGTGCGCTCGCTCCAGCGGTAGCCGTTGAGCAGCTTGGCCGCCTGGACCGGGTGCTTGAGCATGAACGTCACCGCCTGGCGCCAGCGTGGCACCGGGGATGCCCCGTCCGTCGCGATCGTCTGCAGCAGGCTCATCGCGTTGCTGCCCTTGCCGTAGCGGACCGGCTCGATGTGGGTGTTCTCGTCCGGGTGGATCGATGACGTGATCGCGACGCCGCGGCTGAAGTTGCGGGTCTCGTCGACCTCCGTGCGGGCCGCGCCGATGATCGCCTCGGAGTTGGTGCGGGTCAGCTCGCCGAGCCGGCGGGACAGCCTCGGCAGCCGTCCGGTGTCCTTCATCCGGTGCAGCAGGTTCTGCGTGCCCCACGTCCCGGCGGCGAAGACGACCTTCTCGGCCGTGATCGTCGTCCGGAAGCGCCGGGACGTCGTTCCCGTCTTCTTCAGCGCGACCTCGTAGCCGCCGTCCACCGGCGTCACCGCGGTCACCGTCGTCAGCGGGATGACCTTCGCGCCGTCCTTTTCCGCCAGGTACAGGTAGTTCTTGACCAGCGTGTTCTTCGCCCCGACGCGGCAGCCGGTCATGCACGAGCCGCACTCCGTGCAGCCCACGCGGTCGGGCCCCGCGCCGCCGAAGTACGGGTCCGCCACGCGCTCGCCGGGCTTGCCGAAGTAGACGCCGACGGGTGTCGGGTGGAAGGAGTCCTCGACGCCCATGTCCTTGGCGACCGCGCGCATCACCACGTCCGACGGCGTGATCGTCGGGTTGGTGACGACGCCGAGCATCCGGCTCGCCTGGTCGTAGTGCGGCGCGAGCTCGGCCTCCCAGTCGGTGATGTGCGCCCACTGCCGGTCGCGGTAGAACGGCTTGAGCGGCCGGTACAGCGTGTTCGCGTAGACCAGCGACCCGCCGCCGACACCGGCCCCCGCCAGCACCATCACGTCGTTGAGCATGTGGATCCGCTGGATGCCGTAGCAGCCGACCTGCGGCGCCCACAGGTAGCGCTTGAGGTCCCACGACGTCTTCGCGAACTCGTCGTCGGCGAACCGGCGGCCCGCCTCGACGACGGCTACCCGGTAGCCCTTCTCCGTGAGCCGCAGCGCCGCGACGCTGCCGCCGAACCCCGACCCCACCACGACGACGTCGTAGTCGAAGGCACCCGCACTGGTGGTGTTACTGGCAGTCACACCTGGAGCGTAACTCCGGCTCCGGGTTCTGACCAGAGGTAAGTTACCCGCCGGTCACCGATTTGGCCGGTATCACCGAACCTGTTTGTGGGTAACCATCATGGTGGTCGATGTCCACGTCGGCGAGACCCGCCCGGCGGGACACGGATTCCGGGAGGAACCACGATGAGCCCCCAGCCGCTGACCGGTTGGCGCAAGTCGAGCCACAGCCACTTCGAGGAGAACGCCTGCGTCGAGATCGGCACCGGCCCCGGTGTCGTCGGCGTGCGGGACACCAAGCAACCGGCGCCCCGCCCCGTCCTCGTCTACTCCGCCGAGGCCTTCGCCGCGTTCCTCGCGCACCTCACCGCCGGACGGTGAGGCCCACCCGCTGGAACTCCTTGAGGTCCGAGTAACCCGTCTTCGCCATCGCGCGGCGCAGCGCCCCGAACAGGTTCACCACGCCTTCGGCGTCCGACGACGGCCCGAACAGCAGCGTCTTGAGGTCGACGGCGTAGTCCGGCCCGGCGGCCACGCGTGAGCGCGGCAGCGACGGGTGCGCGGCCGCCGCCGTCCAGTACAGGCCCTGTCCGGGCGCGTCGGACGCGGCGGCCAGCGGGGCGCCGAGCATGACGGCGTCCGCGCCGCACGCGATGGCCTTGGCGATGTCGCCCGAGGTCGTCATGCCGCCGTCGGCCAGCACGTGGACGTAGCGGCCGCCGGTCTCGTCGAGGTAGTCGCGGCGGGCGGCGGCGGCGTCGATGATCGCGGTGGCCATCGGGACGCCGATGCCGAGGACGCGGTCGGTGCTCGTGACGCCCGGCGTGTAGCCGTGGCCGACGATGACGCCGGCGGCGCCGGTGCGCATGAGGTGCATCGCGGTGCGGTAGTCGCTGACGCCGCCGGCGATCACCGGGACGTCGAGGCGGCCGATGAACTCCTTGAGGTTCAGCGGCTCGGCGTCGCGCTGCACGTGCTCGGCGGAGATGATCGTGCCCTGCACGACGAGGATCTCGACACCGGCGGCGATGAGGTCGGGGGTCAGCTCGGCGGCGTGCTGCGGGCTGACCCGCGCGGCCACGGTGACGCCGGATTCGCGGACGGTCTTGATCGCCTCGGTCAGCAGGTCGAGCCGGATCGGCGCGGCGTGCAGCTCCTGCAGCACGCGGCCGACGGCGGTCGGGTCCTCGAGGTCCTCGGCCGCGCGGACCAGCTGGAAGATGGCGTCCTCGACGTTCGCGTGCCGCGCCCAGAGGCCCTCGGCGTTGAGCACGCCAAGGCCGCCCAGCTCGCCGACGGCGACCGCGGTGCCGGGCGAGACGATCGCGTCGGTCGGGTGCGTGACGAGCGGCAGGTCGAAGCGGTAGGCGTCGATCTGCCAGGTCGTGGACACCACCGAAGACGACCGGGTCCGCCGCGACGGCACGATCTCGACGTCGTCGAGGTCATACGCCCGCCGCGCGGTGCGGCCCATCCCGATCTCGACCAGGTCCCGCACGTGAAGCCTCCTCGAACGACGACGAATCTGCCGTGCCCCATTGTCGCTAGTCCGCGTGGGTGACCCGCGCACGGGGGTCTAGACCCGCACGAAGACGGCCACCGGCGCCAGCACCGCGCCGAGTGCCAGGGCCAGCCAGGTCGCCACCGGCGGGTAGACGTTGAGCCGCACGGCGCCGAAGTACACCGCGCCGAGGGCGAGCAGCGCCGCGACGATCAGCAGCACCGGCCGGACCACGCCCGGGCGCAGGTCGACCACGCCGCCGCCGGCCCGCAGGTAGGCGATGGTGCCGTCCGCCGTCGAGACGTCCAGCGTCACCGGCTGGCCCGGCGGCAGGTCGAGGCCGGGATCGACGGCGGTGACGCGGTAGTGCCGACCGGCGGCGTCGAGGTCGACGGCCTGGCTCACCGAATCCTCGTCCCCGCCGACCGGGAGCGTGCCCCGCTCGTGGGCCACGACGTGTCCTTCGACGCGGTAGGTCGGCGCGTCCCGGCCGGCCAGCACCTGGCACATCAGGCAGACCACGCCGCCGAGGAACAGCGAGACCAGGGCGACGGCCGTGAAGAACACCTTGCGCAGCACGCGGGTGAGCCGGCCTGCCGTCATGCGGTTCAGTGCACACCACGACGGCCACGCGAGGCGATAGACCGATTACCGTAAGTACGCTAAGTCACGGGATTCAGAAGGAAACCTTCTCCACGGAGTCCGAACGCAGTACCGACTCCTGCTGGAACTGCTTTTTGTAGTCGGCCCGGATCTCTTCGATCTCCCGGTTGGCGTCCCGGTCGGTAAAGGGGTACAGCAGCACGATCACGTGCGTGTGCTCCCGCACGAGCGCGCCGGTGCCGCCGCGCCACTGGCCGTTGCCGTCGAGCCGGGTGAAGCCGTCGGGGAACGCCGGGGTGATCTCCCGGTCGGCGAAGACCGCGAACTCCCGGTCGGTGACCTCGGTGCCGTCCGGCTTCCCGGTGCCGAAGAACAGCTCGGTGCGCTTCCAGAGTTCGCCCGGCGTCGCCTGGGCCGTCTCGGCGGTCGCCGGTTCCGGGGACGCCGAAGCCGCCACCCCGCCACCGAGCCCGAGCACCGCCGCCGCGGCTGCCACCGCCACCATCCGTCGCGAAACCGCCATCCCGCTTCCCTCCTTGATCGGAAGCACCAGTCTTGCGATCAAGGAGGGTGAGCGGAACGTCCGAAGGGGCGGACTCAGCGGGTCGTGTAGTTGGGTGCCTCGACCGTCATCGTGATGTCGTGCGGGTGGCTCTCCTTGAGCCCCGCCGCGGTGATGCGGACCAGCTGGGCCTCCTGCAGCTGGGCGATCGTCTCCGCGCCCGCGTAGCCCATGCCCGCGCGCAGGCCGCCCACCAGCTGGTGCACCACGTTGGCCAGCGGGCCGCGGAACGGGATGCGGCCCTCGATGCCCTCCGGGACCAGCTTGTCCTCGTTGAGGACGTCGTCCTGCGCGTAGCGGTCCTTGGAGTAGGACTTGCCCGAGCCGCGGGACTGCATGGCGCCCAGCGAGCCCATGCCGCGGTAGACCTTGAACTGCTTGCCGTTGACCAGGATCAGGTCGCCAGGGGACTCCGCCGTGCCGGCGAGGAGGCTGCCCAGCATCACCGTGGACGCGCCGGCCGCGATGGCCTTGGCGATGTCGCCCGAGTACTGGATGCCGCCGTCGCCGATGACCGGGATGCCTGCCGGGCGGGCCGCCTGGTCGGCCTCGTAGATCGCCGAGATCTGCGGGACGCCGACGCCCGCGACGATCCGGGTGGTGCAGATCGAGCCGGGGCCGACGCCGACCTTGATGCCGTCCGCGCCCGCGTCGACCAGCGCCTGCGCGCCCGCCCGGGTCGCGACGTTGCCGCCGACGATGTCGACCGACTCGCCCAGTTCCTTCTTCAGCAGCGAGACCGTTTCGACGACCCCGCGAGAGTGGCCGTGTGCCGTGTCGACCATCAGGACGTCGACGCCCGCCTCGGCGAGCGTCATCGCACGCTTGTGGCCGTCGACGCCCACGCCGACCGCCGCGCCGACGATGAGGCGGCCGTCCGGGTCCTTCGTCGCCTTCGGGTACTGCTCGGTCTTCACGAAGTCCTTGACCGTGATCAGGCCGCGCAGCTTGCCCGCGCCGTCGACGATCGGGAGCTTCTCGATCTTGTGGCGGCGCAGCAGGCCGAGCGCCGCGTCCGCCGACACGCCGACCTGCGCGGTGACCAGCGGCGCCTTCGTCATGACCTCGGACACCGGGCGGCTGTGGTCGACCTCGAACCGCATGTCGCGGTTGGTGATGATGCCCACCAGCGTCCCGGCCGCGTCGGTCACCGGCACGCCGGAGATGCGGAACCGCGCGCACAGGGCGTCGACCTCGGCCAGCGTCGCGTCCGGCGAACAGGTGACCGGGTCGGTGACCATGCCGGCCTCCGACCGCTTGACGACCTCGACCTGCGCGGCCTGCTCCTCGATCGGGAGGTTGCGCTGGAGGACGCCGATGCCGCCCTGGCGGGCCATGGCGATCGCCATCCGCGCTTCGGTGACGGTGTCCATCGCGGCGGACACCAGCGGGATGCCGAGGGTGATGTTCCGGCTCAGCCGGGTGCTCGTGTCGACCCCGCTGGGCACGACGTCCGATTCGGCCGGCAGCAGCAGCACGTCGTCGAAGGTCAGGCCGAGCATGGCGAACTTGGCCGGCACGGGGGCGGTGATGCCGTCGCTGGTCATAGCGGGTGAAGGGCCTTCCTGGCGCGGGATGAGCGGGGCCGCTGTGGCGACCCGGAGCCTTCCCCTCATGATATCCGCCGGGCACCCCCGCCCCGGGCGGTGGGCGAGCCGCCGCGACCGGCGGGTACCGTGCAGGCCGTGGCGCATGATGTCCTGCCCCCAGACCCGTTCGCGGACGACCCGGACGACCCGGCCCGCGCGTTTCTCGACCACGAGGACCGGCTGGACGAGCCGATCAGTGACGCCGAACGCACCGAACTGCTGGCCGACCTGTCGGATCTGGCCGTCTACCAGGCACTTCTCGAGCCCCGCGGGGTACGCGGGATCGTCGTCGACTGCGGTGAGTGCGACGAACCGCACTACCACGACTGGCACCTGCTGCGCGCCAGCCTCGAGCAGCTGCTGGCCGACGGGCGGATGCGTCCGCACGAGCCGGCCTACGACCCGAACCCCGGCGACTACGTGAGCTGGGACTACTGCCGCGGCTTCGCCGACGGCGTGACGGCCAACGAGAGCGCGTACTGAGCGCGCGAAAAAGCCCTGGTGAGCTTGCTCACCAGGGCTTTTTCTTCGTCTGGGTGACCTACGTCGTCGCCTCGACGCCCTGCGGCTGACCGCCGGAGGACTCGCTGCGCGGCGTGCCCGGCTCGTTCCCCGTGGCGCCGGTGGTGGTCGGCGGGGGCGGCAGCTCGGTGGTCGGGGCCGGCGGCGTCGTGGTCGGCGGCGGTGGCGTCGGCGTGGGCGTCGCGGTGCCCGGCAGGCTCGTGGTGCCGCTGCCGCTGCCCGGCAGCGACGACGCGGACCCGGCCGGATTCTGCGGGCTGGACGGCGCACCGGGCGTCACCGGCGGCACGGCCGTCTGGATCGGCCCCTGGACCGGGGCCTCCGGGTTCTGCAGCTGGGCGGCGAGCTGGCGGTGCTGCTCCAGCAGCTGGTCGCGGTTCTCCTCGTCGGTGACCTGCGACAACGCGGCCTGCGCGTCCTGGAGGGCCTGGCGGGCGGCGGCGAGGTTGCCGCCGGCGATGGCGAGGTTGGCCTTTTCGAGGTCGAGCTTGGCGGTCGCGGCCGCCTCGACCGAACGGGTGTGGTCGCTGTAGAGGACCTTGGCCAGGCCCCACAGCGTGTCGCCGGGTTGCGCGGAGCGCGCGGCCAGCCCTGTCCCGGTGAAGGCGATCGCCAGCACGGCGGCGGCGACGGCGACCGGGACGAGCAGCCTGCGGCGGCGTCCGCCTGCGGAATGCCGCTTCGCGAGAGCGGCGGTGGTGACGGTGCGCACAGCGGTGTCGACGTCGACGAGCTCGGCCAGCGGCTCGCTGTCGATGTCTCTTCGCCACGCCACCAGCAACGCATTGAGCTCCTGGTCGCCGAGACCGTCGGCAAGCGCCGGGTCGGACCCGCCGAGCGCGTCGAGCAGTGCGTCATCGGCCTGCACGGCCGACAGGTCGGCGGCGAACTCCGCCTCCGACGCCGACAGGCCACTGCCGAAGACGTCCTCCGGCTCGAAACCCTTCTCGTGACCGGTCACTCAGATCACCTCCTCCGCGGCCAGGACCTTTCTCAGCCGCGCGAGGGCGCGGTGCTGGGCGACGCGGACGGCGCCGGGCGTCGAGCCGACCGCGTCCGCGGTCTCCTCCGCCGACAGGCCGACGACCACGCGCAGCACCACGATCTCCCGCTGCTTGTCCGGCAGCACCTGCAACAACTGGGACATCCGCTCGTTCAGTTCACCTTGCAGCGCCCGCTGCTCGGGGCCGACCCCGCCCTCGATCTCGTCGGGGATTTCGGCCACCGGCTCGGCCCGGTTGCGCGCCGCCGCGCGATGCGCGTCGGCCACCTTGTGCTGGGCGATCCCGTAGACGAACGCCAAAAATGGGCGGCCTTGGTCGCGGTACGAGGGCAATGCCGTTAGCACCGCGAGACACACCTCCTGCGCAACGTCGTCCGCCGAAGCGAACGATCGCTCCTGCCTGCCAACCCGGGCGCGGCAATACCGCACTACCAGTGGACGGATAGCAGCCAGCAGCCGCTCCACTGCCTGGGGATCTCCCTCGACAGCAGCGGCGACCGGCTCATCCAGTCCATCCCCCACATTGGCCATCGCAGACAACAGTCCCAGTGTTACGTGTAGGCGTGCAAAGAGTCCGGCCCGAGGTTGCCCTCCACCGCGCACCGGTGACCGCTACCGTACCTGCGGCCCGCTCCGGGCCGGCGCGCGCGGTGTGCCCGGGCGCGCCGCGGCCGTCGAAGCCGCGAAAATACGGATTTCCTGCAGACCCGCGGTCGATGTCGACGATTCAACGAGCGAACCGGGCCGCGGGTACGAGATCCGTCGGAGGGACGGAGAGTGAGGCGGGTGTCCGCCGGGGAGGCAGCCGCTTCGGGTGCCGGAGTGTGATGGGGACCACGCAGGTACGGGCCAGGGCGGTGCGCCCTGGCCCGTCGTCACCTGTTTTCCGGCCGTGTCAGGATCGAGGAGAAGAGCCCGCGGAGGGTCAGCTGACCAGGCCGCGGCGGAAGCCGTGCGCCACGGCCTGCGCGCGGTCGCGCACGCCGAGCTTGCGGAACAGCCGCCGGGCGTGGGTCTTGACCGTGTCCTCGGACAGGTAGAGCTCGCGGCCGATCTGGCCGTTGCTCTTGCCCTGGCTCATCCCGCGCAGCACCTGCAGCTCGCGCTCGGTCAGCTGGACGCCCGGGTCGGACGGCTGCCGGGGCGCGGGCACCGAGGTGCTGGCCAGGGTGTGCGCGAGGGCGGCGACCAGCTCCGGCCGGGACGCGTCCCAGCGGAGGT
Source organism: Amycolatopsis melonis (assembly GCF_040064235.1). Lineage (NCBI taxonomy): Bacteria > Bacillati > Actinomycetota > Actinomycetes > Pseudonocardiales > Pseudonocardiaceae > Amycolatopsis > Amycolatopsis melonis. The sequence continues at coordinate 75,750 of NZ_JBDZYD010000011.1, forward strand.
AGCCGCGCGCACCGCCGGCGATGGCGGCGGCGATGCTGCCCGCGTCGTCCGGGGCGCCGAAGACGATGACGTTCGCCTGGGGGTTGGCCGAGACGAGCCGCCGGGTGGCTTCGACACCCGTCGGGACCGCGCGTTGCGTCCCGACCAGCACGACGTCGACGGGCTGACGGGAGTACCGGGCCAGCAGCTCGTCACCGTGCGCTACGCAGTCGATGCGACTGACCCCAGGGACCGCGGACATCACTCGGGTGAGCCCTTCACGGACACTGCGTCGGTCGTCGCAGATCAAGACCGTCGTCACGGGGTTTCCTTCCTGCAGCCGGGTGACATTCCACTTCCCCTATCGGACGCTTTAGCCCGAACCTTGACACGATCCGGTGGCTTTTTTTGAAGTTTCTTAGCCCGGATGCCGGAACACCCCATTCCGACGGCTCAACCACCCGGGACGGGCACCCATGGTGATTCCCCCGCAACCCTCCTTCCGCAAGGATCTGCGCTTCGTAACACTGCGTGCAACACCTGCGCCACTCTGAATCGATACTCCTCGGCGTGTCCTGGGCGCAGGTCGGCCGCGACGAGCGCGGCGGGCCACGAAAGTGAAAGCAATTCGGATTCCTCGGCGGCGGCCATCGCATTTCCGACAAGAGCGTCCGAAATCTCCCGGTGATCGGGACGCCCGGCCGCCCGCAGCGCCACGGCCAGCACGATCCCGGATTTCACGGCGTGCCGCCGCGCCCCGCGCGCGACAGCGGTTTCGAATGCGCGCTCGGCATGCGGCACGGCGGCAGCGCCCTGACCTGCGGCGAGTTCGATTTCGGCGCCGACCCAGCCGCTCCGCACCCCGGCCCGCCACCCGGCGTCCTGCGCGGCGGCCCGCTCGGCGAGCCGCCGGGCGGCCGCGAGCCTGCCGAGGGCGAGGTTGTCGGCGGCGAGGCCGAGGAGAGCGTCGGCCCGCGCCCCGGCCGCGTCGAGGCCGTCGGGATCGGGCTCGCTCTCGAGGGTGACGGCCATGGCGAAGGCCTCACCGTCGAGCGCGCGGGCCTCGCGATGCCCGCCGAGCTGCCGCCGGTGCGCGCCCAGGGTGCTGGCGGCGAGGGAGGCTTCGAGCGGAGCTTTCCCGCGCCGGAGGGCGTCGAGAAGCGTGGCGGCGGCCGCGTACCGGCCCTGAGCCCCGAGCACGACGGCGGCGAGCAGCCGTTCCCGCCCGGTGCCCGGCCCGCGCAGCACAGCGGGATCGGGCAGCGGGTCACCACCGAAGGCGGCGGCGCGGAGGGCGGGTTCGTGCACCCGTCCTTTGTAGCGGGTCCCACCGACAAAACCATGATCGGCGCCGCCGGGACCCGGGTGGCCGCGCTGCCGAGCTGTCCTGAACGACTCGTTCATGTCGTCGGATGGCATGAACGACTCGTTCATGACGTCAGCGGCGCCCGCCCACCAGGACGTGCTCGATGCGGTCCGCCGCGGCCGGGAGGTCGGTGAGCAGCTCCACCTTGTCCGGCAGGGCCGCCGGGTCCCAGCCCGGGCCGCACGCGAACAGCCGGCTCCGCTGCCTCCCCCGCGACACCCGGGCGAACAGCCGCGTGTCCGCCACCCCGCGCCGGTGGGCCCACAGGACCACCGCCGCCGGAGCGCTGCGGCGGACCGCCACCGCCAGTACCTCGGCCGGCAGCGGGACGCCGAACAGCTGGGCGCCGATCCGGCGGCCCGCCAGCGCCGCCGCGAGGGCGTACATCGGCATCGAGTCGCGCTCCTCCGGGACGCAGCCGAGGAGCACCGGGCGGGTGTTGCGGGGCTCGTCGAGCACCGGGGTTGCGCGCACCAGCGCCGCGAACACGCACTCCGCCAGCAGGTACTCGACCTCCGCTCCCGCGCTCGCCCCGCGCCAGCGTGCGCCCAGTGCCGAGAGCACCGGCTCGATCACGCCGGTCCAGGCCGGGAGGACGCCCAGCTCGGCGATGGTGTCGGCGAGCATCCGCTGCACCGCGCCGACGTCCATCGCCAGCGCGGCCGTGCTCAGGCGGCGGGCCAGGCGGGACCGGACCTCGAGGCCGTCGTCGGCCGCCGTCACCCCGGCGGGCCGCGAAGGCTCCTCCGGCTGCGGCGGCCCGGAACGCGGCATCTGCTCGAGGGCGTACCGCGCGGCCTCGGCCGTCGACGCGCCGCTCAGCAGCGCGCGCTGCATCAGTTCGAGCCTGCCGATGTCGGAGCTGCCGTAGCGGCGGTGACGGCCGTCGGTGTGGCGGCTGGGGCCGAGGCCGTAGCGGCGGTCCCAGGTTCGGAGGGTGGACGGCGCGACCCCGAGCCGGCGGGCGACCGAGGCCACCGGCAGGGTGGGTTCTTCGGTGCCCGACCCAGCTCCCACGAGCCTCAATATCCAGGCACTCAGCGGAGTCGGCAACCGGAGGCGAAACCCCAGCTCACACATCCGGGGGATGCCTAACGGCTGAATCGAACCGAATCGCTTGAACAACTATTGGCGCGCTTCTAACGTTACCGCCGTTGCACCGAATGGAGTATCGGAACCACAGCAGAGCAGCTAGCGGCATCGACCGAATGACGGAGGCGGTCAGGATGGCAGACACGCGCAGGCTCCCAGGACCCAACGCCGACATGTGGGACTGGCAGCTCGAAGGGTCGTGCCGGGGGATGGACAGCGCGTCCTTCTTTCACCCGGACGGCGAGCGCGGCCCGGCGCGGGCACGGCGGGAGGCCAGGGCGAAGGCCGTCTGCCTGAGCTGCCCGGTCTTGGAGATGTGCCGCAGCCACGCGCTCGCGGTGCACGAGCCCTACGGCATCTGGGGCGGGCTCTCGGAGTCCGAACGGGAGCACATCATCAAGGCCGACAAACGCGCGCTGAGCATGTCCGGCGGCTGAAGCGCGCCACGAACATCGGAGGGCGGCACCGGGTGGGGTGCCGCCCTCCGTGCCGTTTCGGGGACCGCCACTTTCACGTGAAAGTGACGGTCAGGCGAGACGAGAGCGGGGCGGCACCCCCGAAGAAGTGCCGCCCCGATCCTGTCGAAATCAGTGCGAGTGGCCGTGGCCGGCCGCGGCGGGCTCCTCCTCGGCCGGCTTCTCGACGACCGACGACTCCGTCGTCAGCACGAGACGCGCGATCGAGGCGGCGTTCGCCACCGCCGACCGGGTCACCTTGACCGGGTCGACGATGCCGGCGGCCAGCAGGTCGGTCAGCTCGCCGGTGGCGGCGTTGAAGCCCTGGCCCCAGCCCTGCTCCTGCACCTTGTTGACGATGACCGCGCCCTCGTGGCCCGCGTTGGTCGCGATCCAGAACAGCGGGGCGGTCAGCGCGTCGCGGACGATCTTGACGCCCGTCGCTTCGTCACCGGTCAGGCCGAGGTCGCCCTCGAGCTCCTTGACCGCGTGCACCAGCGCCGAACCGCCGCCGGGCAGGATGCCCTCCTCGACGGCCGCCTTGGTCGAAGCCACGGCGTCCTCGATGCGGTGCTTGCGCTCGTTCAGCTCGGTCTCGGTGGCCGCGCCGACCTTGATGACCGCCACGCCGCCGCCCAGCTTGGCCAGGCGTTCCTGCAGCTTCTCGCGGTCCCAGTCGGAGTCGGTCGTCTCGATCTCCTTGCGGATCTGCGCGACCCGCCCGGCGATGGCGTCGGCCGAGCCGGCACCGTCGACGATCGTGGTGTCGTCCTTGGTGACGACGATCCGGCGGGCCTTGCCCAGCGAGCCGAGGTCCACGTCGGACAGCTTGCGGCCGATCTCCGCGGAGATCACCTCGCCGCCGGTGACGACCGCGAGGTCGTCCAGGAACGCCTTGCGGCGGTCGCCGAAGAACGGCGCCTTGACCGCGACGGCGGTGATCGTCTTGCGCAGCGAGTTCACCACGAGGGTCGACAGCGCCTCGCCGTCGACGTCCTCGGCGATGATCAGCAGCGGCTTCTTGGCCTCGACGACCTTCTCCAGCACCGGCAGCAGGTCGGCCAGCGCCGAGATCTTCTCGCGGTGCAGCAGGACGTAGGCGTCCTCGAGGATCGCCTTCTGCTCCTCCGGGTTGGTCGCGAAGTGCGCCGAGAGGAAGCCCTTGTCGAACTGGACACCCTCGGTGATCACCAGCTCGGTCGCCAGGGTCGACGACTCCTCGATGGTGATGACGCCGTCCTCGCCGACCTTCTCGACGGCTTCGCCGAGCAGGGCGCCGATGTTGGCGTCGCGGGAGGTCACGGTGCCGACCTGGGCGATGTTCTCGCGGCCCTTGACCGGGGTGGCCTTGGACTTGAGGACCTCGATGACCTTCTCCGCGGCGGCCTCGATGCCGCGCCCGACCGAAGTCGGGTTGGCGCCTGCCGCGACGTTCTTCAGGCCGTGCTTCACCAGCGACTGCGCGAGCACGGTCGCGGTCGTGGTGCCGTCACCGGCAACGTCGTTGGTCTTGGTGGCGACGCTCTTGGCGAGCTGCGCGCCGAGGTTCTCGAACGGGTCCTCCAGCTCGACCTCACGGGCGACGGTCACGCCGTCGAGGGTGATGGTCGGGCCGCCGAACTTCTTGTCGAGCACGACGTGGCGGCCGCGCGGGCCGAGGGTGACCTTGACCGCGTCGGCGAGCTTGTTCACCCCGCGCTCCAGCGCGCGACGAGCGTCCTCGTCGAAACTGATCTGCTTGGGCATAGCGTGTACCGCTTACCTTTCTCTGAACGCAAGAACGCCCCGCTCCCCGGTGTTGCGGGGCCCGGGGCGTCATGCGCTGCGAGCGGACGTCAGTTGATGACGGCCAGCACGTCGCGGGCGGACAGGATCAGGTAGTCCTCGCCGTTGTACTTGACCTCGGTGCCGCCGTACTTCGAGTAGATGACGACGTCGCCGACGTTCACGTCCAGCGGGACGCGGTTGCCCTTGTCGTCGATCCGGCCCGGGCCCACGGCCAGAACCTTGCCCTCCTGGGGCTTCTCCTTGGCGGTGTCGGGGATGACGAGGCCGGAAGCGGTCGTCTCCTCGGCCTCGCTCGTCTGGACAACGATCTTGTCCTCGAGCGGCTTGATGTTCACGCTCACCGGGTTGACCTCCACGGTCGTCGAAAGCGTTGGCAGGATGACTTACGGCTCCTACCACCCCCGCCGTCGCGGGTGCCGGGGCGTGTCGGGCCGTGCGATTAGCACTCTAGCCACGTGAGTGCCAGCTTCGCAAGGAGGGTGGCCCTCGTGGGCGACAACCGGCCTGACCTGCTGCTTGCGGCGCTCCCGGGGCCTGCCGACGCGCCCCCTTACCCCCGGCGTGAGTTTCTGGTTAGGTGCTGACGTCCGGCACCTGAACCCTGGGGGTTTATGCCCATGTCCCGCCCCGTCCCGAGAACGGCGGCCGTCGCTGCCGCCGTCGCTCTTCTCTCCGGCCTGGCCGCCGCGCCGGCGCAGGCCGCTCCCGCCGAGCAGCGGCAGCGTGACTTCGCCGCCGCCGCGAGCGAGTTCGGTGTTCCGCAGAACGTCCTGCTCGGCGTCTCCTACCTCGAGTCGAGGTGGGACGCCAACGCCGGCACGCCCAGCACCGCCGCCGGCTACGGCCCGATGCACCTCACCGACCTGCGGGAAGCCGGGGTGGCGACCAGCCACCACGACGAGGGCTCCGAGGACCCGCGTGGTGACGACGCGCGGCCCGCCCGGCACCCGGAGGGCGAGGCTGCCGCGCCGCCGCCGCAGCTGCAGACCGTCGACGAGGCCGCCCGGCTCGCCGGCACCGACGCCGCCACCCTGCGCTCCGACGCCCGGCAGAACATCCGGGGCGGTGCCGCCCTGCTCGCGAAGTACCAGCGGGACCTCGGCAAGGCAGGCAGCGGCAACGTCCAGGACTGGTACGACGCCGTCGCGCGCTACAGCGGCTCGGCCGAGGCGGGCGCCGCGCAGGCCTTCGCCGACGAGGTCTTCGAAACCATCAAGTCCGGTGTCGCCCGCACCACCGACGACGGCCAGCAGGTCAGCCTCGCCGCGACGCCGGACCTCGCGCCACCCCGCCACGACGGCAACCCGGCGGACGTCGAGTGCCCGCGCAGCGTCGCCTGCGAGTCCGTGCCGGCGCCGTACCAGGAGCTGCCGAAGGACGACTACGGCAACCACGACCTCGCCGACCGGCCGAAGAGCCAGAAGATCGACCACATCGTCATCCACGACACCGAGGGCTACTGGGACAACGTCCTGCAGCTCGTCCAGGACCCGACGTACGTCAGCTGGCACTACAGCATCCGGTCCAACGACGGCCTGATCGCCCAGCACGTGCCGACCAAGGACGTCGCGTGGCACGCCGGCAACTGGTACGTCAACGCGAAGTCGATCGGCATCGAGCACGAGGGCTTCGCCGCGAAGGGCACCTGGTACACCGAGGCGATGTACCGCACGAGCGCGAAGCTCGTCCGCTACCTCGCGCACAAGTACGACATCCCGCTCGACCGGGCGCACATCATCGGCCACGACAACGTGCCGGGCACCGTGCCGGCGACGATCAAGGGCATGCACTGGGACCCGGGCCCCTACTGGGACTGGGCGCACTACTTCGACCTGATGGGCGCGCCGCTCGGCGGGTTCGGGCTGCCCGGCTCCTCGCTGGTCACCATCGACCCGGACTTCGCGAAGAACCAGCCCGCCTTCACCGGCTGCGAGAAGCCGGGGCAGCCGTGCACGCTCCGCGGGTCCGAGGCGGTCGTGCTGCACACCGAGCCGAGTGAAACGGCGCCGCTGCTCAAGGACGCCGGCCTGCACCCGGACGGCTCGGCGTCCACGATGGACGTCGCCGACGTCGGCAGCCGCGTGGCGACCGGGCAGCAGTACGCCGTCGCCGAGGTCCGCGGCGACTGGACGGCGATCTGGTACCTCGGGCAGAAGGGCTGGTTCCCCAACCCGCGCAACGCCCGCGTGGCCAAGCCGGCGATCGGCTGGGTCGTGACGCCGAAGCCGGGTCTGGCGTCGGTGCCGGTGTTCGGCCGCGCCTACCCGGAACCGGAGGCCTACCCGGCGAACGTGCCGGTGCAGGTGATCACTCCGCTGCCGTACACGCTGCTCTCCGGCCAGAAGTACTCCTCGGCCGGAACGGTCGGCTCGGAGTACTACTACGCGACGACGTTCGACCCGGCGGACCACGTGGTGGTCCGCGGGAAGCTGAAGTACGTCCAGATCCAGTTCGGGCACCGGATCGCGTTCGTCAAGGCCGACGACGTCCGGATCGTCCCGGCGTTCTAGGCACGGCAGGCGGAGGTCGCGCTCACGCGTCGAGCGCGACCTTCGCCCCGGCCGCCTGCTCGGTGTTGCGGCGGGTTTTCGCCCAGCCGTTGCGGCCGCGGACCAACCGGAACACCGCGCGCCACGACGTCACGTAGAACGTGTAGATGTACGCCGCGTACGCGAAGCCCATGCCGAGGCCGCGCAGGATGTTCTTGCTGCGCAGGCACTTCAGCTGGTAGATCGGGCCCCAGACGAGGAACGGCAGCAGCCCGAACGACCCGTAGATGGCGAACAGGATCCACGCGCCCTCGGTGAACCACGCCCACATCCGCGCCGGGTCGCCTGCCGTGGTCACCACCAGCAGCACGAACGGGATCGGGTACAGCAGCGAGCCCAGCAGCTGCAGCCACGGCTGGGCCAGGTAGTACATCATCTCCGCCGCGCCGAGGGTGGTGACGTGCGGTGAGTCCCAGATCCGGCGCAGGTAGCGCGCGCACTGCATGGTGCCCTGGCCCCAGCGCGTGCGCTGCACCAGGAACCGCCGCAGGCTGTACAGACCTTCCTGGGCCACATGGGAATCCGGGGTGAACCCGGTGCGCCAGCCCGCCGTGAGCAGGTGGACGCCCAGCTCGAAGTCCTCCAGCAGCGAGCCGCGCCACGGCTGGCCGTCGGCGCCCGCGATGGAGTCCAGTGCCGTGAGGCGGGTGAACTGGCCGTTGCCGCCCATGGAGATCGTGCCGGTGAAGCCACGGGACGTCTGGATCGCCGCGATCGCCGTCCGGAACTCCAGGTCCTGCAGCTGCGCGAGCTTCAGGCCGAACCAGCGGCCGAACCGGTTGCGCGTCGGCGGCGGTGTCGTGGCGTTGCTCATCCGGACGTCGAGCTGGACCGCGCCGATCTCCGCGTCGCCGAACAGGTGCGGTGCCGCGCAGACCTCCAGGCAGTTCGGCGCCGGGCGGCCGTCGGCGTCGACGACGACCACGACGACGTCGTCCCGCGACGCGTCCGGGCCCATCCACTCGTTCAGCGCGCGGTAGGCCGCGTTGAGGGCGTCGCCCTTGCCCGTCCTGGCTTCGGGCCGCACGCGCGGCACCAGGTGCAGGTACGGGTCGTAGCCGCCGTGCCGCCGCCACAGCATCCGCACGACACGCGCGGTGCGGTCCTCGGAGTCGTCGTCGACGACCCAGACGTGCGCCTTGCGGAACGTCGTGCGCAGATAGCGGATCGTGTCGCGGATGACCACCTGCTCGTCACGGCACGGCACGAAGAAGTGCCAGGTGAACTCGCCGGGGTCGCCCACCGGCCCCGGCCTGCGGCGCAGGTACGGCACCACGATCACCACGACGTAGACGAGGAACGCCACGCTCATGGTGAGCGCGAACGCCTGCGTGATCGCCAGCAGGACCTTGACGCTCATGCCTTCTTCTTCCGCGTCGACAGCCAGACGAACAGCACGAGCGAGACCGCGCCGCCGAACACGCTCACCATCGAGCCGAGCAGCGTGTGACCCCAGTAGTAGCCCTCGTCGGTGCCGAACCAGTGCACCAGCCCGACGATCGTCAGAATGCGGAGCTGGTTCACCAGAACGACGACGAGCGCGGAAATGCCGAGGGAAAAGAAGATGCGCCGCGCATTCGACGGCCGGAAATACACCATGGCCATGCTCACAACGAGCAGGGGCAGCAAGAGGAACGCCGAAGAACATTCCGGCGTCATTCTCAACCCGAACGGAGTAGTGCCGCCCAACCCAAAGTAGACAGCCTCGCGATCCCCGGCAACATAAACACCCGATGTAGTGATGACATCGAGGATCGCGCCCGCCAGCCGTACTTCGAGCTCGCGGTAGAACCGCTCGGCCAGCACCAGCACGGCACCCGCGGCCGCCAGCGCGGTCAGCGCTGCGACCAGGGGAAACCGGGACATACCCGCATTCGGTGCGCTCGCTACGGCCACGACGTTCCTCTCGGTGTCGGCTCTTCGATCAAGCTTGGGCTTCCGGGCGAGCGTAGGACAGCATCCCGCCGGAGTTCCACCCCGCAGGTGTGGTTTAGCGGCCCATTCGGCAGTACGGACCGCAAACTTGCTAGGCCGTTCAGGTGATTCGAAATCGACCTGCGGAAACACCATCCCGTTCTACCCGATCCGGTGATTCGGAAAATTTTGTGTGCCATTCGGGCCGCTCTTCGCGATAGTCGATTCGCGTGCCGACTCGACACAGCCGGTTCGATCCGCGCCGCCGTCACGCGAAACCCGGAAAATCCAGCGAATTCGGAGGAAAGTTGATGAAGAGCTCCCTCGTTCGCCGCGGCGGGCTGCTCGCCGCCGTCGTGGCGGGCGTCGTGCTCGCCGGCGCGGCTCCCGCGTCGGCGGCCCCCGGCGACGGTTCCGCGTACGGCGTGAAGGTCGACGTCTCGCTGCTCGGCCAGCCGGCCGTCAAGGCGGGCCCGCTCGCGGCCGCCAGCACCTCGGGCCCGACGACCAACAGCACGGCACAGGTCTCCCTGACCGGGATCCTGACCACCGGAGTGATCAACACCGAAGCCAAGCGCGACGACAACACCGGCACGGTGACGGCGAAGGCGAGCACCGCCGACGTCGGCCTGCCGCTGCTCAAGGCCGCACTCGGCACCGTCGGCGTCAAGGCCGTCGAGGCGGTCTGCACGGCGACCCAGGCGGGTGTCACGGGCAGCACCACGCTCGTCGGCGCGAACCTCGGCAGCATCGGCGCGGTCGACAGCAACCCGGCGCCGAACACGCAGATCAAGGTCGCGATCGGCCCGGTCAACGTCGCGACGATCATCCTCAACGAGCAGATCAAGAACCCCGACGGCAGCCTCACGGTCAACGCCCTGCACGTGAAGCTCCTCGGCGGGGTCGTCGGGTCGCTCGGCTCGGGTGACGTGATCGTGTCGTCGGCGACCTGCGGCCCGGCCGCGCCGCCGATGCCGCTGGCGTCCGGGCCGGGCCTGTGGATCGGCCTCGGCCTGCTGGGCCTGATCGCGGTGCCGGTCGGCACGCGGATCTTCCGCCACCGCCGCACGGCCTGAGTGAGGTCCGGATGTACAAGATGCCGGGCGCCGGGGTCGGCGTGGCCGGTGGCGGGGTGGGCACCCTCGCCGCCACCGGTGCCGACATCGGCTGGTGGCTGGCCCTCGGCGTGCTGCTGGTCCTGCTCGGGACCGCCGCGCTGATCGCCGTCCACCGTCGCAACCGCCGTCTCGCGCCCGCCGGGCTGTGCGCCGCCCACGGGCGCACCCGCCGTCTCGCCCGGGCGCGGGACTGACGGACAGGGCCGTCGGCGTGCGCCCCTCGCACGCCGGCGGCCCGCCCTCTCCGGAGGGAAATTTCCTGGACACTGGACGACGTGGAGAAGGGGCACCGCGGGGTGGATGTGATGTTGCTGGCCGGGACGCGCCCGGAAGCGCTCAAGCTCGCGCCGCTGGCACTGGCGCTGGACGCGCATCCGGCGTTGCGGCCGGTCCTGGTCCACAGCGGCCAGCACGCCGGAATGGTCGAGCAGGCGCTGGAGCCGTTCGGGCTGGCCGTGGACGTCTGGCTGGACGTGCCGCCGCGGATCACCGGCGGCCAGGCGGAACTCGTGGCGGGCCTGCTGCCCGCGCTCGACGACGCGCTGCGCCGGCTCGCCCCGGCGGCGCTGGTCGTCCAGGGCGACACGACGACGACGCTCGCGGGCGCGCTGGCCGCGTTCTGGCTGGGCATCCCGGTGGTGCACCTGGAGGCGGGGCTGCGCACGCACGACCTCGCGGCGCCGTTCCCGGAGGAGGGCGCCCGCCAGATGGTGTCGCGCATCGCGGCCCTGCACCTGGCCCCGACCCTCGGCGCGGCCGCCGAGCTGCGCGCGGAAGGCGTTGCGCGGCAACGGATCGCGGTCACCGGCAACACGGTGGTCGACGCGGTGCTGGAGATCGCGGCCCGCGACCTGCCCGCCCGCGACACGGCGCTGGCGCTGCTGGAGATGGAGATCGCGGAGGCGGGCGAGCGGCTGGTGCTGGTGACGTCGCACCGCCGGGAGTCGTGGGGCGAGCCGCTGGAGCGGACCCTTGCCGCGGTCCAGCTGATCGTCGCCGAGCACCCGGACGTGCAGGTCCTGTTCCCGGCACACCCGAACCCCGAGGTGCGGGCACAGGTGGAGACGGCACTGGACGGCCTGCCGCGCGTGACGGTGACGGACCCGCTGGAGTACCCCGACCTGGTGCGCGCCCTGCGGCTGGCCTCGCTGGTGCTGACGGATTCGGGTGGCATCCAGGAGGAGGCCCCGACGTTCGGCACCCCGGTGCTGGTCCTGCGCGACGTGACCGAGCGGGCGGAGGTCGTGGAGGCGGGCTGCGCATGGCTGGTGGGCACGGACACGGCCCGCATCGCGGACACGGCAGCCCGCATCCTGGCGGGAGAGCTGCGGCCGGCGCAGGTGGGAAACCCTTACGGCGAAGGCAATGCCGCAGTCCTGGCGGTGGCCGCGATCGAGGAGTTACTCGGGGTGGAGTCCCCGGCACGACGCCACGCGGCGGCTTCCTGACCCCACTGTGGCGTCTTGAATGGGCGGGCACTTCCGCGTGGGCTAAAGCGAAACCACCTCGACCGGCAACGCCGGGTTCGCGCTGAAATCCAGGTTCGAGGTGGGCCGCTTCGCCGCCACGACGTGAGCGCCCAGTGCCGCGATCATCGCGCCGTTGTCCGTGCACAGCCGGGGGCGTGGGACGCGCAGCTCGATTCCCGCCGCTTCGCAGCGGGCGGTGGCCAGCTCCTTCAGCCGGGAGTTCGCCGCCACTCCGCCGGAAATCACCAGCGTGCCGATCCCCTGCTCCTTCGCCGCGCGGACCGCCTTCATCGTCAGCACGTCCACCACGGCCTCCTGGAACGACGCCGCGACGTCGCCCACCGGGATTTCCTCGCCGCGCCGCTGTGCTCCCTCGACCCAGCGGGCCACCGCCGTCTTCAGGCCGGAGAAGGAAAAGTCGAACTTCGCGTCGCGGGGGCCCGTCATGCCGCGCGGGAACGCGATCGCCGCCGGGTCGCCGTCCTTGGCCGCCTTGTCGATCGGGGGGCCGCCCGGGTACGGCAGGCCCAGCACGCGGGCCACCTTGTCGTACGCCTCGCCCGCCGCGTCGTCCACTGTGGACCCCAGCTCGACGATCGACGACGCGATGTCGTCGATGCGCAGCAGCTGCGTGTGCCCGCCCGACACCAGCAGCGCCAGGCACGGCGACGGCAGCGGCCCGTGCTGCAGCGTGTCCACCGCGATGTGCCCGGCCAGGTGGTTGACGCCGTACAGCGGCACGTCCAGCGCCGTCGCGTACGCCTTGGCCGCCGAGACACCCACCAGGAGCGCGCCCGCCAGGCCCGGCCCTGCCGTCACCGCGATGGCGTCCACATCGGACAGTGAGAGGCCCGCCGTCGCGAACGCGCGGGACGCCGTCGGGACCATCGCCTCCAGGTGCGCGCGGCTGGCGACCTCGGGCACCACGCCGCCGAACCGGGCGTGCTGCTCGACACTGGAAGCCACTTCGTCCGCGAGCAGCTCGACCGTGCCGTCGTCGTGCAGGCGGACCAGGCCGACGCCGGTCTCGTCGCACGAGCTCTCGATCCCCATGATGATGCGTGCCATCAGCCCGCCACCCCGTCTCGCGTCCGCGCCGGGCGGACCATCGTGTACGCGTCGGCGCCGGAAGGCTGGTAGTAGCGCTTCCGGATGCCGAGCCGTTCGAAGCCGTGGCTCTCGTACAGCGCGAGAGCCGTCGTGTTGTCCGTGCGGACCTCCAGGAACACGGGCGCCTCGAACTCGTCGGCCCGCTCCAGCAGGGCGCGCAGCAGCGCCTTGCCGATGCCCTTGCCCTGGTGTTCGGGCGCGACGCCGATGGTGTGCACGGTCGCCTCGTACTCGCCGCGGCGCCGTCCGACGACGGCCAGCCCGGCGTAGCCGAGCAGCTCGTCGCCCTCGTCCGGGCGCGCGGCGAGGTAGAAATTGCCCGCGTCCAGTTCCGAGTGGAACGCGCGGGCACTCCACGGGTCGTCGCCGGGGAAGAGGATCTGCTCGATCTCGACGCACCGGGCGATGTCCCTGCGGCGCAGCGGTTCGAGTCTCACGGCACGGTCACCCGTTTCGGCGCCGACGGCTCGGCGGCGTCGGGACGGCGCAGGTACAACGGCGTCAGCGGCGCCGGCTCTTCCGAAGCGAGCAACGCGGCCTTCGCGGCCTTCACCAGCCCGGCGGGCGACGGGAAGCGCGGCTCGATCGTCCGGACGCCGAGCGCGTCGGCGTACTGCAGCGCGCCGTCGCCCGCAGCCACCTCGATGGCGCTTCCGACGTCGGCCGGGCGCTGGACGTGCGGGCCGTCGGTGCGGTTGCCGTCGCTGTCGTAGGCGGCCCAGTAGACCTCGCGGCGGCGCGCGTCGGTGACGACCAGGAAGGGCTCGGCCGAGGCGACGTCGGCGGCCAGCGCGTCGAGGCTGCAGACCGGGTACACCGGGATGCCGAGCGCGTGCCCGAGCGCGGCCGCGGTGGCCATCCCGGCCCGCAGGCCGGTGAACGGCCCGGGGCCGACGCCGGTGACGATCGCGTCGAGGTCCTTGAGCGCGACACCGGCGGCTTCGGCGGCCGCCAGCGCGTGCGGGGTGATCAGCTCGCCGTGGGCGCGGGCGTCGACCGTGACCCGGTCACCCCGTGTCCGGACCTCGTCACCGTCCAGCGCGACGACGCCCGCGGTCACCGCCGGGGTCGAGGTATCGATCGCCAGTACCAACACGGTGTCCCAGCCTACGACCAGGCACTCCGCCAGGCGGCTGCAGGGGACGGATCAGCACGGTAACGTGCGATTCGAGTCCGACCCTGGTTCGAGTCCCCCCACTGGGAGGTCCCCGCGGTGCCCGAGCCGTTGTTCCCTGCCCTCGCCCGCGGCTCGACCCGCGAGGCCCTGCGTTTCGGCGACCACCTGCTCACCTACGACGACCTCGCCGCCGTCGCGGCCGGGCTGGCCCGCGAGCTGCCGCAGGGCCGCGTCGCGGTGTGGGCGACCCCGACCGTCCACACGAGCGTCGCGGTCGTCGCCGCGCTGCTCGCCGGTGTCCCGGCCGTGCCGCTCAACCCGAAGATCGGCGAACGCGAGCTGGCGCACATCCTCGCCGACAGCGAACCGCAGCTCGTGCTCGCCGAGCCGGGCGTGCCGCTGCCGGAGGGCCTCGACGGCGTCCCGCGCCGCGACATCCCGCTCACCGGCGGCGGTGCGGAGATCCCGGAAGAGCCGGATCCCGAGACACCCGCCCTGATCGTCTACACCTCGGGCACGACCGGGCCGCCGAAGGGCGTGGTCCTGCCGCGCCGCGCGATCGCGGCCACGCTCGACGCCCTGGAGGACGCCTGGGGCTGGACGGACGGCGACGTCCTCGTGCACGCGCTGCCGCTGTTCCACGTGCACGGCCTGATCCTCGGCATCCTCGGCCCGCTGCGCCGCGGCGGCTCGGTGCGTCACCTGGGCCGGTTCTCCACCGAGGGCGTCGCGCACGAACTGGCGAACGGCGCCACGATGATGTTCGGCGTTCCCACGATGTACCACCGCATCGCGGGCGAGGTGGGCACGGACACGACGCTGGCCGACGCGCTGAAGAGCGCGCGGCTGCTCGTCTCCGGGTCTGCCGCGCTGCCGGTGCACGACCACCAGCGGATCACCGCGGCGACCGGGCAGCAGGTCGTCGAGCGCTACGGCATGACCGAGACGCTGATGAACACCAGCGTCCGCGCGGACGGCGAGCGCAAGCCGGGCACGGTCGGCGTGCCGCTGCGCGGGGTCGAGGTGCGGCTCGTCGGCGACGCCGGCGAGGTGATCGAGGACGTCGACACTGTCGGCGAGATCCAGGTACGCGGCCCGAACCTGTTCACCGGGTACCTCAACCGCCCGGACGCGACCGCGGCCGCGTTCGACGGCGAGTGGTTCCGCACCGGCGACATGGCCACGCGCGACGCCGACGGGTACGTCCGGATCGTCGGGCGCAAGGCGACCGACCTGATCAAGAGCGGCGGCTACAAGATCGGCGCGGGGGAGATCGAGAACGCGCTGCTCGAACACCCCGGGGTCGCGGAAGCGGCGGTCACCGGCGAACCGGACGACGACCTCGGCGAGCGGATCGTGGCGTGGATCGTGCCCAGCGGCACACCACCGGCCGAGGACGAACTCGCCGACCACGTGGCGAAGCTGCTCGCGCCGCACAAGCGCCCGCGGGTCGTCCGGTTCCTGGATGCGTTGCCGCGCAACGACATGGGCAAGGTCATGAAGCGAGCCCTCGGTGCCTAGGCTGCCGGCCCGCGAGGTCCTCGGCGCGATCGCGACCGGCTTCGCGGAGTTCCCCACGCCGCTGCGCGACGAGCCTGCCGACGGCCCGATCGGCTGGCCGGGCTACCGCGAAGCCCGCGCCAGCGCGGAAGAACGGACGGGCGAGAAGGAGTCGGTCGTCTGCGGGACGGCGAAGATCGGCGACGTCGAGGCCGTGCTGATCGCGTTCGAGTTCGGGTTCCTCGGCGGGTCGCTCGGCCAGCGCACCGGCGACCGCGTCGAGGCGGCGTTCGCGCACGCCCGCGACGCGCGGCTGCCGGTGGTCTCGCTGATCGCGACCGGCGGCAGCCGCATGCAGCAGGGCATGCGTGCGTTGATGCAGCTGCAGCGGGTGGCGCGGGCGTCGGCGCTGACGCGGGCGTCGGGCATCCCGCAGATCTCGGTCCTGCGCGACCCGGCGACCGGCGGCGGCTGGGCGACGCTCGGCGCGGGCGCCGACGTCGTCCTCGCGCTGCCGGAAGCCCAGGTCGGTTTCGCGGGTTCCCGCGTGCGTCCCGAGGGTTCGCCGGAGGCCTACACGGCGGAGGCGAAACTCGGGTGGGGGCAGGTCGACGCGATCGTCGACCCCGCCGCACTCGGCGCCACCCTGGAACGCTGGCTGCGGCTGCTGACCACGCGTTCGTCGGCGGCGGCTCCCCCGCCTGCCGCGCTGCGCCCGGCTCCGCTGCCCTCGACGGGCTGGGAAGCGGTCCAGGCGGCACGCGCGCCGGAGCGGGCCCGCGCCCACGAGTACCTCGACGCGTATTTCGAGTGGCGTGCGGACATCAGCGGCGACCGCGTCGGCGGCGTCGACCCGGGAGTGGCGTGCGGCTTCGGCTGGCGAGACGGGCGGACGATCGCGTACGCGGCCCAGTGCGGCACGCCGACGCTGCCCGCGGGCTTCCGCACGGCGGCGCGCCTGGTGCGGCTGGCCTCCCGCCTGGGCCTGCCGGTGCTCACGCTGGTCGACACCCCGGGCGCGGCAAACGACGCGGCGGCGGAACAGGCAGGCGTGGGCGGCGCGATCGCGGCGATGTTCGAGGCGGTCGCGACGGCGGCAATCCCGGTGACAACGCTGGTGATCGGCGAAGGAGGCTCGGGCGGCGCGCTGGCGTTCGCCGCGGCGGAGTCGACATGGGTGACACCGGACGCGTACTTCTCGGTGACGTCCCCGGAAGCCGCGGCGGCCATCCTCAAGCGGCCGGCGTCGGAGGTGCCGGACATCGCCAACCAGCTGCACCTGCGGCCCCAGGACCTGGTGGACCTGGGAGTGGCGCGAGCGGTCGTGAGTCCGGCGAGATGATCGACGTCACTCGTCCATCCGTGGTTGGATCTCGCGATGGGGTATCGACTCAACAGGCGAGCGGCCTTCGGTTTGGGGACCGCTGTCGCCGCTGGAAGCATTCTGGGCGGCTCTCCCGCGTACGCGCAGGAAGCAGACATCGAGGCCAGCCCGGCCACACCGGACCTGGCCAGGCAGAAGGTGAAGCGCGTCTACGACACCGCGGCCGCTGAAGCAGGCGGCATCTGGAACTCCTACATCAGCGTGGCCGACGAGGTCGCCGTCGACGTGGCGTCCGACGAGATCGTCGAGGCGTACAGCGTCAACAAGGTCGCCGTCGCGGTCACCTTGATGGACAAGATCGACCGTGGCCTGCTCACGCTGGACCAGCAGGTCCAGGTGCCGGCGAGCATCGTCGTGCCGGGTGGTGACGGCATCGTCATCCTGGACAGGGCGTACCCGAGCGCGTTCACGCTTGGCCACGTCCTGTCGCTGTTCCTCACGGTTTCGGATGACACGTGCGTCCGGCTGGTGGGGCTCGTGGTTCCGGCGGCCGAGATCAACCAGATCCTGGTGGCCAAGGGGTTCCCCAAGACCCAGGTCACGCCGGTGGCCAACCCGAACCGCTACTTCCTCGGCAAGACCACTCCGCGCGAGACCCACGACCTGCTGAAGGCGCTGGTCGCGGGCACCTTGCTGAGCCCGGCGTCGACGGAGTACCTGCTGTCCATCCTGCGCTCGCAGGTGGCGTTCACCGACGGCATCCGGCGGGAGATGTCGTCCGTCGACCGGGCGAGGATCGCCACGAAGGCGGGCTGGCTGAACGACGGCCGCAACGAGGCGGGCATCATGTTCGACGCCGCGGGCAAGCCGGTGTTGATCTACTCGATGTTCGCGCACGGCCAGGCGAACCCGGAGGACTTCGGGGCCACGCACCCGGTCCGGCAGGCCACCGCGAAGATGGGGCCGAAGTTCCTGTGCGCGGTCGACAAGATCGCGGGCGCCGGCACCAGGGCCTTCCGGGCACCGGCCTACCGGCAGTACAACGGCGGCTGAGAGCGGCTATCCGGGGGCGGGGGGCCCCGCGGGGCGCCCCCGGGGGGCCCCCCCCCCCCGGGCGCCCCCCGGGGCGGGGGGGTGCCGGCTTCCCCGGGCGGGCGGGGCCGCTCTCGGGGGGGGGGCCCCCGCCGGCCCCCCGCCCCCCCCCCCCCCCCCCGGCAGTTCCGCCGCCGTTCAGCTTGTTCCGAACGGCGCGCATGACCTCGCCTCCCGAATGCGTTCCGGCTGGACCAGGTGACCCCAGGCGGCGGCGATCCTCGAGTGCCCGGCTTCGGAGGTGCCGGACATCGCCAACCAGCTGCACCTGCAGCCGCGGGACCTGATGGACCTGGACGTGGCGGGGGCGGTGGTCAATCCTCCCGGCCGGCGACCAGCCGCTCCAGCCGGCGCACCACCTCGTTCTCGTCGTTGGTCGGCCCCTCCGCCCGCAGTTCTTGGATCCGGCTCTGCAAAGCCAGGCTCGGTTCCTTCCCCGAGAAGAACAGCACCGGGCCGTCGTAGCCCTCGCGGCGGAAGCTCGCCAGATCGTCGATCCCCGCGTTGTCATCGGTGCCGCGCCGGAAGTCCGACAGCAGGGCGTCCGGACGATGCCGGGCCAGCGAGTCCTGAGCCTCGGTCCAGCCCCTCGCGATGTCGACCCGGACGCCGCACTCGACGAGGTAGTCCGCCAGGTCGCGGTTGTTCGGCGGCTGGTCGTCGACCCAAAGCACGCGGAGGTCGCGCAGCGCCGGCCGGATCGGCTCGCCCACCGGGAGGCGAACGCGTGCCGATCGCCGGTTTGCCGCCAACGGGAAACTCTCCCGCAGTCCCGCCAGCTGCCGGAACGCGTCCCGCCCACCGTCGGCCGCCGTGATGGCCAGGTCATCCGGGACCTGGGTCACCGCGAGCGGACGCCGTTGCAGCTGCTCCATCACGCTTTCCATGGTCGGGCCGAAGCTCTCCAGCAAGGCCACGAAGTCCCGGTCGTCGACGAGGGCCGGAAACTCGGCCGGCAGCTGCCGCTCCAAGTCGCTCAGGTCGTCCAGCCGGCCCTGCGGCGGCCGCAGCCCCTTCGAGCCGAACAGCGCCGCCCAGTCGGAAGCTGTCACCGCGCCGCCCTCCTTCACCTCCTTGCGAAAGTCCCGGTAAGCCAGGAACTCGGGGATCAGGCCGCGGTGACGGGGATTGCTCAGGAGGCGGTAGAACGCCGGGTAGAAGTGCTGGAGCATGATCACTTTGACCAGGTTCTCCAGACCGATCGCGTCCCAGGTCCGGTTGAGGGTCGCCGACGCCCGATGAGTTCTGGACCGCTCGCCACAAAGCGCTTTGGTCGCAGGCCAGCACGAAGACGATCCCCGGCACGTCGAGGTAGAGCTTGATCGCTTCGCACACCTCGACCACACGTTCGCCCGCGCATCGATCGAGGTCGTCGACGAACACGACCAGCAGCCGGCCGCCGACTTCGCCGCCCTTCGCCAGCCAAGCCCCGAACGCATCGCGCAGGACGCCTTTGATCTGGTTGCGAGCCTGCGCGTTCAAGGACATGCGCTGCCACATCTCGTCGACCACCCGGCCGAGACCGAAGAAGCTGGCAGCCACAAGCGCGAGTCCACGCAACGCACCGAGCAGGTGCGCGCGCTTCGACATCGACCGCAGGGCCCGCCGGATGACGTTGCGGTCGAAGCGGAGCAGCACCGACTTGATCAGACCTTCCAACGCGCTCGCCCGGCCCGAGGTCCACGCGTTGAACCACACGGTGGAAATCCCGGCATCGGCGGCCAACGTCACGTCCAGCCGGTGCAGGAGACTGCTCTTGCCCATGCCCCAGGCGGCGTCGACGGCCAAGGTGAAGGGTGCGGTGTTCCGCGACGCGACGATCAAGTCGGCGAGGGATCGTGCGACCTGCGTGATCTTGAGCAGGTCTTCGTCCGCGCCATCACCCAGCGGCGCGTCGTTGAGCACAACGAAACGCCGTGCCCGGGTCACGAGCCGACCAGCTCCGGGACCCGGGCGGCCCAGGTGCCGTGCGGCTCCAGGGTCACCTCGCGGGCGTCGTCCTCGCGGCGGTCCAGGCGAACCACCAGGTAATCCTCGGACAGGCGCTCGGCCGAACCCTCGCCCCACTCGACCACGATGGCCGAGCGCTCCAGGTCCGTGTCCAGGTCCAGGTCGTCCAGCTGGGACAGGTCGCCGCCCAGGCGGTACGCGTCCACGTGGACCAGGGGCACGCCCGCCGGGCCTGCCGGGTGGACGCGGGCCAGGACGAACGTCGGGGAGCTGACCCGGCCGCCGGCGCCGAGGCCGTCCGCGATGCCTCGGGTCAGCGTCGTCTTGCCCGCGCCGAGGGGGCCCGCCAGGAGCACCAGGTCGCCCGCGCGCAGCGCGCGGCCGAGCGCGCGCCCGAAGTCCATGGTCTCTTCGGGGGTCGGGAACACGAAACTCAACGCTGCCACCACCAGGTTCGCCGGGACGAGGTCACGCCGTCCGCACCGGAACAGCGTTGCAGGAGATCGATGAGCCTGCTGTTCACCAGCTCGGGTTGTTCGAGCTGCACCATGTGACCGGCGCCGCGGACGCGGACCAGCTCCGCGTCGGGCAGCTCGGCCGAGATCCGCTCGGCGTGCGAAAACGGCGTGAACCGGTCGGAGTCGCCGCCGATGACGAGCACTTCCGCGTGCTTGAGGCCCGCCAGCGCCGCGTAGCGGTTGTGGCTGCCGAGCGTGTCGATGAAGTTCACCAGCCCGCGGACCGGCGTCACTTCCAGCATTTCCAGCATGAAGTCGACGAGCCGCGGCGCGACCTCACGGCTGCCGAACGCCAGGCGCCGCACGGCCTGCCGCGTCAGCTGCCCGCCCGCCGCGCGCACGAACTCGACCAGGCCGGGCTGCCACCCGGCGAGCCCGCCTGCCGCGCGCGTCAGCGGGTTGTACTTCGAGAGCAGCGAACGCGGCAACCCGCGTGCGCCCACTTCGCCCGCCGCCGTCGCGATGAAGGCGACGCCGCAGACGCGGTCGTCGAACAGCTCGGGGAACTCGGCGGCCAGTTCCATGATCACCATGCCGCCCATCGAGTGCCCCATCAGCACGATGGGTCCCTCGGGCACCACCGAGCGCAGCACGCAGTCGAGGTCGCGCGCCAGCTGTTCGATGGTCGACGTCTCCGCGGTGGCCGCGCCGGACAGGCCGTGGCCGCGGTGGTCGTAGTACACCTGACGCACCCGGGGCAGCCGCAGCTTCGCCAGGTCGCGACGCTGGAAATGCCAGCAGCGCCGCGAAAGCGCGAAGCCGTGCACCCCCACGACGGTCAGTTCCGGTTCGCCGCCGTCCTCCGGGTCGATCTCCTCGACCGAAAGCGGCGTGCCGTCCTCGGCCGCGACCGTCGAAGTGCGGTCGGGCTTCAGGTCCCCCAGCGGCTCGTCCACGTACGGATCCTCACTGTGCCGCCGCTGCTGCGTGGCGACGGCGAAGGCGGCGGCGGTCCCGGTGGCCACGGCCCCGACCCCGCCGGCGATGGCCAGCAGTCGACGTGAAGGAGTCACTCGCGCTCCCCCAGATACCGGCGCCGCACCCGCGGGCGGTACATCGAGGTGACGATTTCGTAGTCGATGGTCCCCAGCTTGTCGGCCCATTCCCGGGCCGTCGGCTCGCCGTGCGTGCCGTCGCCGAACAGGACGACCTCGTCGCCGACGGCCGGTTCGAAGTCACCGCAGTCGACGACCAGCTGGTCCATGCACACCCGCCCGGCGACCGGCCGCCGCTGCCCGCCGAGCCAGACGTCCATGCGCCCGGAAAGCGAACGCGGGACACCGTCGGCGTACCCGGCCGGGACGAGGGCGAGGTTCGTGTCCCGTGCCGCGGTCCAGGTGTGGCCGTAGGACACCGATTCGCCGGCTTCGATGCGCTTGACCAGCGCGACGGCGGAGCGGAACGTCATGGCCGGGCGCAGGTCTTCCGGCTGCGGCACGGGGTTGAGGCCGTACATCGCGATGCCGGGCCGGACGATGTCGAAGTGCAGGTCCGGCCGGGTCAGCAACGCCGCGGAGTTCGCCAGGTGCCGCAGCGGGTCCAGCCCGGCGGCGCGGGCGGTGTCGTAGGCGTCGGCGAACCGCTTGGCCTGCAGGTCGATCGAGGGGTGCCCGGGCTCGTCGGCACACGCGAGGTGCGACCAGACCGCGACGACCTCGACCCGCGGTTCGGCGGCCGCCGCTTCGGCCAGCTCGGCCCACGCGGCGGGCGGGCAGCCGTTGCGGGAGAGCCCGGTGTCGATTTTGAGGTGCACACGGGCCCGGGTACCCGGTTTGACCGCGGCGGCGATGCGGCGCAGCTCACCCAGCGAGCTGGCGGCGAGGTCGATGTCGTTGTCGATGCCCGCCGCGAAGTCGACGTCGGGAGTGTCGAGCCAGCTGAACAGCCGGGTCTTGATGCCCGCCTCGCGAAGGGCGAGGGCTTCGCCCAGGGAACACGTACCCAGCCAGGACGCCCCGGCCTCGACCGCGGCACGCGCCACCGGCAGCGCGCCGTGGCCGTAGGCGTCGGCCTTCACCACGGCCATCACCTGCGAGCCGGGCGCGCGGGCGCCCAGCAGGGTGAGGTTGTGGCGGATGGCGTCGAGGTCGATGTCGACCTGCGCCCGCGGGAAACTGGGAGTCATAACGACTCCCAGTTTCCCATGAGCCGAGGTCAGGGCAGGCGTGCCCCGGTGGTGGCGGAGAACACGTGCAGCTCGTCCGGCCGGATTCGCAGGTGGACGGTGTCGCCCATGGCCGGGGGCGTGCGCGGGTCGACGCGGGCCACGACGTTGGACTTCGTGCCCTCCGCGTCCGTCTCGGCGAGCTTGCCGTACACGTACGCGTCCGAGCCCAGCTCCTCGACCAGGTCGACCTTGATCGGCACCGAATCCGGGCCCTCGCTGACCACTTCCAGCGACTCCGGCCGGAAGCCGAGGGTCACGGTGTCGCCGTCGGCGGCCGCGATGACCTCGCGGGTCAGCGCCACGCTGCCGCCGCCCAGCTCGGCGCCGTCGGCCGTCAGCTTGGCGGTCACCAGGTTCATCGCCGGCGAGCCGATGAAGCCCGCGACGAAGGCGTTGGCGGGCTTGTCGTACAGCGCGCGCGGGGTGTCGCACTGCTGGAGCAGGCCGTCCGACAGCACCGCGACGCGGTCACCCATCGTCATGGCCTCGACCTGGTCGTGCGTGACGTACACCGTGGTGACGCCGAGGCGGCGCTGCAGGGCGGCGATCTGCGTACGCGTCGAGACACGCAGCTTCGCGTCGAGGTTCGACAGCGGCTCGTCCATGAGGAACACCTGCGGCTCGCGGACGATCGCGCGGCCCATCGCGACGCGCTGGCGCTGACCACCGGAGAGCGCCTTCGGCTTGCGGTCGAGGTACTGCTCGATGTCCAGCAGCTTCGCGGCTTCCAGGACCTTCTGCTTGATCTCGGACGCGGGGCGGCCGGCGATCTTCAGCGCGAAGCCCATGTTCTGCGCGACCGTCATGTGCGGGTACAGCGCGTAGTTCTGGAACACCATGGCGATGTCGCGCGAGCGCGGCGGCAGCTGGGTGACGTCGCGGTCGCCGATCCAGACGGCGCCTTCGTCGATGTCCTCGAGGCCGGCCAGCATGCGCAGGCTGGTCGACTTGCCGCAGCCGGACGGGCCGACCAGCACGAGGAATTCGCCGTCGGCGATCTCCAGGTCCAGCGCGTCGACCGCGGGGCGCTCGGCCCCGGGGTAGCGCCGGGTCGCCTTGTCGTAGGTGATGGAAGCCATCGGTCAGTCCTCTCGGTTCTCTCGCCGGACCCCGTACGCCGCTTCGCGGGCTTCGAGGTGGCGCTGCTGGATCCGGTGGCCCTCGGCGCGCTGCGCCTCGGTCGGCTCGTCCAGCTCGAGCCGAAGTTTGCGGTTCTTCTGCCAGGACGGGGGTTCCGCACTGGAAGCCAGGGCCCACGCCGCCTGGCGCGCCGCGCCGAGCGCGACGTACTCGGCGACCTCGGGCAGCTGCACGGGCAGGCCGAACACCAGCGGCGCGACCGCGCGGACGGCGGCCGACTGCGCGCCCCCGCCGATCAGCAGCACCCGCCGGACGTCGAGGCCGTGCGCGCGCACCGCGTCGAGGCCCGCGGCGAGGCCGCACAGCATGCCTTCGACGGCACTGCGGGCGAGGTTCTGCGGCGTCATGTTCGCCCTGGTCAGCCCGGCCAGCGAGCCGGTGGCCTCCGGCAGGTTCGGCGTGCGCTCGCCGTCGAGGTAGGGCAGGAAGGTCAGGCCGCCGGAGCCCGGCTCGGCGGACAGGGCGAGCCGGTCGAACTCGCTGAGCGTCGCGCCGAGCATGGCCGCGGTCGCGGTCAGGACGCGGGCGGCGTTGAGGGTGCAGGCCAGCGGGAGGAAGCGGCCGGTGGCGTCGGCGAAGCCGGCGACCTCGCCGGAGGCGTCGGCCGCGCCGGTCTCGGCGACGCCGAACACGGTGCCACTGGTGCCGAGCGAGACGACGGCGTCGCCGGGCTCCAGTTCCAGCCCGAGCGCGGCGGCCATGTTGTCGCCCGTGCCTGCCGAGACGAGCACGCCGTCCGGGGTGTGGCCCGCCGCGTCGGCCGGGCCGAGCACGGTCGGCAGCTCCGGCGTCCGGCCGCCGAAGGCGTGCGCGAGGACGTCGAGGCGGTAGGCGTTCTCCGACGGCGAGAAGTAGCCGGTGCCGGACGCGTCGCCGCGGTCGGTGACCGGGTCGCCGCCGGTGAGCTTCCAGGTCAGCCAGTCGTGCGGCAACAGGACCCGCGCGACGCGGTCGGCCAGCTCCGGCTCGTGCTCGGCCAGCCAGCGCAGCTTCGTCACGGTGAAGCTGGCGACGGGCACCGAGCCAACGGACTTCGCCCAGGCCGCCGGGCCGCCGAGTTCCGCGGTGAGGTCCAGCGCCGCCTGCGCGGACCGGGTGTCGTTCCACAGCAGCGCGGGCCGGACGACCTCGCCGTCTTCGTCGAGGGTCACCATGCCGTGCTGCTGCCCGCCGACGCCGATGGCCCTGACCCCGTCGAGCAGGCCGCCGGTGGCCTCCTGGAAGGCGGCCCACCACGCGTCGGGGTGCACCTCGGTGCCCTCGGGGTGCGGCGCGCGGCCGGTGCGGACGATCTCGCCGGTTTCGGCGTCGCACACGACGACCTTGGTCGACTGCGTGGACGAGTCGATGCCGGCGACCAGCTCAGCTGTCATAGGGCTGCCCCTCTGCGACGTGTTCGACGATCTCGATCGCGGTGCCCGCGTTGAGCGCGGCCTCGATCTCCTCGGTGGGCGTGGCCTGGCCCGTGATCAGCAGGTCGTAGTCGCCGACGTCACCGTGCGCGTAGGTCGCGGTGCGGCCGAATTTCGAGTGGTCGACGACCAGGACGTTGTGGTTCGCGATCTTCAGCGCGGCCTTCTTCAGCTCGGCGTAGTCGCGGTCGGGGTGGAAGAGCCGCCCGACGGCGACCGCGGTGACCGAGACGAAGGAGACGTCGGCGCGGATCGAGTCGAGCAGGTTGAGGACTTCGGGGCCGGCACAGGAGTCGTACTCGGGGCTGTAGCGGCCGCCGGCGAGCACGACCTCGACCTTGGGCCCGAGCAGGCGGGCGGCGTGCAGCGAGTTGGTGACGACAGTGAGCGCGTCGATGTCCGCGAGGCGCTTGACCAGCGGAAGCAGCGTCGTGGAGTCGTCGACGAAGACGGTCTGCCCCGGCTGGACGTGGTTGACGGCCGCCCGGCCGAGCGCGTCCTTCTCGCCGTGGTGGAGGGTGTCGCGGAAGCGGGCGGCGGTCTCGATGGTCAGCGCCGGGTAGGCCTCGACCTTGCCGCGGAGCTTGCGCAGGAGACGGCGTTCGGCCAGGTCGTCGAGGTCGCGGTGGATGGTCATCAGGCTGACCTTGAACCGCGTCGTCAGGTCGTCGATCCGGACCTCGCCGTGCTCGATGACGTGGTCGAGGATGTCCTGCCGCCGCTGCTCGACGACGGCGTCGGACGGCCGGGTCTTCCGGTCCCCCGAGGATGCTGTGCCGCCGCTCACACGGACTTCTTACCAGATTTAACGCGCGAAGTTAACAGAGAACTCGATAAGACTTCTCAGGACGTGAGCGAGCGGATCGAACGGATCGCTTCCGGAATGGCGTGGACCAGCCCGGACGCCGAGGTCGGCGCGTTCTGGGCCGCGATCGCCCCCGCCAGCGAGTGCACGTGAGCGGCGGCCGCCGCGGCCAGCCAGGGGTCCAGGCCCGCCGCCAGCAGCGCGCCGACCAAGCCCGACAGGACGTCACCCGAACCCGCGGTCGCCAGCCAGGCGCCGCGCGGGGTGTTCACCGCGACGCGGCCGTCCGGGGCGGCGATCACCGTGCAGTGGCCCTTCAGCAGCACCACGGCGTCGTACTTCTTCGCCGCTTCGCGCGCCGCCGTCACGCGGTCCGGGCCCGGCCTGCGGCCCATCAGGCGCTCGTACTCGCCCGCGTGCGGGGTCAGGACCAGCGGCGTGTCCGGGTCGCGGGCATCGAGGACGTCCGGGGACTGCGCGATGATCGTCGTCGCGTCGGCGTCCGCGCAGACCGGGACGCCCTGGCCGAGCACGTACCGCAGCACGTCCCGGCCTTCCGAACCGGTGCCGATGCCGGGGCCGACCGCCCACGCCTGGACACGCCCGGCGTCGGCGACCGTGCCGGTCGCGATGATCTCCGGCCACTGCGCGCGGACGACGTCGGCCGCGTGGCCCGCGTACCGCACGAGGCCCGAGGTGGCGCGGACCGCCGAGCCCGCGGCCAGGACCGCCGCACCCGGGTAGGTCGCCGAGCCCGCCGCGATGCCGACGACTCCCTGGCTGTACTTGTCGTCCTCCGGGCCCGGCACCGGCCAGGCCGCGGCGACGTCGACGATGTCCAGACGCCGGAGATCGGGCCGGTCCAGTTCGAGGCCGATGTCGACGAGGACGACCTCGCCGCAGTGGGCGGGCGCCAGCGCGTGCACCGGCTTGAGCGCGCCGAACGTGACCGTCCGGGCCGCCTTGACGGCGGGGCCGTCGACCGCGCCGGTGTCCGGGTCGACACCGCTGGGCAGGTCGACCGCGACGATCGGCGCTTCCACGAGGTCCACCAGCCGCGCGGCGTCCGGCCGCAGCGGGCCCCGGCCGGAGATGCCGACGATCCCGTCGACCACGACGTCGGCGCGTGCGATCCACTGTGGACCGTCCTCGGCGGACACGGCGCGGCCGCCCGCTCGCTTGAGCGCGGCCAGTCCCTTGGCGTGGGCTTTCTCGGGCTTGAGCAGGATCGCCGTGACAGCGACTCCGCGACGGCGCAGGAAGGCACCGGCCCAGAGCGCGTCGCCGCCGTTGTCGCCCGAGCCGGCCAGCAGGACGACCCGCCGTCCGGACACGCCGCCGGTGTGGTCTTCGAGGAAGTCCGCGACCTGGACCGCCAGGCCGAACGACGCCCGCCGCATCAGCTCGCCTTCCGGCGTGACGGCGAACGCCCGCCCCTCCGCCTCGCGAATCCGTTCCGTGGTCCAGATTCCCTGCACGGCGGGGCCTCCCGCGACTACTCGACTGTGACGGACTTCGCCAGGTTACGCGGCTTGTCGACGTCGTACCCGCGGGTGCGGGCGATCTCCGCGGCCAGCACCTGCAGCGGCACCGTGGACACCAGCGGCTGCAGCAGCGTCGGCACCGCGGGCACCTCGATCAGCTCGTCGGCGAACGGCCGGACCGTCTCGTCGCCCTCTTCGGCGATGACGATCGTGCGGGCGCCGCGGGCCTGGATCTCGCTGATGTTCGACACCAGCTTCGAGTGCAGCACCGCGCGGCCCTTCGGCGACGGCATCACGACGACGACCGGCAGGCCCTCTTCGATCAGCGCGATCGGGCCGTGCTTCAGCTCGCCGGCCGCGAAGCCCTCGGCGTGCATGTACGCCAGTTCCTTGAGCTTCAGCGCGCCTTCGAGGGCGACCGGGAAACCGACGTGACGGCCGAGGAACAGCACCGCCTTGGAGTCGGCGATCCGGCGGCCGAGGTCGCGCACCTGGTCCACAGTGGACAGTACTTTTTGGACGGCCGCGGGCATGGCCTCCAGCTCGGCGAACTCGCGGGCGACCTCGTCCGGGTACTTCGTGCCGCGGGCCTGCGCCAGTGCCAGGCCGACCAGGTAGTTGGCCGCGATCTGGGCGAGGAACGCCTTGGTCGAGGCAACGCCGATCTCGGGACCGGCGTGGGTGTAGAGGACGGCGTCGGACTCACGCGGGATCTGCGCGCCGTTGGTGTTGCAGACGGCGAGGACCCGCGCCTTCTGCTCGCGCGCGTGCCGGACGGCTTCGAGCGTGTCCGCCGTCTCGCCGGACTGGCTCACCGCGACGACCAGCGTGTCCCGGTCCAGGACCGGGTCGCGGTAGCGGAACTCGCTCGCCAGCTCGACCTCGACCGGCAGGCGCGTCCAGTGCTCGATGGCGTACTTCGCGACCAGGCCGGAGTGGTAGGCCGACCCGCAGGCGACGACGAAGACCTTGTCGACGTCGCGCAGGTCCTGGTCGGAGATGCGCTGCTCGTCGAGGATGATCCGGCCGGACTCGAAGTGCCCGCGCAGCGTGTTGGCCAGCGCCTCGGGCTGCTCCTCGATCTCCTTGAGCATGAAGTACTCGTGGCCGCCCTTCTCGGCGGCACTCAGGTCCCAGTCCACGGTGAACGGCTTGGCCTGTGCGGCGTCGCCGTGGAAGTCGAGGACCTCGTAGCCGTCGCGGGTGATCACGACGAGCTGGTCCTGGCCCAGCTCGACGGCCTCGCGCGTGTGCTCGATGAAGGCGGCGACGTCGGAGGCGACGAAGTGCTCGCCCTCCCCGACCCCGACGACCAGCGGCGACGACCGGCGCGCCGCCACGATCGTGTCCGGGTGGTCGGCATGCGTCACGACCAGGGTGAACGCGCCTTCGAGACGGCGGCAGACGGCGGCGACGCTGGCGGTGAGGTCACCCTTG
The DNA here is from genome assembly GCF_040064235.1 of Amycolatopsis melonis. Lineage (NCBI taxonomy): Bacteria > Bacillati > Actinomycetota > Actinomycetes > Pseudonocardiales > Pseudonocardiaceae > Amycolatopsis > Amycolatopsis melonis. Next base: position 104,536 of record NZ_JBDZYD010000011.1, read on the forward strand.
GTGTCACCCTCGTTGTAGGCGCGGGCGACCAGGTGGGCGACGGTCTCGGTGTCGGTGTCGCTGGCCATCTCGACACCGTCGGCCTCGAGCTCGGCACGCAGGGCGGCGAAGTTCTCGATGATGCCGTTGTGCACGACGGCGACACGCTGCGAGGCGTCCCGGTGCGGGTGCGAGTTGCGGTCGACGGGCGCGCCGTGCGTGGCCCAGCGGGTGTGGCCCATGCCGGCGGTACCGCCGAAGTTCTCGCGGCCGACCTCGTCGAGCTGGGCTTCCAGGTTGGCGAGCCGTCCCGCCTTCCGCTCGACGGTCAGCGCACCGGCACCGTCGAGGACCGCGACACCGGCCGAGTCGTAACCGCGGTACTCCATGCGCCGGAGCCCGCCGAGGACGACGTCCAGAGCCGGGCGGTGCCCGACATATCCCACGATTCCACACACGCACACCAGCCTAACGAGGGACGTTCAGCGGGCTGACGGGGTCCGCAAACGCCCCCCGACCTGGGGAGACGGACACCTTGGTGGTTCGGACCAATCCGCTGTCACCCACACGGGTACCTGGCTCCCGAATCCGGCGGGTCGGCTGGCGTACCTAGAGCGTCGGTCCGCGTACCCGGAGCGTCGGTCTGCGTACCTGGAGGGTCGGTCTGCGGGCCGACCGCCCGGGTACGCCAGCCGACCGTCCGGGTACGCAGGCCGACCGTCCGGGTACGCCGGCCGACCGTCCGGGTACGCCGGCCGACCGTCTGGGTACGCCGGTCGGCTCGCCGGGGCGGCGGACGCGCCCGGTGCGGGTCCGCACAGTAGGGTTCCGGCCATGGCCAGCAAGCCCAAGCAGCTGCTCGCGGAGTTGACGCACCGGGGCCCGCACGAGGTCCTGCGGGGCAACCTCGCCCTGGTCGGCCTGCCCGGCGTGGTGTTCACGCCGCGCGCCGGCCTCGGCCTGCCCGCCGTTGCCTTCGGGCACGGCTGGCTGCAGCCGCCCGAGCGGTACCGGGAGCTGCTGCACCACCTCGCCAGCTGGGGCATCGTCGCGGCCGCGCCTGCCACCCAGCGGGGGCCGCTGCCCTCGCACCGGCTGCTCGGCGCGGACCTGCTGACCACGCTCGACGTCGTCACGACGGTGCGGCTGGGCCCGGACGGCATCAGCGTCGACCCGGCCAAGCTCGGCCTCGCCGGCCACTCGACCGGCGGCGGCGCGGCCGTGCTGGCCGCGGCACAGGACGCGCAGGCGGAACACCCGCGGATCAAGGCGGTCGCGACGATCACCGCGGCCCAGACCCTGCCGCCGGCGACCGAGGTCGCGAAGGAGATCACCGTCCCCGGCCTGCACCTGGCCGCGGAGGACGACCTGGTCGCGCCGGCGGTCGCCCACGCCGAGGCGATCACCAACGCCTGGGGCGGCGACGACGTGCAGCTGCGGCTGCTCGGCAAGGCGTCCCACCTGGGCGTGACGGAGGGCAGGCACTGGTCGCAGCTGCTCCTGCACGGCAAGCCGCACCGGGGCACGCAGAAGCTGACCCGGGCGCTGTTCACGGCGTTCTTCCTGACCCACCTCACCGGCACCGACAAGTACCGGCCCCTGCTCGAAGCGGACGTCAAGCACGCGCCGATCGAGCGGGAAGAAGAGCCTGCGCACTGACGCGCGAGGCCCGGCCTCCGCTCAGACCAGCCAGCTCGTGCTGGAGAAGTCGTCCTCGTCGTCGGGCTGGCGGGCGTGCCGTCCACGGCGGGGCGGCTCGGGCGCCGCGGGCTCCGGGGCCGGCTCCGGCCGGGGCGCGACCGCCGCCGGGGCCGGGGTGCCGTAGCTCGGCGTCGGGTACGCCGTGTAGCCCGTGTCCGCCTCTTCGTCCTCGACGCCGAACTCCATCAGGGACTCGCGGGACTTGTCGGCCAGCGTCTTCTCCGTGGCCCAGCCGCCCGCGCTCTGCTTGCGCTTGTTCAGCTCGTCCATGTGCTCGGCGTACTTCTGCGCCGCGCCCATCTCCTGCTGCAGCCCCGCGCGCGCCTGCTCCGTGGCCTCGGCGACGCGGCGTTCGCGCAGCCCCCGCTGCTCGTCCTGCTCGCGAGCCGCGGCGTCCATCGTCGAGATCGCCGCGCGATACCGGTCTTCGGCGCTGGTCATCGGCCCTCCGTAAGCCTTCGTCACCGGTCGTACCGGATCGAGCGGTCACCCTCGTCGTCCAGCGAGCCGCTGATCCGGCCCTTCGCGCCGCTCGTCTCGAAGACGCCGCCTTCGATGCGGTACTGGCTCGCGCCGCGCTGCTGGTCGCCGCCCCCGCCGGGCGCGCCGCCCATGCCGCCCATCATGCCCATGCCCCCCATGCCGCTCATCCCGCCCATGCTCGACGAGCTCGCCGCGGCGGCCTGGTGCGCGCCCGGGTCGACCGGGGTCGCGCCGAGCCCGCCGCCGTCGGACATCGGCATCGACGCGTCGCTGCCCGTCTGGGCGCCCGGGTCGAGCGAGACGGCACCGGCGAAGTCCGGGGTCCCCGTCCCGCCGAGGGCCGAACCGAGGTTGCTCGCGCTCGCCGTCGTCGTCGCGTCACCGGCTCCGGCTCCGGCTCCCGCACCGGCGCTGGCTCCCGCGTCGGCCGTCGCCACCGCGGGCTCCGCGCCGACACTCGCGCCGACGTCGACACCGCCCGGCGTGCTGAACCCGCCGGCCGGCGCCGCCGCTTCGCTGCGCGTGAAGCCCGGGTCCGGGTTGGCCGGTGCCGGGTCCTTCGTCAGCGGGGACTCGGCCTTGGCGTCGTGCTTGATGTCCGAACTCGCGGGGTCCTTGCCGTCGGTCTTGACGTCCTTGACGTCGCCCGCCTTCGGGTCGTCCTTCTCGTCCAGCGTGTAGGTGGTCGGCTCGCCCTTGCCGTCGTCGACCGTGACGATCGTCGGGCCGTCCGGGCCCTCCGGCCGCTCCGCGGTGATCTTGAGGTTGCCGTCCTGGATGTGGATCTTGCCGTCCGGGCCCGGCTTGTAGGCGCCGTCCGCCGACGGCTGGCCGTCCTTGCCCGGGTGCTGCGCACCCTGCGGGCCGAACCCGCCCTTGTCCGCACCCGGCGCGGCGGCGTCCTTGCCGTCCGCGGCCTTGGCCTTGTCGTCGTCACCCCAGTCGAGGTGGTAGTCCTTCTTGTGGCCGTGCCCGTCGTCCACGGAGATGTCCTGCTTGCCCTCCTTGTCGGGCTCGGACATCGTGATCGTGTTGTCGCCCTTCTTGACCGACACGGTGTCGGTGTCGTCGACGTCCTTGATGGCTTCGCCGGTCTTCGGGTCGATCGGGTACGGCTCGCCGGTCGACGGGTCGACCTCCAGGGGCTTGCCGGTGATCGGGTTCTTGCCCTCCTCCGGCTTCGCGGGCACCTCGGCCTTCGGGGGCTCGGTCGCCGACGGCGTCGTGGAGCCGGTGCTCCCGGTCCCGGTGCTGCCGGTGCTGCCCGACCCGGTGTTCCCCGTGTTGCCGGTGTTCCCGGTGTTGCCCGTGTTCCCGGTATTGCCGGTGTTGCCCGTGTTGCCGGTGTTCTTGCCCTCGGTGAGCTGGTTGCGGTAGCCGTCCATGTACCGCGCGAGCGCGCCGAACTGCTGGTCGATCGTGTCCTTGGCGCTCTTGCAGGCGCCGTTGAACGCGTCGATCAGGCCCAGGTATTCCTTGCGGAACGCGCCGTCGCGCCAATAGCGGCAGACGTCCTGGCCGTACCGGATGTTCTCGTCGTTGAAGCAGCCGTCGTCGTTCTGCAGGCGCTCGGCGAGGTTCGAATTGTTGCCGTTCTTGGCGTTGACGGCGTCGATCCAGCCGGCGACCTTCATGAAGTCGTCGAATTCCTCGGTCTCGCCGTTGGCGATCTTGAGGACGTCCTTGGCCATCGGGATGTCGGCCTCGGCGATCACCGGGCGGTGCAGCTGCAGGACCTCGTCGACCTTCCTCTTGACCGTATTGAAGACCTGCGTCACGGTCTGCGGGATCAGTTTCGCCGCCCCGTCGATCTGCGCCGACAGTTCCTTGGCGTGCGGCTTGATCGTCTCGTCGTACTTGATCTCCGCCGCGGTGGCGCCCTTGCCCTTCCATTCGCCGAAGAGCGTCTGCAGCTCGGTGTCGCTCTTGCTCAGCGCGTCCTCGACGACCTTGTGCGCCTTGGCCAGGTCGTCGGCGTCGGTGAGGAACTTCTGGTACTGGATCCCGCGGTTCTCGTGGAACTTGTCCTTGAGATCGGTCTGGGAGTTCTTCTTTTCGTGCTCGCCGCCCTTGATCTGGTTCCAGACCTCGTCGGTCCACTTCGCGAGCATGTCGACCGCGACGTTGCCCTGGTCGAGCTGTTCGTCGGAACTCTTCGCGCCGACCCCCAGCGACGGCGGGGTGATGCCGTCGAGATTCTTTTTGGCCTGGTCGCGCTCGGCGGTCTGCCGTTCGTGTTCCTGCTTCTTGGCCGCGGCTTCCTGCTGGGCTTCCTTCAGCGCTTCGTCGACGTCGGCCGACGAGCCGGGCAGCCAGTCATTGCCGAAGAAATCGTCGGAATAACCCTCGATGTACTTGGCGGCGTACGCTTCTTCTTCGTCATTGAAGTTGAAGGTGTCCTCGCTGTACTCCTCCATGAGCTTGGTTTTTGCTTCCATGGAGACGTTCGGGTCGTCCAGGACCTTCTTGATTTCGGCCCATTCGGCCATCAGCGGTTACCCCCGGCCTGGTTCGCCGTCGCCCCGGCGTTGGCTTCCTGCGCGGTGTACTTGGCCCCCGCCGTCCCGATCCCGCTGCCCAGGTTCAGCAGGGCGTTCGACAGCCCGGTCATGCCCGCGCCGATCTCGTCGATCCCGGCCTTGTACTTCCCGAAGCTCTCCTGGTGCACGCGGCCGAAGTCCAGCGCGACGATCTGGGTCGGCGCGACCTTCTTCGCCTCGGTCGCCGGATCGTCGGCGACGTCCGCGAGGCGGGTCTGCGCCCGCGTCATCGCCTCCGAACTCGCTTCATACCCGTTTGGCATGGTCGCTGCCCCCTTCGATCCCACAGTCCTGGCTGGAGTTCCGGGACTGTGACGCGCCCGGACGCCGTTCGGTGCCGTCGCAGATGCACACAGAGTCTAGCGTTCGGCCGGATGGCCGACCTGCGCTTCGCCGAAGTGCACCCACCGGGGCTCAGCCGCGGGCGTGCTGCGCCTCGACCGCCTCGGCGATCACCTCGGCGACGCCGCGGATGTCCACCAGCCGCTCGAGCTCGTCCACGTCGACCGACACCCCGTAGGCCACCTCGACCCGGGAGAGCAGCTGGATCCGCTGCCGGGACGTCATGCCGAGGTCGTCGAACGGCGTCGTGTCGGTGAGCTGCTCGGGCGGGATCTCCAGCGCGAAGCTGATGATCCGCCGGATCTCGTCGACGTAGCCTGCCGGGTCAGCCATGGCGCCCATTCTCGCCCCACCAGCGGTCGCGGGCGGCGGCGCGGGCGACCTTGCCGCTGGAGGTCCGCGGCACCGTGCCCGGCGGGACCAGCCACAGCGCCCGCAGTGGCAGGTCGTGGCCCGCCGAGACGGCCCGCCGCACCGCCGTCTCGACCGGCTCGCCCGGCGCCGTGCAGCCGGCGACGACGGCGACGCCCTCGCCCCGGCCGTCCCGGACGGCGAACGCGGCGACCCGGCCCGCCCGGATCGCCGGGTGCGCGGCCGCCACCGTGGCCTCGATGTCCTGCGGGTGGTGGTTGCGGCCGTCGACGATGATCAGGTCCTTGAGCCTGCCCACGACGTACAGCAGTCCTTCGTGGACGAAGCCGAGGTCCCCTGTGGACAGCCAGCCGCCGGGCGCCAGCGGGACGTCCTGGCCCCAGTAGCGGTCGGCGACGTTCGGGCCGGACACCTGGATCTCGCCGACCTCGCCGTCCGGCCGCAGCCGCCCGGTCTCTTTGTCGACAATGCGGATCTGCTGGCCGTACGGCCGTCCCACGGACACCAGCGGCTCGCCGCTGTCCGACGCGGTGATCGTCGGCCCCTCGTCACCCGCACTGGTGACGAACACCGTCGCCTCGGCGAGCCCGTAGGCCGGTTTCTGCGCCGCACGCGGCAGCCCGAAGCGAGCGAACGCCCCGGCGAACGCCTCGACGGTCGCCGCGCGGACCGGCTCGCTGCCGTTGAGCAGGGAGTTGACGGCCGACAGGTCGACGTCGTCCAGCTCGCCCGCCGCCTCGGCGGCCAGGTCGAAGGCGAAGTTCGGGGCGGCGCTGACCACGCCAGGGTGCTCGGCCAGCAGCCGGATCCAGCGGAGCGGGTCGCGCACGAACTCCATCGGCGTGAAGAACACCGAGCGCGAGCCGAGGAACACGGGCGTGGCGATGAGCAGGACCAGGCCCATGTCGTGGAAGAACGGGACCCAGCCGGCCAGCGGCGTCGACGCGTCGGCGTGGTAGCACCGCGTGGTCTGCCAGCAGCTGGCCACCAGGGCGCGGTGCGAGATGACCGCGCCGGCCGGGCGGCGCGTCGAGCCCGACGTGTACTGCAGGTAGGCGGGGTCGGTCATGGCCACCCGGGCGGGTGACTCGGCGTCGTCGGCCGCGATGTCCTCGACCGCCAGCACGACGTCCGGGCGTCCCGCCAGCGCCGTCGTGCTCTCCAGGAGCTTCTTCGAGGTCAGGACCACCGACGGCGTCGCGCCGGCGAAGGCGGCCTCCAGCCGGGCGCGGTGCGTGCGGCCGCTCGGGACCGACAGCGGGACGGCGACGAGCCCGGCGTAGAGCGTGCCGAGGAAGGCGACGACGTAACCGAGGTCCTGGCGGGCCACGATCGCCACCCGGTCACCCGGCCGGGTGTGGCGGCGCAGTTCGCGGGCGACCCCGCGGACCCGGCCGAGCAGCTGCGGCCAGGTGAGCGTGTCGTCGACGGGCCCGGGAAAGGTGCGGCAGGTGAACGCGGGCCGGTCTTCGGCGGCGTTGCGGAGCAGGTAGTCCGTGAACGGCGTGGTCAGGACCTCGTCGGGGACGGCTGCGGGCGGCACGGGCCCATCCTGCCCTACCGTGGTGCCCCGATGGACGAGTTCGAACGGCACGGGATCGGCGTGGTCACCGGCCGCGACGCGGCCGCGCGAGCCCTGCGTGCGCCGGAGCTGACGTCGGACCCCGGCACCGGCTCGCCGAGCCTGCTGCTGCGCGACGGCGAGGAGCACGCCCGGGTGCGCGCGGTGCTGCGGGAGATCATCGCCGGGCTGGAGCCGTTCCCGGACGCGTTGCGCTCCGGGATCGAGCAGGGGGTGGCCGGGCTGGGCCCGTCGTTCGACCTGGTGCGCGACTTCGCGCGGCCGGTCGCGGGTGCGGTGACGGCCGCGGTGCTGGGCGTGCGGCTCGACGACGTCTTCTTCGACCACCTCGAGGCGACGACGGCCAACCTCGACGTCTTCGGCGGCACCGACCGGGCCGGGCAGGCGTCGGCGTTCCGGCTCGCGGTGCAGCTCAGCCGGCTTCCGGCGGGCCCGGGCGGCCTGACGGCACTGCGGGCGGCGCACGCGGCCGGACGGCTCGACGACGACGAGCTGACGTTCACCCCGGTCGTCCTGGCGCACGCGGCGTACGAGAACTCGCTGAACTTCCTGGCCTGCGCCGGGCTGGAGCTGGCGTCCGGCGCGGCTGCGGGCAGCGTCCGTGCGCAGGTGACGTCGATCTGCCCGGCCCGCTACGTGCTGCGCTTCGGCGCCGAGGGCCCGGTGGCGATCTCCCTGGCCGACGGCCTGCCGTTCGGCCTCGGCCCGCACGCGTGCCCGGGATCGGGCGTGGCACTGGCCGAGGCGGAGATCGCGCTCGGCGCGCTGGCGAAGGTGCTGGAACGGGGCTGCCGGGTCAGTGACGTGGCGTGGAAGACCCACCCGGTGTTCCACGGCCTGGCTCAGGCGTGGGTCGAGTTGTCGTGAGTGGTAATTAGGGTTCTAACGCGAATTACCACTCACGACAAGCTGCGGCAGACTCAGGAAACCGCCGAGACCACTCCGGCCAGGCGGTCCGCCGCGGCCTGGGCCGTCGACTGGGCCGGCGCCTCGACCATCACGCGGACCAGCTGCTCGGTCCCGGACGGGCGCAGCAGCACCCGGCCTTCCTCGCCCAGCTCGGCCTCGACCGCGTCGACCGCGTCGCGGACCTCGGCCGAGCCGGCGACCGCCGCCTTGTCCGCGACCGGGACGTTGACCAGGACCTGCGGCAGCCGGTTCATCACCGCCGCCAGGTCGGCGAGGGACTTGCCCGTCTCGGCCATGCGGCTCATCAGGCGCAGCGCCGTGAGGAGGCCGTCGCCCGTGGTCGCGTGGGCGGGCAGCACGACGTGGCCGGACTGCTCGCCGCCCAGTGCGAAACCGCTCGCCCGCAGCTCCTCGAGGACGTACCGGTCGCCCACCGCCGTCGTGACGACGTGGATGCCGTGCGCCTTCATCGCCAGGTGCAGGCCGAGGTTGCTCATCACCGTCGCGACCAGGGTGTCCTTGGTCAGCTCGCCGGACTCGGCCAGCGCGAGCGCCAGCACCGCCATGATCTGGTCGCCGTCCACCAGCTCGCCGGCGGAGTCGACGGCCACGCAGCGGTCGGCGTCGCCGTCGTGGGCGATGCCGAGGTCCGCGCCGTGGGCGACGACCGCTTCGCGCAGCTTCGCGGGGTGGTTGGAGCCGCAGTGCTCGTTGATGTTGATGCCGTCCGGGTCGGCGTGCAGCGCGACGACCTCGGCGCCGGCCCGGCGGTAGACCTCGGGCGCGGCCGCGGAGGAGGCGCCGTTGGCGCAGTCGACGACCACCTTCAGCCCGGCGAGCGGGTGCGGGGTGGCGTCGAGCAGGTGGGCAGCGTAGCGGTCGAGCGCGTCTTCGACGTCGGTGACCCGGCCCACGCCGGCGCCGGTCGGGCGGACCGCGTCGGCGGACAGGCCCGCCTCGATCTCGTCCTCGATGCCGTCGGGGAGCTTGTGCCCGCCCGCGGCGAAGAGCTTGATGCCGTTGTCGGGCATCGGGTTGTGCGACGCCGAGATCATCACGCCCAGGTCGGCGTCGAGCGCGCCGACCAGGTAGGCGACGGCCGGGGTGGGCAGGACGCCGACCCGGCGCACGTCGGCCCCGGCGGAGGTCAGCCCCGCCACGACCGCGGCTTCGAGCATCTCGCCGCTGGCCCGCGGGTCACGGCCGACGACGGCGACCGGCCGGTGCGAGCGGTCGTGCGCGGCGAGCACGCGGGCGGCGCTGGCCGCCAGCGCGAGTGCCAGCTCCGGCGTCAGCTCGGCGTTGGCCAGGCCACGGACCCCGTCGGTACCGAACAGGCGTGCCATCGATCGACCTCCTTGTGGGAACACCACGACAACCTAGCGATCCTGACGGACCGCGCTCCCCCACCCCTGGATGTCGCTCCGAACAGCGAAAACGACACAGAACCCCCGGAAAACGCCGGAGCGCCCATCCGATGGACGGATGGGCGCTCCGGTGGTTGCGCCGCAGGGCGCGATCAGCGCTTGCTGTACTGCGGGGCCTTGCGGGCCTTCTTGAGGCCGTACTTCTTCCGCTCCGTGGCGCGGGCGTCACGGGTGAGGAAGCCGGCCTTCTTGAGGGCCGGGCGGTCGTCGGCGTCGACCTCGACGAGCGCACGGGCGATCGCCAGGCGCAGCGCACCGGCCTGGCCGGAGACGCCGCCGCCCTTGAGGTTGGCGAAGATGTCGAACGAGTCCGGCTTCTCGACCGTGACCAGCGGCTCGCGGATGAGCTGCTGGTGCACCTTGTTCGGGAAGTACTCCTCGAGCGAGCGGCCGTTGAGCTTGAACTCACCGGTGCCCGGGACGACCCGCACGCGGACGACGGCCTCCTTGCGGCGGCCGACGGTCTGGGCGGTGCCGCCCGCGGCCCGCGACGGACGCGGCGCGGCGGGGGTCTCGCTGGTCGCGACGGCGCCCTCGGTCGCCTCCGACAGCTCGGTGACCTCGGGGATCTCGGTCTCGGTGCTGGTCACAGACTGTTCCTCACTCACTGCGCGACCTGCGCGATCTTGGTGATCTCGCGCGCCTGCGGCTGCTGCGCGGCGTGCGGGTGCTGCGGGCCGGCGTACACCTTCAGCTTCTTCGCCTGGGCGCGGCCGAGCTTGTTCTTCGGCAGCATGCCCTTGACGACCTTCTCGACAAGGTGCTCGGGCTTGGTGTCGAGCAGCTCGCCGAACGAGCGCTTCCGCAGACCGCCCGGGTAACCGCTGTGCCGGTACGCGAACTTCTGCTCGCGCTTGTTACCGGTGAGCGCGACCTTCTCGGCGTTGACGATGATGACGAAGTCACCGGTGTCCACGTGCGGGGCGTAGGTCGGCTTGTGCTTGCCGCGCAGCAGCGTGGCGACCTCGGTCGCCAGCCTTCCGAGCACGACATCCTCGGCGTCGATCACGTGCCAGGCACGAGTGACGTCGCCGGGCTTGGGGCTGTACGTGGGCAAGGGTCTACCTCGTCGTCAACATTGCGTGTGGGTTCTGTGCGGGCCTAGCGCTTACGCGCCGCAGCGCACAACGACATATGAAGATACCCCCACGCCTGCCGCGGTCGTGCATCGGGGTGGGTTGAGGTGGCCATACTAGGCTTCGAGCGGCCCGGGCGCAGCCGGGATCCTACCCGGTTTTCCCGCCGAATCGCCTGCAAGCGCCGCCGCGACACGCGAGGATGGGGGCATCCGGGCGGGCACACGCGAGCAGGGGACGGCGATGAGGAAACGACCGACGGCGATCTTCGTGCTGGCCGCCGTCCTGGCACTGGCCAGTGCCTGCGGGCAGGCGAAGGCGGGCACCGCGCTGCCGAAGGGCGACGACGCGGCCGACTACGTCGGCGCCAAGTTCGAGCAGGTCATCCGCAAGCTCGACGACGCCATCACCGGCAACCGCGACGTCACCAACTCCCTCGACGCGTACCTCAAGTTCGACGACAAGTGGATCCACAGCGTCGTGACGTCGGCCCGCACCGGGAACCCGGAGAGCCGGGTGGTGCGGCACCGTTCGCTGAAGAACCCCGACGAGATCATCGACACGTACACGCCCGCGGACGGCACGGTCGAGTACACGTACCTGGGCCCGGTCTACGTCCAGAAGGGCGTCTCGCCGACGGCGTGGGTGTCGATGCCGAAGCCCGAGGCGGGCCTGGTCCAGCCGTGCGTGTGGGTCGGCGTGATGACGGCGTGCCGGATGGCGGACTCGACGGTGGACGCCTACCAGGCCGACAAGCGCGCGGTCCGCGGGGCGAAGAGCCTCGGCGACGGCAAGACGGCGCTCACGGTCAACGTGCCGTTCGGGATCTTCGTCAAGAACAAGGTCGAGATCCTGCCGCAGAGCCTGGTCGACCAGGTCGGCCCGGAGCTGAAGAAGGCGATGGTGCCCGCCACGATCACGCTGAACCCGGACGGCAGCCTGGTGTCGTTCGCGATGGAGGCCAAGTTCTCCGGCGACGGTCACCAGATCGAGCTGAAGTACGAGTTCAAGTTCACCGGCAGGGCAAGCCTGCAGGACATGCCGAAGCTGCCGGACGCGGCCCAGATCACGGTGCTGCCCGACCGGGCGGCGATGAACGAGTTCTACCGACGGCTCGGCGAAGCGCAGGGCAGCTGAGGCGTGATGACGACCCGAGGTGATCTCCGATGACCCAGCCGCCCGAACAGCAGCCGCAGTGGTGGCAGCCGGACGCGAACCCGCAGGGCACTTCCCAGCCGGGTGCGCCGGGCGCGTGGCAGCCCGAGCAGCAGGCGACCGGCCCGCACGCCGGACAGTGGCAGCAGAACGCCGACCCTGGCACGGCGACCGGCTCGTACACGGGACAGTGGGGTGCGGGGCAGGGTGGGGCCAGTGGCTCGTTCTCCGGGCCCTGGCAGCCGGGACAGCCCGGGCAGCCGGGTGGCGGGCCTTGGCAGCCTGGCCAGCCGGGGCAGCCTCAGTCGGGCCAGCCGAGCGGCGGGGCCTGGCAGCCGGGGCAACCTCAGCCGGGCCAGCCGAGCGGCGGAGCGTCGCAGCCGGGGCAGCCCGGGCAGCCGGGTAGCGGGCCTTGGCAGCCTGGCCAGCCGGGGCAGCCTCAGCCGGGCGACGGAGCATGGCAGCCTTCCCAGGCCGAGCAGCCGGGCGCGGGCTCGTGGCAGGCCGGGCAGCCAGGCGGGGGACCGTGGCAGCCATCCCAGCCGGAACAGCCGGGCGCCGGGGCGTGGCAGCCATCCCCGACCGAGCAACCGGGCGCGGGCTCGTGGCAAGCGGCGACACAAACTGCACAGCCGGGCAACTCGCCGTGGCAGCCGCCGTCCCAGCCGGTTCCCGCCGCGTCTCCGACGGCGACGCCCGGCCACGGGCAGCCCCAGCCGCAGTTCGGTGGCGGGTTCCAGCCGTCGCAGTACGGGGGGCTTGGTGCCTTTGCCGCGGAGCCCGAAAAGACCCCCAAGTCGAAGAAGCCCTTGCTGATTGCCGGGGCCGCCGTTCTAGTTCTCGCCCTTGGCGGGGGCGCTGCCTGGCTGTTCGGCGCCTTCCGCGGTGATGTCCTCGACCAACAGTCCCTTCAGGACGGTGTGGTCAAGGTTCTCAACGAGAGCTACGGCGAGCCCGACGTGAAGAACGCGCAGTGCCCGGCGAACGAGGCCGCCGAGAACGGCACCACCTTCGACTGCACCGTCAGCATCGGGGGACAGCCGAAGAAGGTGACCGTGCGGGTTCTCAACGACCGGCCCGAGTACGAGGTCGGTGCGCCGCACTGACCTCCCCACATTTCCTGCCCTGTAACGGAAAACGGCGGGCCCCGCACCGGAGTGCGGGCCCGCCGTGGTTTCCGGGGCTACCGGCTCAGAACAGGCCTTCGACGGCGTTGTCCGTCTGCTGGTAACCGTCGGCGATCTGCGGCAGGGCGGCGGCGATCTGCGCCAGAACCTGCTTCAGGTCCTCGAACTTCTGGTCCCAGGTGCGCTGGGCGGCGTCGTACTGCTCCTTCGCGGCACCGGTCCAGGTGGTGACCAGCGGCTTGAGGTCGTCCTTGAGCCGGTCGAAGGCGGCCTGCAGCTCGCCCCCGGTCTGCTGGCAGTCGTCAGCAGCGGCGCGGATGGTGGCGTAATTGACGACAATGCCGGCGTCAGGCATGATGTGCTCCCTTTGTGCTCAGAAAGTCGGTTGGAGGAAAGGAAAGTTCAGGGACGGGCTCAGCCGAGCGCGTCGAAGCCCTTGTTCACGGCGCTCAGGATTTCCTGCTGCTGCTGCTCGGAGCGCTCGTACTTCGAACCGGCTTCGCGGAGGAGCTCACCGATGCGCTGCAGGGCCTGGGCCATGCCGCGGGCGTCCTCGTCGAACCGCATCATCACGTGGTCGAAAGCCTTCTGGGCCTCACCCTGCCAGCCGGCACGGGTGGCCTCGATGCGGTCGCGCAGCGTCGAGAGGTTCTGGTCCATCTGGGCCCGCACCTCGGTGACCTTGCCCTCGGCATCGGTGAACTGGGCAACTGTTCCCTGGAATCCCTGGCCGGCGCTCATACCGGTACCCCCTTCATAAGAGTGGTGGTTGGCCGTACTCGGCTTGTTCGTTCGTACGGCCCTACGACGCAGACACTGCCACGTCCGGTTCCCCCTTGTCGTGGTTTGCCCGGAAGTAGTTGCTTGCGTGAACGCCCGGCCCCGGAACCGGTCGCCGCGCGTGTCCGGCAATGACCCCGAACCGGCGACACGTCACCCGGAAAAGCGTTGCCCACCAGCGGGATTAGCACGCGCACAGCGACCGGCGGCGCCGCGTCACTGATCGCGTTTCATGATTCGCATCTGGGAAAAGTCTTCGTCCTCATCACCCGATCGAGGGGCGCGGACCGGAGATTGCGAACGCGAAGGAACCGGATCGGGAACCGCGGGAACCGCCAGCCCGCGGGCGCGGCGGAATCGTTCGGCGGCCGCGCGCAGCGTGCCCGGCGTCGGATCGCCGGACTTCGCGCCGCGCCCGCTCTGCTTGAGCAGCTCGGCGTTCTCGCTGTGCCGTCGGCGGCTGCGCGCCAGCGCGTTCCCGGCGACGCGCCGCGCATGCGTCACCGCGTCCTGCCCGGCCCGCCTGAAGGACGCCGCGGCGCTTTCGAACTCTTCGGACGGCACCGCGTGCCTCCTGTTCTCAGTTGACGATCTCGACCGTGCGCACGGCCTGCGTGCAGGCGGCCGACACCCGGTCCCGCAGCGCGGCCGTGGCGTACTGGCAGCCCACGTGGACGCGGACCTTGCCCTTTGCGACGACGTACCAGTCGACCTGGATGTCGGGCCGGTCCGGCTTGACCTCGTGGTAGAAGATGACGGACTTGCCGGCGTAGGAAGCAGCGGGGTCGAACCCGCTCCAGCGCCCCGGCTCCCGTTCCGCGCCCTTCCGGAGCTCGTCGGCGAGCTTCTGCGGGTCCGCGGTCGCGTCGTAGTCCATGACGATCTCCTGCACGGCCAGCAGGTCGTTGCCGTCGCGGGACTCCTGCGGGTGGATGACGACCTGCTTCTGGGCGACCCGGTCGTCGGTCTGGACCCAGTCCTCCGGCGCGACGAACCGGTAGTCGTACTGCGAGAGCGTCCGGCCGCTTTCGGCCTGGCCGCCGCGGTCGCCGAACACGAAGATCCCGCCGACGACGAGCGCGGCCACGACGACCACGGCACCGGCGGCCAGTCCCCACAGCTTGCCCCGGCTCTTCGGCTTCCCGGGCGCCGCGGCGGGCCGGGCGGCGGGCGGGCCGGACGGCGCGGGCTGCCCGGCGGGCGGCGTCCACGGCCGGGCGCCCTGCGGCCCGGGCGGCGGCGGTGCCTGCCGGTTCGGGAACGAGCCGGGCGCACGCGGCGGCACCGGGCGCGGGGCGACGTCGCCGGGGCGGACGACCTCCGTGCGCTGGGCTGCCGGGGCGAGCGTGCCACCGGGGGCCGCGCCCATCCGGGCCATCGCTTCGCCGGGGAGCGCGCCGGTGCGGTCCGGGTCCACCAGCACGGCCCGCAGCGCGCCGCGGGCGACGACCGTCTCGGGCTGGTCGAGGCTCGTCGGCACGACCCCGGTGCGTTCGTGCACCAGCCGCGAGATCATCGGGATCCGGCTCGACCCGCCGACGAGGAAGATCGCCGTGAGCTGCTTCGGCCGCAGGCCGGCGTCGCCGATCGCGGCCACGGTCAGCTCGACCGCGCGGCCCAGCGGGTTCGCGATCAGCCGTTCGAGGTCCTCGCGGGTGACGTGCGCGTCGGCGAACGGCGGCGGCATCGGCACGTCGGTGTAGGCGTGCCGCGACAACGTCTCCTTCGCGCCCCGCACGTCCTGACGCAGCACGCGGCGCCGTCGCCGGTCCACCAGCTCGCGGCCTTCGACGAGCTGGCGCCACGCCTCCGGGTCGGCCGCGGACACCAGCGAGCCGACGTGCTCCAGCAGCGCCTGGTCGATGTCCGCGCCGCCGAACCCGGGGTCGCCGCGGGTGGCGAGCACCTGGAACCCGCCGCGCTGCGGCCGCCCGGCCCGGTCCCGCGCGGCGTCCGGCGGCAGCCGCCGCACCACGCTGACGTCGACCGTGCCGCCGCCGAGATCCAGCACCGCGAGCGCGTCACCGGGACGGCCGCTGAACTCCACGGTCCGGTCGTTCTTCACGTCCTGCGGAGCGAACGTCGCCGCGTGGTAGACCGCCGCCGCAACCGGCTCCGGCACCAGCGCGACCTCGCGCGCCAGCCCGCCGGCGGCCTGCCTCAGCAGCCGCGTGCGGATCGCGCCCCAGTCCGCCGGGTGGGTCAGCACCAGCAGGTCGACCTCGGCGTCCCCGGCCAGGCGGCGTGCTTCGGACACCGCACGGCCGAGCACGGCGTGCACGACGTCGGTCACCCGCAGGACGTTCTCGCCGAGCAGCAGCTCACCCTCGTCGATCCGCCGCTTCGGGTTCGGCTCGTACCGCGACGGGTCGACCGCGGCCTGCCGTTCGGCCTCCTGGCCGACGAACAGCGTGCCGTCGGCCGCCGCGTACACCGCCGAGGACATCAGGGGCTGGCCGTCGATCACCACGACCTGCGGCTCGCGCCCGTTCACCGAGGCGACGACACAGGTGCTCGATGTCCCGAAGTCCACCGCAACCCGGACCGTCACCAGCAGCTCCCGCAATTTTCGTCGCGATCCCCCGCGCCCCGCCGCCGGGACGCACTCCCGGGGAGGAACCTACCCACCCCGCCGGGAGCGCGTCCGGCCGCCGTCGTCAGTCGGGCTGGATCCACGACACCTGGATCAGCTGCTTGCCCGACTTGCGGGTCAGCAGGTTGCCCCGGCCCGGCGGCATCGCGCTCGGCTTGATGTTGCCGACCAGCGCGCCTTCGTCGCGGGAACCGTTCATGACCATGCCGGGGGCCGCGATCTCCTTGAGCTTGCCGATGATCGGGTCGTACATCGCCTTGCTCGCGCCACCGGTGCGGCGCACGACCACCAGGTGCAGGCCGACGTCCTTGGCCTGCGGCAGGAAGTCGGAGATCTTCCGCAGCGGGTTGTTCGTCGACGTCGCCACCAGGTCGTAGTCGTCGACCAGGATGAACAGCTCCGGCCCCTTCCACCAGGACCGCGTCTTCAGCTGCTCCTGCGTGACGTCCGGGCCAGGCAGGCGCCGCGTCATCGAGTTGAAGACGTCGCCGATCATGCTCTCCAGCTGCGCGGCGGACACCGCGTAGCCGAGCAGCGAGTCGCCCTGGATGAAGCCGAGCATCGTGCGCCGGTAGTCGACCAGCAGGATGAGCGCTTCCTTGGCGGTGTAGCGCTCGGAGATGCCCCGGGCGATCTGCCGCAGCAGGTTCGTCTTCCCCGACTCGCCGTCGGCGAAGGCGTAGAAGTGCGGCTCGGCGTTGAAGTCGAGGTAGATCGGCTGCAGGTCCTCCTCGTTGACCCCGATCGGGATCAGCTTGGAGTCGCGGGCGGTGTCGAGCTTGAGCACCTCGTCGTAGGTGATCATCTCGGGCAGCAGGCGCACCTGCGGCGCCACGCGGCCCCGCCACGCACCCTTGATCTTCGCCACCGCGTCGGCCACGCCCGCCGCCACCGTCTCCGGGTCGCTGGACCCGTCGATCCGCGGCAGGCCGCCGAGCATGTGCAGCTTCTCGCGGGTCAGGCCGCGGCCCGGCCTGCCGGGCGGGACGTTGACCGCGACGCGCCGGTCGATGTCCGACTCGGTCGGGTCACCGAGGCGCAGCTCGAACCGGGTGCCCAGCATGTCCTTGATCGCCGGGCGGATGTCGGCCCACCGGTTGGCGGCGACGATGACGTGCACGCCGTAGGACAGACCCTGCGTCGCGAGCCGGGTGATCGTGGTTTCCAGCTCTTCGAAGTCGTCGCGCAGGGCCCGCCAGTTGTCGACGACCAGGAACGCGTCGCCGAACGGGTCCTGGTCCGGCCGGATCTCGCCGCGGCGCTTGCGGTTGCGGAACTCGGTCATCGAGTCGATGCCCATCGCCCCGAACCGGCCTTCCCGCTCGGTGAGCAGGGTGGTCAGCTCGGCCACGATCCGGCGGGCCTTGTCCGGCTCGCGCCGGGCCACCGCGACGCCACCCACGTGCGGCAGGTCGGCCAGACCCGCCAGGGTGCCACCACCGAGGTCGAGGCAGTAGAACTGCGCTTCCTCGGGGGTGTGCGTCAGCGCCATCGACATGATCAGCGTCCGCAGCATGGTCGACTTGCCCGACTGCGGCCCGCCGACGATCACGCCGTGCCCGGCCGCACCGGAGAAGTCCGCCCACAGCGGGTCACGCCGCTGCTCGTACGGCCGGTCGATGATGCCCAGCGGCACCTGCAGCCGCCCGTTGCCGAAGAAGCCGACCGGGGACAGGCCGCGGTCGTCGGTCGGGTTCAGGTTCGGCAGCAGCGTGTCGAGCGAGTTCGGGTCCTTCAGCGGCGGCAGCCACACCTCGTGTGCCGGCGGGCCCTGGCCCACCAGCCGCGAGACGATGACGTCCAGTTCGGACGGTTCCACCGCCTCTTCCGACTGTGCCTGCTGCTGCACCGGCGCCTCGATCTGCTGCGGCTCCGGCTCCTTCGGCAGCTCGACGAAGTCCGGGACGAACAGCTGCGGCCGCTTGTCCGCGCGGACCACGGTCGCCGCCGGGCCCGCCGCCTTGATGCCTGCCGGGCGGTACGGGCCCGAGACGTAGGCCGCCTTGAACCGCACCAGCGTCGAGGTGTCGTACTTGAGGTACCCGCCACCGGGCACCGACGGCAGCTCGAACGCGTCCGGCACGCCGATCGCGGCGCGGGATTCGGCCGCGGAGAACGTCTTGAGGCCGATCCGGTACGACAGGTGCGAGTCCAGGCCGCGCAGCTTGCCCTCTTCCAGGCGCTGCGACGCGAGCAGCATGTGCATCTGCAGCGACCGGCCCAGCCGCCCGATGGCGACGAACAGGTCGATGAAGTCGGGCTTGGCGCTCAGCAGCTCGGAGAACTCGTCGCAGACGATGAACAGCGCGGGCAGCGGGTCGAGGTCGGCGCCGTTTTCGCGGGCCTTCTCGTATTCCCAGACGTTCTTGAAGTTGCCGCCGTTCTTCAGCGCCTCCTGGCGCCGGTTCATCTCGCCCGCCAGCGCGTCCTTCATGCGGTCGACCAGCGTGACCTCGTCGGCGAGGTTGGTGATGACCGCGGAGACGTGCGGGGCCTTGTCGAGACCGAGGAACGTCGCGCCACCCTTGAAGTCGACGAGGACGAAGTTCAACGTCGACGACGAGTGCGTGGCCAGCAGGCCCAGGACCAGGGTGCGGAGGAACTCGGACTTACCGGAACCGGTGGCGCCGATGCACAGGCCGTGCGGGCCCATGCCCTCGGCGGCGGCCTCCTTGATGTCCAGCTCGACCGGCTGGCCGTACTCGCCGACGCCGAACGGGACGCGGTAGCGGTCGCGGATCGGCCGCGGCCGCCACGCCTGCTGGACGTCGAAGGTCATCGGGTCACCCGGGATGCCGAGCAGCTCCAGCAGCGACGGGTTGGACAGCAGCGGCTCTTCGTCGCCGACGTCCTGGCCGGCGGCGCCGCCGACGCGGTACGGCGAGATGAGCCGGGCCAGCGACTCGGTCTCGACCAGGCTGAGGGTGTCCGGGCGGCCGAACCACTCGACGCCGCCGGCACTGCGCGCACCGAGCCGCTCGGCCTCGACGACCAAGCGGAGGCCGCGGCGGGCGGCGAGGTTGCCGATCGAGTCGGACAGGTCGATCAGCGTGACGCCGACCAGGCCCTCCTCGAGGATGATCTGCTCTTCGCGGGTGACCTCGGCGTCGTCGATGACGATCACGACGTGCGGCTGGTCCGGCGCCGGGGTGGCGTTGCGGGAGAAGCGCTGGCGGTCACGCAGTTCTTCGTCGAGCCAGTTTTCGATCTGGGCCAGCGAACCGGCCATCATGCGGAGCTGGCCGATGCCGTCGGCGAGCGTGGGGTGCTGGACGTGCGGCAGCCACTTCGCCCACTCCCACTCCTCCTTCGCGCGGCCCGCGGTGGCGACCGCGATCAGCACGTCGTCGGGGCTGTGGAAGGTGACCAGCTGCGCGAGCATGGCGCGGGTGAGGCCGCGGGTCAGCGCGCGGTCGCCCTGCATGCTGACCGCGGCGAACCCGCGGAGGGTGATCTGGGTCGGCAGGTCCGGCACGATCGAGTGCGCGCGCACGAACCGGCGCAGCGCGAGGGTGGCGATCGGCTCCAGCTCGTCGACCGGCCCGGTCTGCGGCGGGACCAGCCGCGTCGCGAGGCGGTGCGAGCTGCGCCCGACGCGCAGGTGCAGGAAGTCCTGGTCGTTCTGGCGGCGCTCCCACATGCGGCGGCTGGCGGCCAGCGACCACAGGGACTGGGGGTCGGGGTGCACCCATTCGAGCGCGGCACGCTGGTCGACCATCGCCTCGCGGGCCCGGTCGCGCATCTGGCCGAGATAGCGGAGGTAGTCCTTGCGGTCCTCGTCCATCTCGGCGCGCTTGGCACCGCCGCCCTTGCCACCGCCGCCGGCCATCATCCCCAGCGTCCCGACGACCATCATGCCGCCCATGGCCATCATCATCGGGTTCCGGTTGCTGGCCTGGAACATGAAGACCATCATCCCGAGCGACGCGACGATCATGACGACCGGAAGCGCCTTCATCACGATGTTCCCGGGAATGACCCGGGGCACCTCGGGCGGCGGCTCCAGGTGCACCTCACCGCCCGGCGGACGCGGTGCCGCCAGCCGCGGCGACTTCTTGAACTGCAGCGTGCTCATCGAAGGACCCCTCTTCAAACTCGACGATGGCGGCCACCGCGTTGGTGCGCAAGGTGCGCGCATCAACCTATCGAACGCCGCGGGGGAATTCCGGCGGATGCCGTAACCGCCCTCGTGAGCGTGGTGCTTGCCTCGCCTGGCGAGTGTACGGCGGGGCACCGACAGTAATCGCCGCGTCCGGCCGGTGAGCTGCGGCGGAGGGGTGCCGGCGTACGGCGGTCGCGACCAGCCCCCACCTGCCGCTGCCGGTGATTTTCGGACGTTCGGTGATGCCCGCGCCGCCGTTCGGTATAAGTTCCCCCGGGAGCAGTCTCATCAGAGCGGGGGCAGTGCGGTGGCTACGGGCACGACAGTTTTCAGCAGGGTGACGGTCGTCGCGCCGTCCACCCGGATCGACGTGGCGCTGCCCGCCGACGTCGCGGTGGCCGATCTGCTGCCGATGCTGCTGGACATGGCCAAGGAGACCTCGCCGGACGGCGGGGCCCGCCACGGCGGCTGGGCGCTGGCCAAGCTCGGGGACGCCCCGCTCGACCCCAGCCGGACGCTGGCCTCGCTCGGCGTCGTCGACGGTGAGCTGCTGCAGCTGCGCAAGCGCAACGAGAACCCGCCGCCGCCGCTGTACGACGACGTCGTCGACGCCATCGCCGAGTCCACTCCGGACAGCTTCCGCCCCTGGACCAAGGAGACCGCCAACCGGTTCGGGCACATCGCCGGCGGGCTGGCGCTGGTCGCCGCCGCCGTCGCCCTGTTCATGAGCGGTTCCTTCTACGGCGGCAGCGCGCTCGGGGCCGCCATCGCCGGCGGCATCGGCGCGATCGCGTGTGTCGCGGTCGGCGCGACGCTCGCCAAGGCGTACCAGGCCGAGGCCACCGGCGTGCTGATCGCCGCGGCGGGCGGCCTGCCTTTGGCGTTCGTCAGCGGCTTCTACATCGTGCCAGGGCTGTCGCTGCGGGCGAACCTGCTGCTCGGCGCGGTCCTGGTGATCATCGTCGCGTCGGTCTGCATCCTGGTCATCGGCGCGGGCATCACGACGTTCATCGCGGCGGCCACCGCCGGCACCTTCGGCGCGCTGGCCTTCCTGTTCGGCACGCTCGTCGCGCACCCGGCGGCCGGGATCGCGGCAGGCACGGTCGCCGTCGCACTGGCCTGCATCTCCATCCTGCCGCGCGCCACGATCTGGCTCGCGAAGCTGCCGCTGCCGCACGTGCCGAGCAACGCCGAAGAGCTGAAGGAAGACTCCGGCTTCCCCGACTACCGGGCGATCGAGCGCCGCACCGCCGTCGCGCACAACTACATGACCGGCCTGATGGTCGGCTGCGGCGCGACGGTCGCGATCTCCGCGATCATCGCCGCGACCGCGCCCGGCGCGTTCGGGATCATCCTCGGCGTCGTCGCGACGCTCGTGCTGCTCCTGCGCGCCCGCGCGTACGCCAACGGCAGCCAGGCGATCGCCCTGCTGACCACCGGCCTGGTCTCGGCCACCGGCATCGCCGTCGGCTGGCTGGTCTCGGCGAGCGCCGAGAACCGCCTGCTCTACGTCTTCGGGGTGCTGATCCTGCTCGCCGCGGGCGCGCTCGTGGTCGGCGTGATCTTCCCGAACCAGCGCTTCTCGCCGCCGCTGCGGCGCACGGTGGAGATCATCGAAGCGATCTGCATCGCCTCCGTGCTCCCGCTCGCCCTGGGTGTGATGGACCTCTACACCACCCTGCGGCACCTGAACTTCAAGTGACCGGATCGGGTGAATCTCGGATGGCAGCAGGACGTCCCTTCGGCCTGACCCGCCGCACCACGACGGCCGTGTTCGCCGGCACGATCGGCGTCCTCGCCTCGCTCGGCGGGGCGGTGCCGGCACAGGCACAGACCAAGCCGGCGGACGGCTACTTCGCGACCCCGCCGCCGGTCGACATGTCCAAGCTGCTCCCGGACTCCCGGCAGCCGGACAAGGCCTACAAGCAGACCAAGGGCTGCGTCCAGCGCAGCGTCCTCGGCCAGAACATCGTGCTGAAGAACCGGCCGTGGGGCCAGGACTACCTGCAGATCGCGAAGGCACAGGAGATCGTCAAGGCGGCCACCGGCAGCGCCGGGGGCGGAATCAAGGTGGCCGTGGTCGACACCGGCGTCACCCACCACCCGTGGTTTCAGAACCGGCTCCTGTCCGGCGGCGAGTACGTCGCGAAACCGAACGGCAAGCAGGACGGGCTCGAAGACTGCGACGGCCACGGCACCGAGGTCGCCGGCATCATCGCGGCGAAGCCCGACAACCCGGAGGTCGGGTTCATCGGTGTCGCCCCGGACGCCACGATCGTGTCCTACCGGCAGCTGAGCGAGAACTACGAGCCGGACAAGCAGGCAGGCTCGAGCACTCCGCCGTCGTCGTCCGGCACCAACCCGCCACCGTCCGGGTCGAACACCGCGCTGCCGCCGAGCGGCGGAGGCGGCGGCAGCAGCGAAGGCGACGGGACGTCTCCCGGGCAGTCCAACGGCGGCCGCCAGCTCGAGAAGGCAGGCACCGCGGGCACCCTGAAAACACTGGCCCAGATCATCCGCGGCATCGCCGACCGGCACGAGGCCGACGTCATCAACATGTCGGTCGACAACTGCCGGACCGCGGACGGCTCGATCACCGAAGGCGAGCAGCAGGTCCAGGCGGCCGTGCACTATGCGGCGTCGCAGAACATCGTGATCATCGCCGCGGCGGGCAACGCCACCGACACCTGCCCGCAGAACAACCAGCCGGACGCGCGGAAGCCGAAGACGATCGTGACCCCGCCGTGGTTCGCCGACGACGTGCTGTCGGTGGGTGCGATCGACGAGTCCGGCAGTGTGGCGCCGTTCAGCGTGCACGGCCCGTGGGTGGGTGTCGCGGCGCCCGGCACGAAGATCATCTCGCTCGACCCGGCCGAAGGGTCGGACGGCCTGGCGAACCTGACCTACGAAAACGGCGACAAGCCCAGCGAAATCCAGGGCACGAGCTTCGCGGCGCCGTACGTCGCCGGCCTCGCGGCGCTGGTCAAGGCGAAGTACAAGAACCTGGACGCCAAGGGCATCGTCAACCGGATCAAGCAGACGGCCCAGCACCCGGCCGCGCCGGGCGGGCGCGACAGCTACGTCGGCTACGGGGTCATCGACCCGGTCGCGGCGCTGACGCAGGTGCTGCCGTCGGAGGTGGGCGGCATGGCACCGGCCGCGGCACCGCAGACCGCCCAGCTCCCGCCGGCGAACGACCGCAGCTCGACGCCGGTGATCGTGGCACTGGCAGGCACCGGCGGCGGTCTCGTGGCGCTGCTGATCACGCTGTTCGTGATGCACACGATCCGGCGCAACCGCCCGGCCGATCGCTGAAAGCCGTGAATGGCCCATTGCCGGACTTGGCGTCCGGGAATGGGCCATTCACGGCTTCGGGGTGACTACTTCGACGGCGGCGCCGGGGGTTTCTTGTCCGGTGACGGCGGGTTCTCGTCGACCCCGATCACCGGCGGCGCCACCAGGTCCGGCTCGCCCAGCAGGTCCGCGGACTTCGTCACCGGGCGCGTCTTCGCCGGGCGCCGTCGCTGACCGCCGCCCGAGCCGAACGCGCCGAAGCCCATCATCGGCATCATCGGCAGGCCGGACGTGGTGCCGTGGTGCTCCTGGGCCGGTGGCTGCGAGGCGTCGTCGGCGTCGGCAGGCTTCTCGGGGTCGCTCGTCGACGAGGGTGTCATCACCGCGTCCGCCGGTTCGGTCAGGGCGTCGTCGTGCAGCTTGAACCGCTCCTGCGGGTAGCGGTGCCGGATCTCGATGCTGCGGGACGCCGCGTCCGGATCGTCGACGCCGTTGCACAGCCGGTCGAACGCCTCCAGCACGTCGCGCGCCGTTTCGTGCAGGGCCTTCGCCGACTCCTGCGTCTCCTGCAGCTGCGTGCGTGCCCGCTTGCTGCCGCCGCTGGGCAGCAGCATCGTTTCCGACGTCAGCTCCGCCGCGTCCACCAGCACCTCGACCAGGTCGACGACGATGTGGCGGACCGTCTCCACCAGCTCGTCGAGCGCGCCGGCCAGTGCGTTCAGCGCCTCCTGGAGGTCGCCGCCTGCCGCGCCGATTTCCCGGATGTACGCCACGAACGCGTCCGCGTCGCGGCCTTCCCAGCCCGCGTCGAGGCGGCCCAGCTGGTCGTCCAGGCGCGTGGAGACCTCGGCGGCGACCGACGCCGCCTCGCGCAGGCGGTCCGCTTCGGCGCCGAGGTCGGCCCAGCGGCCGACCAGCGGCCGGAAGTACGTCTCGACCGGGTCGATGACACCCAGTTCGCGCGCGAGGTCCGACAGGTACCCCAGGTACGGCTCGGCGGCCGCCGTCAGGTCCTCCCCCGGCGGGGTGAAACTCCCGGTGGTCATCCCTCGAGCCTCCCGGCCCGCTTGATCAGCTCGGCGGCCTCGTCGTCCTGCCCGCCGTGCCGGACCGTCACGTGCCGCAGGGCCTCGGCGGCCGAGCGCAGCGCCTCCGCGCCGTCGGCCAGCTGACGCCGCAACGCCCCGGCGGCACGGCCGTACGACTCGCCGAGCCCCAGCCGGGCGCCGAGTTCGCCGTACGACTCGCCGGAGACGCCGTCGGCCCCGATCCCGGCCGCCGCCGCGTCCAGGTCGTCGGCGGCCGCCTCGGCCGTCTTGGCGTACTCGGCGACGACGACGCCGTCCATCCTCAAGCCGGCCACGGCACCTCCGCTCTCAGCTGGATCCTCGAGCGTGTGACGCCCAGTGCGGACCGGCGGTTCCGGTCAGTTCCCCGCCTGCTGCGCCGGGGTCGGGAACGAGCCCGCGTTGGGGTCGATCGGCACCGAGTCGAACTGCCGCAGGACGTCCTGCGTGTTCAGCGACGCCCCGGTGGGCAGCAGCCCGATGATCGACTCGGGCGCGGGCTGGCGGTTGTTGAGACCGATCGCGTCCGCGGTCCTCGCGTCCGGGACGCTGTAGCGGATGCCCCGGTCGGAGATCAGCTGGATCTGGCCCTTGCCGAAGCTGGCCTTGCCGGTCGCCGACTGGACCACCGCGGCGAACCCGGGCTTGAGGTAGAAGCCGTTGATCGGCACCCGGTTCGGGCCGGGCGTGGTCATCGGCATCATGGCGAACTTCTCGCCGGTGGCCTTCTGGCCGGGCAGCTGCGTGTCGACGTACACCGACGTGTGCCCGTCCTGATCGGCGCCGGAGCCGACCAGCGACCAGCCAAGGCAGGCGACCGACGAGTTCTTCGTCGCGTCGAGCACGGTCGGGACCGACCGCGGGAAGTCGTCGACCGGGATGTAGTCGGGGTCGGCCGGCTGCAGGATGCGGACGCCGGCCAGCTTGTCCAGGCCCAGCGTCTGGATCCGGCCCGAGCTGCCGTTCTTCGCGACGCGCATGATGTCCGCGACCGCGTTCGACACCTTCTGGATGCCGGTGGTGGTGATCGCCCAGAACTCCTGCGGCGCCCCGGCGGGCTGCGTGGCGAAGACGTCGCCCGCGGTCAGGCCGTCGAAGTCCGCGGGGGCCTGCCCGGCCTGGATCGACGGCGGCGTGAGCTTCGGCACCTCGGGGATCGCGTTCAGCAGGCCCTGGGTGATCTTCCGCGGCTTCTGCTGCAGCCCCAGCGCCGTGCGGACGGCGTCATTGGCGTTGTTCACGTCGATCTCGGCGCGCACGGTGTTGGCGTTCGGCCGGTTCCGCGAGCTCGGCAGCCGGTAGATCAGGTAGGTCTTGCCGTCGTCGGCGGTCGCCAGCAGCGCCTCGTTCTCGCCCAGCTCGTTGCCGAGCCCGCTCGGCGCGACGCCGCCGAAGACGTAGGTGTTGGTCCGGCCCGTGTCGGGGTTCGGCAGCGACGGCTCGAGCTGAACCTGGTCACAGACCGCCCAATTGGGGGAAATTCGCTGGGAATCCGACGGGATCAGCTGCGGGCCGTCCGGAATTCCGGTCAGTTTGTCGCGCGGAATGGACTCCAGCTGCTCGTCCGAAACGATGGTGGGATTCTTCACAGCTGCCGGGGCGGCGGGCGCCGGAGCCGCCGTCGCGCCGCCGGCCGCGCCCGCGCTCGACTGGTTCTGCTGCGCCAGCAGGAGAAGCCGCGCGGAGGCGAGGTTGAAGGTCGGGATGAGCTTCTTCGGGTTGCCCGCCACGACGTAGACGGTGCCGGACTGCTCACCGATCACGATGTTCCCGGATTCGGGCACCGACGGCTTCGGGCTCAGCAGGCCCCACACCACGAAGACGATCATGCCGAGCACGCCCAGCACGACACCCACGATCGTGGCCCTGGTGTGGGTGCGCATCGGGTCGTGCAGCATCACGGCGTCCCGCCGGACCAGCGCCGACTGCATCCGCCGTAGGACGAACTGATACGCCTGGACCTGAGACTTAGTCGTGGGTGTTGATGGCATTCTCGACCTACAGCTCTCCCCGTCGCGGTACGGTTCCGCAGGATAGCCGTACGGGGACCGTCTGGTGTGGGGTTTCTACCAACTCAAGCTAGTGTCGGACACCCCGGGACCCGGCTTCTGGGTACTCAGCAAGCACGAGGGGAAGAGAAAGCGCGGATGTCCGTCACCAACCCGCCACGTCCGCCTGGCCCGCCCGGGCCCCCGCCGCCCGGCCGCCAGCCGGGCCAGCCGCCCCGGCCGGGCAGACCCGGCGGCCCTGGCGGACCCGGTGGGCCTGGTGCTGTTCCCGGCGGACCCGGTGGCGTTCCCGGCGGACCCGGTGGTGGACCTGGCGCTCCTGGTGCACCCGGCGGGCCTGGCGCCCCGGGGCGGCCCGGGGTGGCTCCGCGTCCCGGTGTGCCTGGTGGGCCCGGTGGGCCGGGCGCCCCTGCGGGACCTGGTGGCCCCAGTGGGCCCGGCGGCCCTGGCGGACCGGGTGCTCCTGGTGGACCGAGTAGTCCCGGCGGACCGAGCACTCCTGGCGGCCCCGGCGGCCCCGGCGGGCCGGGCCGACCTAGTCGGCCGGGCGGGCCCGGCGGCCCCAGTGGGCCGGGCGGACCTGGTGGACCCGGTGGGCCTAGCGGCCCCGGTGGACCTGGCGGGCCCAGCGGTCCCGGCGGACCTGGTGGACCTGGTGGACCTGGTGGGCCTGGTGGGCCTGGTGGGCCCGGTGGCCCCAGTGGGCCTAGCGGCCCTGGAGGACCTAGTGGGCCCGGCGGCCCCAGTGGGCCTGGCGGCCCTGGTGGGCCCGGCGGCCCTAGCGGGCCTGGCGGTCCGAGTGGCCCCAGCGGGCCTAGCGGCCCTGGTGGACCTGGCGGGCCTAGCGGCCCAGGAGGCCCCGGCGGGCCTAGTGGGCCCGGCGGCCCCGGCGGACCGGGTGGCCCCGGCGGGCCTGGCGGCGCCGGTGGGCCGGGCGGACCGGGCGGGCCGGGTGGCCCCGACGGTCCCGGTGGCCCGGGTGGACCCGGCGGCCCCGATGGTCCCGGCGGAACCGGCTCCGGCGGCCCCCAAGGGCCGGACAGTGGCCCCGGCGGTGCGTCCGCGGCTCCCGTCCGGATGGCTCCGCCCGCTCGGCGGCGTTCCTCCGGGGTGAACCTCGGGCCGCTGCCCGTGGCGAACCTTGTCGTGCTCGAGGTCGGGCTCGCGGTCGGGCTCGTCCTGCTCGCCATCGACATGTCGCTCAAGTACGTCGGGATCGGCGTTCTCGCCCTCGCCCTGATCATCGCTCTGCTGCGGTGGCGGGGCCGCTGGTTCACCCAGTGGGTCGGGCTGACGCTGCGGTACTCCTTCCGGTCCCACGACCGGGTGGCGAACCCGCTGCCGCCGAGCACGGTCGAGGAGCTGGCCGCCGAGGAAACCACCGTCACCGGGCCGGATGATGCCCGCGTGAACCTGCTGCGGATCGCCGTTCCGGACCTCGTTGTCGCGCACGGGGTCGACCACGAGCGGCAGCAGGTCGGGCTCGCCTGGAACGACGGCACCTGGACCGCGGTGCTGCTCGTCGAGCCCACGCCCGCGCTGATCACCCAGGCCGACGGGGCGCCGAGCCTGCCGCTTTCGGCGCTTGCGCCGTGCCTCGAAGACCGCGGTGTGGTCCTCGACTCGATCCAGATGATCTGGCACTGCTACCCCGGCAGCGCCGCGCTGCCGTCGGACTCGCCCGCGCTCAGCTCCTACATGGAGGTGCTGGGACCGCTGCCCGCGGCCGCCCGGCGCACGACGTGGGTTGCCATCCGGCTCGACCCGAAGCGGTGCCCGGCCGCTATCCGGGAACGCGGCGGCGGTGTCGTCGGCGCCCACCGTGCGCTCATCGGCGCGCTTTCGCGGGTGCGCAACGCCCTGGAGTCGCAGGGTGTGCCGACGCGGCCGCTCGACCCGGACGAGCTGCTGCGGGCGAGCATTTCGGCCGCCGAGCTGACCGCCGTCGCCGGGTCGGCCACCAAGGTGACCTTGCAGGAACGGTGGTCCGGGGTGACCGCGGCAGGCATCGGGCACGCGAGCTACGCCATCACCGGCTGGCCGAAGGGCAAGATCACCGGCAGCCTGAACGCGCTGACCAGCGTCCGCGCGCTGTCGGCGACACTCGCGATGTCGATCTCCCCGGCGTCCGACGAAGGCAAGATCGGGCTGCGTGGCGTGGTCCGGCTGAGCGCGCGCAACCCGCGTGAGCTCGACGCCGCCGACCAGCGGCTGCAGAGCCTGTCCGAGCGGCTGGGGGTGGACCTGACGCCGCTGCGCGGGCTGCAGGTCTCCGCGTTCGCCGCGACGCTGCCGATCGGAGGTACGGCATGAGTTCCCGCGTCCGCGACGCCGGGCAGAACACCGGTGTGGCGCCGGAGTTCACGGTGGACCCCGCGATGCTCGACGCGATCAGCCCGTCGGGCGACCGCGGCGGCATCGTGCTCGGCTCGGGGCTCAAGGGCGAGCCGCTGACGATCTCGGCGCTGCGCTCGACGCCGACGCGCATCGTGCTCGTGGGCGGGCTGTACCTGGCCCGCCAGGTGGCGATGCGCGCGATGGCGGTCGGCGCGTGGGTCGTGGTCGCGACGGGACGGCCGGCGGCCTGGCAGGTGCTGTCGCAGGCCGCGGGCAGCCGCGACGGACGGCCGTCGCCGCTGGTGCAGATCCGCCGCCTGTCGCCGGTCGAGCTGCCGCGGCCGTCGGAGGACGCGCCGCTGCTGGTCGTGACCGACGGCGGCCCGACCCCGCAGGACCTGTTCCCGCCCCGCTCGCCGTGGCAGACGACGGTGTACGTGCTCCCGTACCTGCACCCGCAGGCGGGCGCGACGGCCAACGCGGCCGACCTGGTGCTGATGCAGCGCCTCCCGGCGGGCCAGGCCGAGCTGGCGGCCCGCCTCTGGCGCCTCCCGCCCCAGATGATGCGTCAGCTGACGACGTTGAAGGACGACCAGGTGGTGGCACTGGGCCGCAACCTCTGGCGGCCCCTGCGCCTGGTGACGACGGGCAAGGAGCAGCAGCTCCTCGGCCCGGTCCGCCGCGGCGACTGACCCGTCATGAACGACTCTTTCATGGCGTCTGACGTCATGAAAGAGTCGTTCATGACATCGGGGTACGGACGTTCCTCGTCTGTTCGGCCCGCGCGGCCAGCTCGGAGTCCGGCGGGTAGTCCACGCCGAGCAGGGTGAGGCCGTGGGCCGGGGCCACCGCGCTGTCGCGGATGCCGCTCTCCAGCACCTTCGCGGGCCAGCTGTCCGTGCGGCGGCCGTCGCCGACCAGCAGGAGGACGCCGACCAGGCTGCGGACCATCGAGTGGCAGAACGCGTCCGCCGAGACGCGGACCTCCAGCAGGTGCTCGTCCACCCGCGTCCACTCCAGGTGCTGCAGCTCGCGGATCGTCGTGCCCGTGTCGCGCTGCTTGCAGTACGCCGCGAAGTCGTGCAGGCCCAGCAGTTCCGCCGCCGCGGCGTTCATCGCGTCCGTCGACAGTGGACGGTTCCAGGCCAGGGTGTCGTGGCGGCGCAACGGGTCCACGCCCCACGGCGCGTCCGAGACGCGGTAGCGGTAGTGACGGCGGATCGCCGAGAACCGCGCGTCGAACCCATCGGGCGCGACCCGGGCGCTCAGCACCCGGACGTCACCCGGCAGCAGGCGGTTCCAGCGGCCCGTCATGCGGGTCAGGTCCGGGATGCCCTCGGGGGACACGGGAATCCGCCCTGAGGGCGCGGAAAGGGGCACCACGTCGACGTGCACCACCTGGCCGGTCGCGTGCACCCCGGCGTCCGTGCGGCCTGCCACGACGACGGACTTCGGCACGGCGGCCCCGGGCGGCTGCTTCTGCAGGGCCTCCTCCAGGACGCCCTGGACCGTCCGGCGACCCGGCTGGCGGGCCCAGCCCGAGAAGTCCGTGCCGTCGTAGGAGACGTCCAGGCGCAGACGAACGAGCCCGCCCTCCCCAGCGGGAGTGGCGGGCTCGTCCGGTGTCGAATCGGCCGTCAGGACGTCAGTCCTTCTTGGCGTCCGCGTCGTCCGAAGCCGGAGCCTCGGTCTCGGCGGCGGTCTCCTCGGCCTTGGCCTCCTCGGCCGGAGCCTCGGTGGTCTCCTCGGTCGAGGTGGTCTCCTCGGCGGCCGGAGCGGCAGCCTTGGCCTCGTCCTTGGCGAACTTCGTCTTGCGAGCGCGCTCGGCTTCCGAAGTCACCGTCTTCTCGGCCACCAGCTCGATGACGGCCATGGCGGCGTTGTCGCCCTTGCGCGGCACCGTCTTGGTGATCCGGGTGTAGCCACCCGCCCGCTCCGCGAAGTGCGGACCGATCTCGGCGAACAGCTTGTGCAGGACGTCCTTGTCACGGACGACCTTCTGCACCTGACGGCGGTTGTGCAGGTCGCCCCGCTTCGCCTTCGTGATCAGCTTCTCGGCCAGCGGACGGACCCGCTTCGCCTTCGCCTCGGTCGTCGTGATCTTGCCGTGCTCGAACAGCTGCGTGGCCAAGTTGGCCAGGATCAGCCGCTCGTGCGCGGACGACCCGCCGAGCCGGGCTCCCTTGGTAGGGGTGGGCATTGGTTCTCCTCGTTCAGCTCACAGCGTCCAGGCACGCGGCCTCAGAGCTGCTCGGTCTCTGCGTAGTCCTGGCCATCGTCGTGGCCGTCCGAAATCCCGTCGGCGATGCTGCCGACACCCTCCGACCAGCCTTCACCGTCGTAGCTGGCGGCCGCCGCGGTCGGGTCGAACCCGGGCGGGCTGTCCTTCAGCGCGAGGCCGAGGCCGACGAGCTTGAGCTTGACCTCGTCGATCGACTTGGCGCCGAAGTTGCGGATGTCGAGCAGGTCCGCCTCGCTGCGCGAGACCAGCTCGCCCACCGTGTGGATGCCCTCGCGCTTGAGGCAGTTGTACGACCGGACGGTGAGGTCCAGGTCCTCGATCGGCATCGCGTAGGCGGCGATGGTGTCCGCCTCCTGCGGCGACGGGCCGATCTCGATGCCCTCGGCGTCGACGTTCAGCTCGCGGGCGAGACCGAACAGCTCCACCAGCGTCTTGCCTGCCGACGCGACCGCGTCGCGCGGCGTGATCGACGGCTTGGTCTCGACGTCCAGGATCAGCTTGTCGAAGTCGGTGCGCTGCTCGACACGGGTGGCCTCGACCTTGTAGGTCACCTTCAGCACCGGCGAGTAGATCGAGTCGACCGGGATCCGGCCGATCTCCGCGCCCGCCTGCTTGTTCTGCAGGGCCGGAACGTAACCGCGGCCGCGCTCGACGACGAGCTCGATCTCGAGCTTGCCCTTGCCGTTCAGCGACGCGATGTGCAGGTCCGGGTTGTGCACGGTGACACCCGCCGGCGGCACGATGTCGGCCGCCGTGACCTCACCGGGGCCCTGCTTGCGCAGGTACATGGTGACCGGCTCGTCCTCTTCCGAGGAGACCACGAGCTCCTTGAGGTTCAGGATGATGTCGGTGACGTCTTCCTTCACCCCCGGAACGGTGGTGAACTCGTGCAGCACGCCGTCGATGCGGATGCTCGTCACGGCCGCGCCCGGGATGGACGACAGCAGCGTGCGCCGCAGCGAGTTGCCGAGCGTGTAGCCGAAGCCGGGCTCCAGCGGTTCGATGGTGAACCGGGAGCGGGTCTCGTTGACCGTCTCTTCGCCGAGAGCCGGCCGCTGGGAAATCAGCATTTCTTCCTAGTTCCTTTCCAGACGACGCCCGCCATATGACGTCGAAGGGATGGCGCGGCGGCGGCGCACTGTGGGCGCCGCCGCCCTGTGTCCGACGATGCCGGACTACTTCGAGTAGAGCTCGACGATCAGCTGTTCCTGGACCGGAACGTCGATCTGCGCACGCTCCGGCAGCTGGTGGACCAGCACGCGGAGGTTCGACGGCACGACCTGCAGCCAGGCCGGGACCGGACGCTCGCCGAAGGACTCCTTCGCCGCCACGAACGGCAGCATGGACATCGACTTCGGGCGGACGTCGATGATGTCCCACTTGGTGACCTGGAACGACGGGACGTTCACCTTCTGGCCGTTGACCAGGAAGTGGCCGTGGCTCACCAGCTGACGCGCCTGGCGGCGCGTGCGGGCGATGCCGGCGCGGTAGATCACGTTGTCCAGGCGGGACTCGAGGATCTGCAGCAGGTTCTCACCGGTCTTGCCCGGACGCCGGACGGCTTCCTTGTAGTACCGGACGAACTGACGCTCGAGAACGCCGTAGGTGTAGCGAGCCTTCTGCTTCTCCTGCGACTGCAGGAGGTACTCGGACTCCTTGATGCGCCCGCGGCCGTGCTGGCCCGGCGGGTAGGGGCGACGCTCGAAAGCCTGGTCGCCGCCGATGAGGTCAACCTTGAGGCGACGCGAGATACGCGTCGCGGGGCCGGTGTAACGAGCCATTTCTTCTTACTCCTCCCCGTTCCTCAGACCCGGCGCCGCTTGGGCGGGCGGCAGCCGTTGTGAGGCTGCGGGGTCACGTCCTGGATGGTGCCGACCTCGAGGCCGGCCGCCTGCAGCGAGCGGATCGCCGTCTCGCGGCCCGAACCCGGGCCCTTCACGAAGACGTCGACCTTCTTCATGCCGTGCTCGGCAGCCTTGCGGGCGGCGTTCTCGGCGGCCATCTGCGCGGCGAACGGGGTGGACTTACGGGAGCCCTTGAAGCCCACGTGACCACTCGACGCCCACGCGATCACGGCACCGGTCGGGTCCGTGATCGAGACGATGGTGTTGTTGAAGGTGCTCTTGATGTGCGCGTGACCGTGCGCGACATTCTTCTTTTCCTTGCGGCGGACCTTCTTGGCCCCCGCCGCGGTACGAGACTTCGGTGGCATGTTCTGAGGGTTCTCCTGTTAGCGCGCGTTGTTCTGGTGAGCGGCAACCGCTTCGGCCTGACCGCGCCGGATGATCGAACCGGCGTCGGTGTACAGGTTGCGGAGCGCCATCGGGCGGGCGTAGAGCGCCTTGGGCGAGACACAAGCCGAGCCGCGGCGGTGGACGCCGCCCATCCGCACGACCTTCTTGCCCTGGACGCTCACTTCTTGCCAGCCTTCTTCTTGCCGGCGACCGTCTTCTTCGGACCCTTGCGGGTGCGGGCGTTCGTCTTGGTCCGCTGACCACGGACGGGAAGTCCGCGGCGCCAGCGAAGGCCCTCGTAGCACCCGATCTCGATCTTCCGACGGATGTCGGCGTTCACCTCACGGCGCAGGTCACCCTCGACCTTGAAGTTCTCTTCGATGTACGTACGCAGCTTGGCGAGGTCGTCATCGCTGAGGTCTTTGACGCGGGTGTCCGCGTTGATCTCGGCAGCCGCGATGAGCTGCTTCGAGCGGGTACGGCCGATGCCGTAGATGTAGGTGAGCGCGATCTCCACCCGCTTCTCGCGGGGAAGGTCCACGCCAGCGAGTCGTGCCATGGGCGCTGATGCTCCTTCTTCGGTTTCTTCTTCAGGTCTGCTCCCCGTCCGGTTCCGGGACCGACTCGCCTGTCGTGCCCTCGGCTTGCGCTTCGGGTGTCCCGGCCCCGGCCTGAAGTCCGGGGGTGAACCGGTTCACTCGCGTGAACCGGCAGGTGCGGGGAGGTGGGTAAAGCCGTCAATCCACTCTGGTCGAGTGCTTGGCGATCAGCCCTGCCGCTGCTTGTGCCGCAGGTTCTCGCAGATCACCATGATCCGGCCGTGACGGCGGATCACCTTGCACTTGTCGCAGATCTTCTTGACGCTCGGCTGGACCTTCACGTCTTCTGCTCTCCTGCTTGTGAGCTGCTCTTCGTGATCACTTGTAGCGGTAGACGATGCGACCACGAGAGAGGTCGTAGGGCGAGAGCTCCACGACAACCCTGTCCTCCGGCAGGATGCGGATGTAGTGCTGCCGCATCTTGCCGCTGATGTGTGCCAGGACCTTGTGACCGTTCTCCAACTCGACGCGGAACATCGCGTTGGGGAGCGGCTCGACTACGCGGCCTTCGACCTCGATGGCCCCGTCTTTCTTCGCCATGTCCTCCGCATTTCCTTGGTCGACACTCGCCTGTCGCTACACTGTGTGATCACGATGAGCACTAGTGCTGGGTTGGGTGTTGCACCGGCACACTGGTGCCCGAGTCCCAAGACCGTGAATTCACGAGCGCGCAGGATCCGGGCGCGATAAGTGCGCCGACTTGACAGTGTACGCAACCCGTGTCGTGACCCCCAAACCGGGGGTGACCATGGTAGGAGATCACCGTGTGCCTGCGCCACCAAAGGGTGAAAGCGCAGGTCAGGCGTCGTCTTCCGGAGCCGTGAGGACCCAGGGGCCGTCTTCGGTGATCGCGACGGTGTGCTCCCAGTGGGCCGCGCGCGAGCCGTCGGCCGTGACGACCGTCCAGCCGTCGTCCAGCTCGCGGGTCTCGCCGCCGCCGCCGGTCAGCATCGGCTCGATCGCCAGCGCCATGCCCGGCTTCAGCCGCGGGCCCTTGCCCGGCTTGCCGACGTTGGGCAGGAACGGGTCCATGTGCATCTGGCGGCCGATGCCGTGCCCGCCGTACTCGACGATCATCCCGTACTCGACGCCGTCGTCGCGGCCCGCGCGTTCGGCGGCCGACTGGACGGCGTAGGAGATGTCGGTGAGCCGGCCGCCGGCGGTGACCGCCTCGATGCCCGCCCACATCGCCGCCTCGGTCGCCGCGGACAGCGCCAGGTCGGCGTCGGAGACCTTGCCGATGGCCAGCGTGACGGCGGAGTCGCCGTGCCAGCCGTCGAGGATCGCCCCGCAGTCGACCGAGATGATGTCGCCGTCGGCCAGCACCTGGGTCTTCGCCGGGATGCCGTGGACGATCTGCTCGTTCACCGACGCGCAGATCGACGCCGGGAAGCCGTGGTAGCCCTTGAACGACGGCACCGCGCCGGCGTCCCGGATCGTCTGCTCGGCCAGCTCGTCGAGCTCGGCGGTGCTGACGCCCGGGGCCGCCGCGGCGCGGACGGCCGCGAGCGTGCGGGCCACGACCAGGCCCGCCGCACGCATGGCTTGCAGCTCGCCGGGGGTCTTGACTTCGATCATGCGCCCACGGCGGAGCACTTGCAGAACACGCAGTCCTCCGAGGTTCACGTGCGGTCGCGCAGCGCTTCCAGCACCCGGCCGGAGATCTCCTCGACACTGCCGACGCCGTCGACGGTGACCAGGATGTCGGCGTAGTACTCGAGCAGCGGGGCGGTGTCCGACACGTAGATCTGCTGACGGCGGCGGATGACCTCTTCGGTGTCGTCCGCGCGGCCACGCGACATGAGCCGCGTGACGACGACGTCCTCCGGCACCTGCAGCTGGATCACCGCGTCGAGCGAGGCGTCCGAGTCGCTCAGGATCTCGCCGAGGACCTCCGCCTGCTTGGTGTTGCGGGGGAAGCCGTCGAGCAGGAAGCCCGCCTTCGCGTCCGGCTCGGCGAGCCGCTCGCGGACCATCTCGTTGGTCACCGAGTCGGGCACGAGCTCGCCCGAGTCCAGGTAGCGCTTCGCCTCCTGGCCGAGCGGGGTCTCCTGGCCGACGTGCGCGCGGAACAGGTCACCGGTGGAGATGTGCGGGATGCGCAGCTGCTCGGACAGGGCCACCGCCTGTGTGCCCTTGCCCGCACCGGGCGGGCCGACGAGAACCAGGCGTGTCACTTCAGGAACCCTTCGTAGTTGCGCTGCATCAGCTGGCTTTCGATCTGCTTCACGGTGTCGAGGCCGACACCGACCATGATCAGCACAGCCGTGCCACCGAACGGGAAGTTCTGGTTGTTCCCGCTCCCGGTCACCGACAGGAAGAAGTTCGGGAGGATCGCGATGATGCCCAGGTACAGCGAGCCGGGCAGGGTGATCCGGCCCAGCACGAAGCTCAGGTACTCCGCGGTCGGGCGGCCGGGGCGGATGCCCGGGATGAAGCCGCCGAACTTCTTCATCTCCTCCGCACGCTCGTCCACGTTGAACGTGATCGTGATGTAGAAGTACGTGAAGAAGATGATCAGGCCGAAGTACAGCGCGATGTGCACCCAGCTGGACTGGTTCACGATGTAGTTCCGGATGAACACCTGCCAGCCGGAGTTGCTGTTCTGGTCGCCGACGAGACGGCTGATCAGGTCCGGCAGGTACAGCAGCGACGAGGCGAAGATGACCGGGATGACACCGGCCTGGTTCACCTTGATCGGCAGGTAGGTCGACGTGCCGCCGTACATCCGGCGGCCGATCATGCGCTTGGCGTACTGCACCGGGATCCGGCGCTGGCCCTGCTCGACGAAGATGACGCTGGCGATGATCACCAGGCCGAAGACGCAGACGATCGCCAGGCCGACGCCACCGGCGTTGCTGAGGATGTTGCCGCCCTCGACCGGGATGCGCGCGGCGATGTTCAGGAAGATCAGGACGGACATGCCGTTGCCGACACCGCGCTCGGTGATCAGCTCGCCCAGCCACATCATGACGGCGGTGCCCGCGGTCATGGTGATGACGATCAGGGCCAGCGAGTAGACGCTGTTGTCCGGGATGATCGGCTGGTCGCAGTCGGGGAAGAGCTGCTTGCGGTCCGCGAGCGCGACCACGCCGGTGGCCTGCAGGATCGCGAGCGCGATCGTCAGGTACCGGGTGTACTGGGTCAGCTTGCCCTGGCCGGACTGCCCTTCCTTCTTCAGCTCCTCGAACCGCGGGATGACCACGGTGAGCAGCTGGATGATGATGCTCGCCGTGATGTACGGCATGATGCCGGTCGAGAAGAGCGACAGCTGCAGCAGCGCACCACCGCTGAACAGGTTCAGCAGCTGGTAGACGCCCTCCTGCTGCGCCTGGGCGCCGCACGCCTGCACGGCGGCGTACGAGATGCCCGGGGCCGGAATGGTCGCACCGATTCGGTAAACCGCGACGATGGCTAGCGTGAACAGGATCTTCTTGCGTAGATCCGGCGTCGCGAGAGCCGAGCGGAAGGCGCTGAGCACGCGGGGGACCTCCTCGGCGTCGTCGGCTGTCCTAACCGACGATCGGCTTGGCCGGCCACGGGGACCGGCGGGAACACACAGCACTACTGGCACGCAAGCCAGGAACGCTTCGGGGCACACTCGTCCCGAAGCGTGTCGCCGACTCTAACAGCTTCACAGGGCGTGTCCGCAGTCCGTGTGCGTTTTCCGTACCAAGGTTGCTCCGGCGGGTTGATCCACATCGCCGGGTTGGCCGTATTCCTTGACAGGAAGTGGATCAGGCGTTCGACGTCGCGAGCACGCCGGCCAGGCCGACGAAGACCACGCCGGTCCCCCGGTCGACGGTGCGCCGGGCCCGCGCGGAGAGCCTGATCGTCCGCACCAGAGCCCCGGCGAGGACGTAGGTGGCGCCGGCGAGGAACTCGGCGGGCAGGTAGACCGCGCCCAGCAGCGCGATCTGGCCAGGAAAGGGCCCGTGAGCTGCGTCGGCGAACTGCGGGACGAAGGCGGTGAAGATCAGGATCGCCTTCGGGTTGGTGATCGCGACGCCGAACTCCTTGCGGGTGATCTGCCACCCGGTCGTGGGAGCCGACGGCAGCTCAGGGGTGGTGGTGTTCCCCCGGAAGGTGGACCAGAGCAGGCGCAGGCCGAGGTAGAGCAGATAGGCGGCGCCGGCCCACTTGATGATCGTCAGCGCGGTCTCGGACGCGGCCAGCAGCTGCCCGAGCCCGGCGGCGACGGCGGCGATCAGCAGGGTGAAGGCGGCCAGCCGCCCGGTCAGCCCGGCGAGGCCGCGGCGAACACCGTGCGTCATGCCGTTGTGGAGGCCGAGCAGGTTGTTCGCGCCCGGCGTAAGTGCGATGAGCACGGAAGCCCCGAAGAAGACCAGCAGCCACGACACGTCTCTACGGTAGCGGCGGCCGGGGCTCCTCGTCGTCCGGCGGCAGGACGGTGATGGCCACCCCGGAGGGCGGCGTCGGGGTGTCGGCGTAGGCGAGGGAGGGATCGGACCAGCCGGGCCGCCGGAACGGCAAGTAGGCGACGACGGCCGCGACGGCGGCCAGGACGGTGGCGACGATCAGCAGCCACATCCCGGCGGCGGTAACGGTGTCGAGGCCGTCGGTGTCCCCGGCGAAGGTGAGTTCGAACCGGTTCATCCCGACGGTGAAGACGACCCCGGCGGTGAAGACGGCGCTCGCCCCGACCAGCCACCGCCCGAGTTCCCGCCCCGGCCGCGAGAGCGCCGCGACGGCCGCGACGACGAGCAGGACGACCGCGGCGACGAGCGGAATCCCGAAGGGCACCCCGGCCCGTTCGACGGCTTCCTGGCCGGGGACCTGCATGGTGACGCCCCAGGCGGTCTCGGTGACGACCAGGTGACCGTCGACGAACTGCCGGAGCCGGTCCTCGACCTGGAAGAGCGGTAGGAGGAGGCCGCCGACGGTCAGCAGGGCGGCCAGGAGGTGCAGGGCGGGCGGGGCGAAGCGGAGGAGAGCGGCGGGTCTGGGTGCTTCGGGCGCCGGGGGCGCGGGTGTGCCGGGGTGCTGGGGCGGTGCGGTGGGCAGGGGCGGCAGTTCCGCGACGGGGTAGGGCAGCTGGGCTGCGTTCGCGGATAGGGCTGGGTTGGCGGGGAAGGACTGCGCGCCGGGAGGTGGCGGGCCGGGAGTGGGCGGCTGGGCGGGCTCCGGCGCGAAGGAGTTCGCGGCGGGAGGTGGCTCGATGCTTGCGGGCCGGGGAGCCTCCACGGGAAAGCTCAACGGCGAGGCCGTCTCCCCGGGCCGAGCGATCCCTGGCTCAGTGCCGCGAAGCGAGCCCGCATCCGCGGGCCGGGGCGCCTCCACCGGAAAGTTCAACGGCGAGGCCGTCTCCGCGGACCGGGGCGCCTCCACCGGGAAGGCCAACGGCGACTCCCCTGGCGCCGGACTCGTGTCCGCGAGCCGCGGGGCCTCCACCGGGAAGTTCAACGGGGAGGCGTCGGGCTGCGGTCCGGGGTCCTGCGACGGTTTGTCCACCCTGTGATCCTCCGTCCGGATTCCCGTCGCGGCAAGGAACCGGTCAGTCGTGCTCCGGCGGCAGCACGGTGATCACGACTCCAGACGGTGGCGTCTCGGTGTCGGCCGGACCTGCCTTCGCGCCGGATCTGCCGAATCTCAGCGCCGCGGCCAGCACAGCCGCCACAACCGCCGCGATCAGCAGCCACGTTCCGGCCAGCGGGGTCGTCTCCGCGCGGAGCCGGCCGGACGTCAGGGCGCGGCCCATGCCCAGCAGCGCGATCGTGCACACCGCTCCCGCCAGGAAGGCCGCTCCGGCCAGCGTTGTGCGGCCCGGTGCCTCGCCCGGCCTGCCGATCGCCGCCTGGCGGATGGACAGGACCATCGCTGCCAGGAGGATCGCCGCGGCCAGCAGGAGGGAGAGGCCGATCGGCGGGGTCGGTGCGCTGATTTCGTCCTGGCCCGGGACCGACATGCTTGCCTGCCAGGCGCCCTGGACCAGGTACGCCGTCCCCGACGACGAGTCCGTGCCCGCGGGCTCCTCGGTGCGGAACAACGGCAGGAACGTGCCCACGACCGTCAGGGCCAGCGCCAGCGCGCTGAATGCGGGGCTCAGGACGCGGCGAGCGGTGAAGTTCACCCCGACGATCCTTCCGGCACGCAGAGACCGCCACAAGCGCCGAAAAGGCCCGCCTGGCTGGGCCAGGCGGGCCTTTCGAAAGCAGAAGACACTCAGTTGGTGGTGGCCGAACCGCCGGCCGCCTCGAGCTTCTCCTTGGCGGAACCCGAGAACGCGTCCGCCGTGATGTCCAGCTTGACGCCGTTCACGTCGCCGTTGCCGAGGACCTTCACCAGCTGGCCCTTGCGGACCAGGCCGGCCTTGACGAGCTCCTCGGCGCCCAGCTTGCCGCCGTCCGGGAAGACGCGGGCGATGTCGCCCACGTTCACCGGCTGGTACTCGGTGCGGAAGCGGTTCTTGAAGCCGCGGAGCTTCGGGAGCCGCATCTGGATGGGCATCTGCCCACCCTCGAACCGGGCAGGCACGTTCTTCCGGGCCTTGGTGCCCTTCGTACCGCGGCCTGCCGTCTTGCCCTTCGAACCCTCACCACGGCCCACGCGGATCTTGTCGCGCTTGGCGCCCGGAGCCGGACGCAGGTGGTGGATCTTGATGGCCGTCATGCCTTGACCTCCTCGACCTCCACCAGGTGGCGGACGGTGTGGATCAGGCCGCGCAGCTGGGGAGTGTCTTCACGCACGACGCTCTGGCGGATCTTGCGCAGCCCGAGGGTGCGCAGCGACTCGCGGTGAGCGTGCTTCGTGCCGATCTTGCTCTTGACCTGGGTGACCTTGAGCTGAGCCATGAGATCAGACCCCCTGGCCGGCACGCTGGCGCAGCATCCGGGCCGGAGCGACGTCCTCGAGCGGCAGGCCACGGCGGGCCGCCACCTCCTCGGGACGCTGCAGGCCCTTCAGGGCCGCCACGGTCGCGTGCACGATGTTGATCGCGTTGTCGGAGCCGAGCGACTTCGACAGCACGTCGTGGACACCGGCGCACTCCAGCACCGCGCGGACCGGGCCACCGGCGATGACGCCGGTACCGGCCGACGCCGGACGGAGCAGCACCACACCGGCGGCCTCCTCACCCTGGACCGGGTGCGGGATGGTGCCGGCGACGCGGGGAACGCGGAAGAAGTTCTTCTTCGCTTCCTCGACGCCCTTGGCGATGGCCGCGGGAACTTCCTTGGCCTTGCCGTAGCCGACGCCGACCTGACCGTCGCCGTCGCCGACGACCACCAGGGCGGTGAAGCTGAAGCGACGACCACCCTTGACGACCTTGGCGACGCGGTTGATCGTCACGACCTTCTCGAGGTGCGGGGTCTTGTCCTGGGCCGCCCCGCCACGGCCGCTGTCGCGCCGGTCGCGGCGGTCGCGACGGTCACCGCGGTCGTTGCCGCCCTGCCCGCCGGGTCCACCCTGGCCGCCGCCGAATTGCCGTGTACGTCCCGGCATCAGGCTTTCCTTCCGTTAACAAGCTTCTGCATCGTCAGAACTCCAACCCCGCCTCACGGGCGGCGTCGGCGAGCGCGGCGATGCGGCCGTGGTAGGCGTTGCCCCCACGGTCGAACACCACAGCCGAGATCCCGGCGTTCTTGGCACGCGCGGCGACGAGCTCCCCGACCTTGGCGGCCTTGGCCTTCTTGTCGCCCTCCAGCGCCCGCACGTCCGCCTCGAGGGTGGACGCCGACGCCAGCGTGTGGCCGGCGAGGTCGTCGATGACCTGCACGGCGATGTGCCGCGAGGACCGCTTGACGACCAGGCGCGGACGCTGGTCCGTGCCCGAAACCTTCTTGCGGAGGCGGAAGTGCCGACGGGCCTTCGCGACGCGGCGGCGGGTCGAGATGTCCTTGCCCACCGGCTTGCGCTTCGTAGTCGTGTCGCTCATGATCACTTACCCGTCTTTCCGACCTTGCGGCGGATCTTCTCACCCTCGTACCGCAGGCCCTTGCCCTTGTACGGGTCCGGGCGCCGCAGCCGGCGGATGACCGCCGAAATCTGGCCGACCTTCTGCTTGTCGATGCCGGACACCGAGAACCGGGTCGGGCTCTCCACCTTGAAGGTGATGCCTTCCGGAGCCTCGATCTTCACCGGGTGCGAGTAGCCGAGGGCGAACTCGAGGTCCGAGCCCTTGGCCTGCACGCGGTAACCGACGCCGTGGATTTCGAGCTTCTTCTCGTAGCCCGCGGTCACACCCACGACGAGGTTGTTCACCAGCGTCCGGGTGAGCCCGTGCAGGGCCTTGCTGGTGCGCTCGTCGTCCGGGCGCTTGACCAGCAGCGAGCCGTCCTCGTCGCGCTCGACCGTGATCGGCTCGGCGATGGTGTGCTCCAGGGTGCCCTTGGGCCCCTTGACCTTGATGTGCTGACCGTCGATGGTCACCTCGACCCCGGAAGGGACGGCGACCGGCAGCTTTCCGATGCGTGACATGCCTGTACCCCCTTCCTTACCAGACGTAGGCGAGGACTTCGCCGCCCACGCTGTTGCGCTTGGCCTGCCGGTCGGTCTGCAGGCCCGAGGACGTCGAGATGATCGCGATGCCCAGGCCGCCGAGCACGGACGGCAGTTCGGTCGATTTTGCGTAGACCCGCAGACCGGGCTTGGAGACGCGCCGCAGGCCGGCGATGCTCCGCTCACGGTTGGGGCCGTACTTGAGCTCGACGACGAGGTTCTTGTGCTTCTCGCCCGGCTCGTCGTGGTAGCCCGCGATGTAGCCCTCGCGCTTGAGGATCTCGGCGATGTTCGCCTTGAGCTTCGAGTGCGGAAGCTTGACCTCGTCGTGGTACGCCGAGTTCGCGTTACGCAGACGCGTCAAGAAGTCTGCGATGGGGTCGGTCATCGTCATGGTGACCTGTCAACCTTTCTCGCCCTGGTTCCCCGCCCGCCGGAGCGGGCGGGGCCTGTGGCGAAGTGGAATTTTTAGAAGCTCTTACCAGCTGGACTTGCGGACGCCGGGCAGCTCGCCCGCGTGCGCCATCTCGCGAAGGCAGATCCGGCAGAGCCCGAACTTGCGGAACACGGCGTGCGGGCGGCCGCACCGCTGGCAGCGGGTGTAGGCGCGCACGGCGAACTTCGGCTTCTTCGCGGCCTTGTGGACCAGTGCTTTCTTGGCCATCGGCTCAGTTCTCCTTGAACGGGAAGCCGAGCTTGCGCAGCAGCGCCCGGCCCTCGTCGTCGTTCGTGGCGGTCGTGACGACGGTGACGTCCATGCCGCGCGGGCGGTCGATGGAGTCGGGGTCGATCTCGTGGAACATCGACTGCTCGTTGAGACCGAAGGTGTAGTTGCCGTGGCCGTCGAACTGCTTCGGCGAAAGACCGCGGAAGTCGCGGATACGCGGCAGCGCGATGGTCAGCAGCCGGTCGAGGAACTCCCACATGCGGTCGCCGCGCAGCGTGACGCGCGCGCCGATCGGCTGGCCTTCACGCAGCTTGAACTGCGCGATCGACTTGCGGGCCTTCCGGATCTCCGGCTTCTGGCCGGTGATCGCGGCGAGGTCGCGGACCGCGCCCTCGATCAGCTTGCTGTCACGGGCGGCGTCGCCGACACCCATGTTCACGACGACCTTCACCACGTCCGGGATCTGGTGGACGTTGGTGAACGAGAACTCCGCCTGCAGCTGGCCCTTGATCTCGTCGCGGTAGCGCACCTTGAGGCGCGGCGCGATCTTCTCTGCGGTGGTCATCAGATGTCCTTACCGTTCCGGCGCGAGATCCGGACCTTCTTGCCGTCCTCGCCGATGCGGTAACCCACCCGGGTCGGCTTGCCGTCCGAGTCGACGACCATCACGTTCGAGACGTGGATGGGCGCCTCCTGCGTGACGATGCCGCCGGACTGCGCACCGCGCTGGGTCTGGGTGATCCGCGTGTGCTTC
The DNA here is from genome assembly GCF_040064235.1 of Amycolatopsis melonis. Taxonomy (NCBI): domain Bacteria; kingdom Bacillati; phylum Actinomycetota; class Actinomycetes; order Pseudonocardiales; family Pseudonocardiaceae; genus Amycolatopsis; species Amycolatopsis melonis. The sequence continues at coordinate 148,364 of NZ_JBDZYD010000011.1, forward strand.
TTGATCCGGTTCACGCCCTCGACCAGCACCCGCTGACGCTCCGGGTAAGCCTGGATGACCTTGCCCTTGGCGCCCTTGTCCTTGCCGGCGATGACGACGACCGTGTCGCCCTTCTTCACCTTCATCACAGCACCTCCGGCGCGAGCGAAATGATCTTCATGAACTTTCGGTCGCGCAGCTCGCGGCCCACGGGGCCGAAGATGCGGGTGCCGCGGGGCTCGTTGTCGTTCTTGATGAGCACGGCGGCGTTCTCGTCGAACCGGATGTAGGAACCGTCCGGACGACGACGCTCCTTGACCGTGCGGACGATGACGGCCTTGACGACGTCGCCCTTCTTCACCCCGGCAGCCGGGATGGCGTCCTTCACGGTGGCGACGATGATGTCGCCGATGCCGGCGTAGCGCCGCCCTGAGCCACCGAGAACGCGGATGCAGAGGATTTCCTTCGCACCCGTGTTGTCGGCTACCCGAAGCCGCGACTCCTGCTGGATCACGTCAACTCCTGTATGTCGCGCCGGTTCTCGCCCGACGAGCGAGCCTTGCGGAACTAAGGACTCCGGAGAGCCCTGCTTACTTGGCCTTCTCCACGATCTGCACCAGGCGCCAGCGCTTCGTCGCCGACAGCGGGCGGGTCTCCATCAGGGTGACCCGGTCGCCCACGCCCGCCTCGTTGTTCTCGTCGTGCACCTTCACCTTGGAGGTGGTGCGGACGACCTTCGAGTACCGGGGGTGCTTCTTGCGGTCCTCGAGCTCGACCACGATCGTCTTGTTCATCTTGTCCGAGACGACGTAGCCCTCGCGGACCTTGCGGTCGTTCCGGGCCGGCGTCTCGGTGGTGGGCTCGCTCATGCGGCACCTTCACTCTCGGCGTCGGGGGCAACGGACAGGCCGAGTTCGCGCTCGCGCATGACCGTGTAGATCCGCGCGATGTCCGTCCGGACCGTGCGCAGACGGCGGTTGTTGTCGAGCTGCCCGGTCGCCATCTGGAAGCGGAGGTTGAACAGCTCCTCCTTGTATTCCTTCAGACGCAGGACGAGCTCTTCCGCGGTGAGCTCACGCAGCTCCGATGCCTGGGCGGCACCTGCCTTCGCCATCAGAACTCACCACCTTCACGGGTAACGATGCGGCACTTCATGGGCAGCTTGTGGATCGCGCGACGGAGCGCCTCGCGGGCGGTCTCCTCGTTCGGGAACGAGATCTCGAACATGACGCGGCCCGGCTTCACGTTGGCGATCCACCACTCGGGCGAACCCTTACCGGAACCCATCCGGGTCTCGGCCGGCTTCTTGGTCAGCGGGCGGTCCGGGTAGATGGTCGTCCACACCTTGCCACCACGCTTGATGTGACGGGTCATGGCGATACGAGCGGACTCGATCTGCCGGTTCGTCACGTAGCTGTGCTCAAGCGCCTGGATGCCGTACTCGCCGAAGTTGACCTTCGTGCCACCCTTGGCGGCGCCGTGGCGCTTCGGGGAGTGCTGCTTCCGGTGCTTGACCCTGCGCGGGATGAGCACGTCTCAGCCCTCCGTCTTTTCTGCGGTCTCGGTGGCCGGGGCCGCCTCGGTGGCGGCAGCGGCGGCACGGCCGGCTTCGGTCGAGGTGGCGGTCGTGCCCGACGCGCCGGAACGACGCGGGCGGGACGGCCGGTCGCTGCGCTCGCGACGCGGCGCACGCTCGGCGGCGTCGCGGGCCTCGCGGGCCTTCAGGCCACCGACCAGCTCACCCTTGTAGATCCACACCTTGACGCCGATGCGGCCGAAGGTCGTCTTGGCCTCGAAGAAGCCGTAGTCGATGTCGGCGCGCAGCGTGTGCAGCGGGACCCGGCCGTCGCGGTAGTGCTCGGAGCGGGACATCTCGGCACCGCCGAGACGGCCACCGCACTGCACGCGGATGCCCTTGACCTGCGGCGAGCGCATGGAGGTCTGGATCGCCTTCCGCATCGCGCGGCGGAACGCCACGCGGTTGGACAGCTGCTCCGCGACCGCCTGGGCGACGAGCTGAGCGTCGGCCTCGGGGTTCTTGACCTCGAGGATGTTCAGCTGGACCTGCTTCTTGGTCAGCTTCTCCAGCGCGCCGCGGATGCGGTCGGCCTCCGCGCCGCGGCGGCCGATGACGATGCCCGGCCGGGCGGTGTGGATGTCGACGCGGACGCGGTCACGGGTGCGCTCGATCTCGACCTTGGAGATGCCCGCGCGCTCCATGCCGGTGGCCAGGAGCTTGCGGATCTTGACGTCCTCGGCCACGTACTCGGCGTACTGCTTGTCGGCGTACCAGCGCGACTTCCAGTCCGTGGTGATACCCAGGCGGAAACCGTGCGGGTTGATCTTCTGGCCCACTACCGGCCACCTGCCTTCTTGTTGCTCTTCTTCTCCGCGGGGCGGGACTCGACCACGACCGTGATGTGGCTGGTCCGCTTGCGGATCCGGTAAGCGCGGCCCTGGGCACGCGGACGGATGCGCTTGAGGGTCGGGCCCTCGTCGGCCGTCGCGGACTTGATCCAGAGCGTCTCCGGGTCCAGCTGGAGGTTGTTCTCGGCGTTGGCCGCCGCGCTGGCGATGACCTTCGCGAGCGGGGTGCTGGCCGCCTGCGGCGCGAACCGGAGCACGGCCAAGGCCTCGCTGACGCTACGACCCTTGACGAGCTCGATCACCCGGCGCACCTTGGTCGGCGAGTCCCGGACGAAACGAGCCCGCGCGACGGCCGTCGGCAGTTCCTCTGCCGTGGCCGCGTTGGACTGGGCGTTCATCTGCTTCCCTTAACTGTCTCGTGCCCGCTCAGCGGCGGCGCGACTTGCGGTCGTCCTTGATGTGGCCCTTGAAGGTCCGCGTCGGGGCGAACTCGCCCAGCTTGTGACCCACCATCGCCTCGGTGACGAACACCGGGACGTGCTTGCGGCCGTCGTGCACCGCGATCGTGTGACCCAGGAAGTCCGGGATGATCGTGGAGCGGCGGGACCAGGTCTTGATGACCGTCTTCTTGCCCGATTCGTTCAGCGCGTCCACCTTCTTGAGCAGGTGGTCGTCCACGAACGGGCCCTTCTTAAGGCTGCGTGGCATGTGCTTCTACCTCCCTGCTCAGCGCTTCTTGCCGGTACGCCGGCGGCGGACGATGAGGGCGTCGGACGCCTTGCGGCGACGCGTGCGGCCCTCGGGCTTACCGTTCGGGTTGACCGGGTGGCGACCACCGGAGGTCTTGCCCTCACCACCACCGTGCGGGTGGTCGACCGGGTTCATGACGACACCACGGACCGTGGGGCGCTTGCCGCGCCAGCGGTTACGGCCCGCCTTGCCCCAGTTGATGTTGGCGTGCTCGGAGTTGCCGACCTCGCCGACCGTGGCGCGGTTGCGCACGTCCACGTTGCGGATCTCGCCCGAGGGGAGCCGCAGCTGGGCGTACGGCCCGTCCTTCGCGACCAGCTGGACGCGGGCGCCGGCGGAGCGCGCCATCTTCGCGCCGCCACCGGGGCGGAGCTCGATCGCGTGCACCACGGTGCCGACGGGGATGTTGCGCAGCGGCAGGTTGTTGCCCGGCTTGATGTCGGCGCGCGGGCCGTTCTCGACGGTGTCGCCCTGCTTCAGCTTGTCCGGCGCGATGATGTAGCGCTTCTCGCCGTCGGCGTAGTGCAGCAGCGCGATGCGCGCGGTGCGGTTGGGGTCGTACTCGATGTGCGCGACCTTGGCCGGGATGCCGTCCTTGTCGTGGCGACGGAAGTCGATGACGCGGTAAGCACGCTTGTGGCCGCCACCCTTGTGCCGGGTGGTGATCTTGCCGGACGAGTTACGACCGCCGGAGCCGCTCAGCGGACGCAGCAGCGACTTCTCCGGAGTGGAGCGGGTGATCTCGGCGAAGTCCGAGACGCTCGAACCGCGACGACCCGGGGTCGTCGGCTTGTACTTGCGGATGCCCATTGTCAGCTCAGTCCTTTACGCGGTGGGTCCGCCGAAGATCTCGATCGCCTTGCTCTCGGGCGAAAGAGTCACGATGGCGCGCTTGGTGTCCTTGCGCTTGCCGAAGCCGGCGCGAGTCCGCTTCCGCTTGCCCTGGCGGTTGGCCGTGTTGACGCTGACCACCTTGACGCCGAACACCTTCTCGACCGCGATCTTGATCTGGGTCTTGTTGGCGTCCGGGCGGACGATGAACGTGTACTTGTGGTCCTCGAGCAGCCCGTAGGACTTCTCGGAGATGACCGGCGCGAGCAGGATGTCGCGGGGGTCCGGAATGGCGACCGAACTCACTTCTCGTCACTCCCTTCCGTGACCTCGCCCGACCGCGCGGAAGCCTTCACGGCCTTGCCGCGGACGGGGCCGGCGACGAACGCGTCGTACGCGGCCTTGGTGAACACGACGTCGTCGTTGACCAGCACGTCGTAGGTGTTGAGCTGGTCGGCCCAGAGCAGGTGCACCTCGGGCAGGTTCCGCAGGGAAACCCAGCTCAGCTCGTCGTCCCGGTGCAGCACCACGAGCACGCGCTTCGCGGCCGTGACGGCGGCGAGGGCGGCCTTGGCGGCCTTGGTGGACGGCTTCTCGCCGGTCACCAGCTCGGTGATGACGTGCAGCTGGCCGGCGCGCGCCCGGTCGGAGAGGGCGCCACGCAGGGCGGCGGCCTTCATCTTCTTCGGGGTGCGCTGGGTGTAGTCGCGCGGCGTGGGGCCGTGCACGACGCCACCACCGGCGAACTGCGGCGCGCGGGTCGAGCCCTGGCGGGCGCGACCGGTGCCCTTCTGCCGGTACGGCTTCTTGCCACCACCGCGGACTTCACCGCGGGTCTTGGTGTCGTGCGTGCCCTGGCGCGCGGCGGCCTGCTGGGCCACCACGACCTGGTGCATCAGCGCGACGTTGGCCTGCACGTCGAAGATCTCCTCGGGGAGATCGACCGTGCCGTCGGCTTTACCGGCCGGGGTCTTCAGCTCGACGCTTGTCATTCGGAGTTACCACCCTTCGCGGCGCTGCGCACGAACAGCAGGCCGCCCTTGGGACCGGGCACGGCGCCCTTGATCAGCAGCAGGCCGTCCTCGGCACGCACGGCGTGCACGGTCAGGTTCTGCGTGGTGACCCGGTCGTTGCCCATCCGGCCCGCCATGCGCAGGCCCTTGAAGACGCGGCCGGGGGTGGCGCAGCCACCGATCGAACCCGGCTTGCGGTGCACGGCCTGGGCACCGTGGCTCGCGCCCTGGCCCTTGAAGCCGTGGCGCTTCATGACACCCGCGTAGCCCTTGCCCTTGCTGGTGCCGGTCACGTCGACCTCGACGCCGGCGGCGAACACCTCGGCGGTGATCTCCTGGCCGACCTCGTAGGTCTCGGCGTCGGTGGTGCGCAGCTCGGCGAGGAACCGGCGCGGGGTCACGCCCGCCTTGTCGAAGTGGCCGGTGCGCGGCTTGTTCACCTTGCGCGGGTCGACCGCGCCGAACGCCAGCTGCACGGCCGCGTAGCCGTCCTTGTCCTGGGTCCGAACCTGGGTGACCACGTTCGGACCGGCCTTCACGACGGTGACCGGGACAACCCGGTTCTGCTCGTCGAAGACCTGGGTCATGCCGAGCTTGGTGCCCAGGATGCCCTTCACTTGCCTGTCAGACATGAGTCTCTTATCTCCGCCGCTCGCCCAACGCTTACTGGATGTTGACGTCGACGCTCGCCGGCAGGTCGATGCGCATGAGCGCGTCGACCGTCTTCGGCGTCGGGTCGAGGATGTCGATCAGACGCTTGTGCGTGCGCATCTCGAAGTGCTCGCGCGAGTCCTTGTACTTGTGCGGCGAGCGGATGACGCAGTAAACGTTCTTCTCGGTGGGCAGCGGCACCGGCCCGACAACCCGGGCGCCGGTGCGCGTGACCGTCTCCACGATCTTGCGCGCCGAGGTGTCGATCGCCTCGTGGTCGTAGGCCTTGAGCCGGATGCGGATCTTCTGTCCCGCCATGGTGGCTGCTCGTTCCTTGTCGTCTCGTGCCGCTATCTCACAAACCCGGCCCGGTGTCTCCACCCTGGCGTGGGTTTCCGCAGTTCAACGGCCCTGTCCCCGGTCCACGCGGTCGGGCGTGTCGCGCCCGACGCACAGACGGATCCCGCGGGATCGTCGTCTTGCCTGGTCTTCCTCAACGTGAGGAGGCTATGAGCCGGCTGACCGCCTCACTGCCCTTGCCCGCTCGCCTCACCCGAAGGAAAGAGCTCCGCGGACCGTGGCCACTCGCACCGGAGCGGCCGGACCCTCTCGAGGAAACCTCGAAGGGATCGGCCGCCCCAGGACGAGCAACCTGAATAGTGTCGCACACGTGATTTGACGCCCCGAACCCGGGGGTGTATTGCCCCGGGCCGGGGCGCCGAATCACTTGATGATCTTGGTGACCTGGCCCGCGCCGACGGTCCGGCCACCCTCACGGATGGCGAAGCGCAGACCCTCGTCCATCGCGACCGGCTGGATCAGCTGGACCGAGATGTCGGTGTTGTCGCCCGGCATGACCATCTCGGTGCCCTCGGGGAGGGTCACGACGCCGGTCACGTCGGTGGTGCGGAAGTAGAACTGCGGGCGGTAGTTGTTGAAGAACGGGGTGTGACGGCCACCCTCGTCCTTCGACAGGATGTAGACCCGGCCCTCGAAGTCGGTGTGCGGGGTGGTGGTGCCCGGCTTCACGACGACCTGGCCGCGCTCGACGTCCTCGCGCTTGATGCCGCGGAGCAGGAGGCCGACGTTGTCGCCCGCCTGGCCCGAGTCGAGCAGCTTGCGGAACATCTCGACACCGGTGACCGTGGTCTTGGTCGACTTCTCGCGGATACCCACGATCTCGACCTCTTCGTTCACGTTGACCTGACCGCGCTCCACGCGACCGGTCACGACGGTGCCGCGGCCGGTGATGGTGAAGACGTCCTCGATCGGCATCAGGAACGGCTTGTCGAGCTCACGCACCGGGTCCGGCACGTTGTCGTCGACGGCGGTCATCAGCTCGAGAACGGCCTGGGCCCACTTCTCGTCGCCCTCGAGGGCCTTGAGGCCCGACACGCGCACGACCGGGGCGTCGTCGCCCGGGAACTCCTGCGAGGACAGCAGCTCGCGGACCTCCAGCTCGACGAGCTCGAGGATCTCCTCGTCGTCGACCATGTCGGCCTTGTTCAGCGCGACGACGATGTACGGCACGCCGACCTGGCGGGCGAGCAGCACGTGCTCACGGGTCTGCGGCATCGGGCCGTCGGTCGCGGCGACCACCAGGATCGCGCCGTCCATCTGGGCGGCACCGGTGATCATGTTCTTGATGTAGTCCGCGTGACCGGGGGCGTCGACGTGCGCGTAGTGACGCTTCTCGGTCTGGTACTCGACGTGCGAGATGTTGATCGTGATGCCGCGCTGCTTCTCTTCGGGCGCGTTGTCGATCTGGTCGAACGCCCGCGCCTCGTTGAGCTCGGGGTACGCGTCGTGCAGAACCTTGGTGATCGCCGCGGTCAGCGTGGTCTTGCCGTGGTCGACGTGACCGATGGTGCCGATGTTGACGTGCGGCTTGCTCCGCTCGAACTTCGCCTTCGCCACTGGAATGTCCTCCTGGACTGATTTCGCTTTGTGCTCACGGGGCAGCGTGGCTGCCGCCCCGTGCTGTGTTTGACGCCGCCTCCGCGGGAAAGAGTACGTCGGCGGATTCCTTCGTCGGTGCTGCGGACGTTCAGGAGAGTCCCTTAATGCCCGCGTGCGGTGGAGGGAGTTACTCCCCCGTCGCCTTCGCGATGATTTCCTTCGCGACGTTCGCGGGAACCTCGGCGTAGGAGTCGAACACCATGGAGTAGTTCGCCCGGCCCTGGGTGCGGGACCGCAGGTCGCCGACGTAGCCGAACATCTCCGACAGCGGAACCAGTGCCTTCACGACACGGGTACCCGACCGCTCCTCCATGGCCTGGATCTGACCACGGCGGGAGTTGAGGTCACCGATGACGTCACCCATGTAGTCCTCGGGCGTGGTCACCTCGACCGCCATCATCGGCTCCAGGATCACCGGGCCGGCCTTCTTCGCGGCTTCCTTCATCGCCATGGAACCGGCGATCTTGAACGCCATCTCCGAAGAGTCGACCTCGTGGTATGCACCGTCCAACAGGGTGAACTTCAACCCGACGAGCGGGTAGCCGGCCAGCACGCCGTACTGCATCGCGTCCTGGGCGCCCGCGTCGACCGACGGGATGTACTCCCGCGGCACGCGGCCACCGGTCACCTTGTTGTCGAACTCGTAGAGCGCACCGTCCGTCGTCTCCAGCGGCTCCAGCTTCACGATGACCTTCGCGAACTGGCCGGAACCACCGGTCTGCTTCTTGTGCGTGTACTCGAGCTTGTCGACCGTCTTGCGGACGGTCTCCCGGTAGGCCACCTGCGGCTTACCGATGTTCGCCTCGACCTTGTAGTCGGACTTCATCCGGTTGACGAGCACCTCGAGGTGGAGCTCGCCCATGCCGGCGATGATGGTCTGACCGGTCTCCTCGTCCAGCTTGACCTGGAACGTCGGGTCCTCTTCGGCCAGCTTCTGGATCGCCAGGGACAGCTTCTCCTGGTCGGCCTTCGTCTTCGGCTCGATGGCGACCCGGATGACCGGCTCGGGGAAGGTCATCGACTCGAGGACGATCGGGTTCTGCGGGTCCGCCAGGGTGTCACCCGTGGTGGTGTCCTTCAGCCCGATGACCGCGTAGATGTGACCGACCTGGGCGTCGTCGACCGGGTTCTCCTTGTTGGAGTGCATCTGGAAGATCTTCCCGATGCGCTCCTTGCGCTCCTTGGTCGCGTTGATGACCTGCGCGCCGGCGGCGACCTTGCCCGAGTACACCCGGATGTAGGTCAGCTTGCCGAAGAACGGGTGCGCGGCGATCTTGAACGCGAGCGCGGCGAACGGCTCGTCGACCGACGCCTTCCGGGTCGCCGGGGTCTCGCCGTCGGGCAGCAGGCCCTCGACGGCCGGGACGTCCAGCGGCGACGGCAGGTAGTCGATGACCGCGTCGAGCATGGGCTGCACGCCCTTGTTCTTGAACGCGGAACCGGCCAGGACGGGGAACGCCTCGCGGGTGATGACCAGCTTGCGGATGCCCGCCTTGATCTCGTCCTCGGTGAGCTCTTCGCCCTCGAGGAACTTCTCCATCAGCGAGTCGTCGGTCTCGGAGACCGTCTCGACCAGCTTCTCGCGGTACTCCGCGGCCTTGTCGGCCAGCTCGGCCGGGATGTCCTCGACCGTGTAGTCCTCGCCCTTCTGGACCTCGCCGCGCCAGACCAGTGCCTTCATGCGGACCAGGTCGACGACGCCTTCGAAGTCGTTCTCGGCGCCGATGGGCAGCTGGATGGCCAGCGGCTTGACGCCGAGGCGCTCCTCGATGGTCTTCAGGGTGTAGTAGAAGTCCGCACCCAGCTTGTCCATCTTGTTGACGAAGCAGATGCGCGGGACGTCGTACTTGTCCGCCTGCCGCCAGACCTGCTCGGACTGCGGCTCGACGCCCTCCTTGCCGTCGAAGACGGCGACCGCGCCGTCGAGCACCCGCAGGTTGCGCTCCACCTCGACGGTGAAGTCGACGTGCCCGGGGGTGTCGATCAGGTTGATCTGGTGGTCGTCCCAGAAGGTGGTGGTGGCAGCCGAGGTGATGGTGATACCCCGCTTCTGCTCCTCCTCCATCCAGTCCATGGTGGCGGCGCCGTCGTGGACTTCGCCGATCTTGTAGTTGATCCCGGTGTAGAACAGGATCCGCTCGGTGGTGGTGGTCTTGCCGGCGTCGATGTGCGCCATGATGCCGATGTTGCGGACCTTGTTCAGGTCGGTCAGCACTTCACGTGCCACGAGAATGTTCCCCTGTCTCAAGCGTGGGGCCCGGCATGGCTTGCATCTGATGCCGGGCGGAAATCACCAGCGGTAGTGCGCGAAGGCCCGGTTGGACTCGGCCATCTTGTGCGTGTCCTCGCGACGCTTCACGCTGGCGCCGAGGCCGTTGGACGCGTCGAGGAGCTCGTTCTGCAGGCGCTCGATCATCGTCTTCTCGCGGCGGGCCTGCGAGAAGGAGACCAGCCAGCGCAGCGCCAGCGTGGTGGAGCGGCCCGGCTTGACCTCGATCGGCACCTGGTAGGTGGCACCACCGACGCGGCGGCTCTTCACCTCGATGGTGGGCTTCACGTTGTCGAGGGCGCGCTTCAGCGTGACGACCGGGTCGGTGCCCGTCTTCTCGCGAGCGCCTTCGAGCGCGCCGTACACGATGCGCTCGGCCAGGGACCGCTTCCCGTCCTTCAGCACCTTGTTCACCAGCTGGGTGACCAGCGGGGAGGCGTAGACGGGGTCGGAGATCAGCGGCCGCTTCGGGGCCGGACCCTTGCGGGGCATTAGCTCTTCTCCTTCTTCGCGCCGTACCGGCTGCGCGCCTGCTTGCGGTTCTTGACACCCTGGGTGTCGAGCGAACCACGGATGATCTTGTAGCGGACACCCGGCAGGTCCTTCACACGACCGCCACGCACGAGCACCATCGAGTGCTCCTGCAGGTTGTGGCCCTCACCGGGGATGTAGGCGGTGACCTCGATGCCGCTGGTCAGCTTCACACGCGCGACCTTGCGCAGCGCCGAGTTCGGCTTCTTGGGGGTCGTGGTGTACACGCGGGTGCACACGCCACGCCGCTGCGGGCTCCCCTTGAGGGCCGCCGTCTTCTGCTTGGCAGCCTTGTCCTGGCGGCCCTTCCGGACCAGCTGCTGGATCGTGGGCAATGGACCAGCTTCCTGTCGTGATCTGCTTCTTCGTGTCTTCACCGGCCCCCGCGGTCGGGCGTGTCGGCCCGCGTCACGGCCTGACGGCCGGTAACTTCCCGGAGGGATTTCCGTCGGAACCCCGACCTGCCGAAGCCGGTGACCGGGTGCCTGAGCACCCCGCCCATGCGCACGGCACGCGGAGCGGCCCGACGCATGCCGGGCACGGTCTCCAAAGATACCCGCCCGGGTCCGGGAGGGACGCAGCGGGGGGTCTGAAGGTCGGCGAACCTCCAGCCTACCTCTCCGGACCGCCCTGCCGGGGGATGTTCCGGAGTGCGGTCGCGCGCGGCGGCTCCTGCGCTGCCGCCGGTGGTTACAACACTCCCGGGGCCGGCGTTGTTCCGCCCGGCTGCCGACGCCGTGAGCCGGCGAGCCTGCGCCTCTGCGTCATGAACGACTCTTTCATGACGTCCGACGCGGTGAACGACTCTTTCATGACGTCCGGTCACCCGGCGGCACAGCGATCTTGCGCGGCGCCGGGCGAGCGGCCGCCGGGTCAGTCCTCGTCGGGCTTGGCGTGGTCGGGCTTGCCCGGGTTGGGGTCCCGGGACAGGTCGATGAGCGGGTGCACGCCCGCCCCCTCGGGTGCCGCGTGGCTGCCCGTCGACTTCGGCTCTTCGTCCGGCCGTCCGGCCCCTTCGCTGCTGGTCATCACACACTCCTGGCGCGTCGTCCCCTGCTTCCCCTTGCAGCCGAAACCTACCCATTACCCGGTCGGGTGATGCAGTGGGATCGGATCGGGCGTTCCGTGCGTCACACCGTCGCCGAGGGGCCACGATGAGTGGACGGGCACCGGAGGATCGGGGAGGAACCAGGGCATGTCGGCCGAGTTCGAGCACCTTGTCGCCGAGTTCGAGCGCTTCCAGGCGGGCATCCGCTCCGCCGACGACCGGTTCGCCGGGCTCGGCGCGATGCAGCAGGAGCTGGCGGAGCTGCGGGCGAGCGCGTCGTCGCCGGACGGCGGCGTGACCGTCGTGACCGGGCCGGGCGGTGCCGTCCTCGACGTCAGGTTCACCGAGGCGGGGCTCGCCAAGGGCCCGCAGGCGCTGTCGGCCGCGGTGCTGGCGACGCTGCGGGAGGCCGTCGGCGAGGCGGCGCGGCGGCAGGCGCTCATCGTCCAGGAGCACGTGGGTGACGACCTGGGCCTCGTCGACCAGGTCCTGGAGACCCAGGCCACCGCGTTCGGCACCACCGTCGAGGAGCTGCGGGCGAAGCTGGCCGACGAGCCGCCGCGCACGGCGGCCGAGGACTTCTCCGAGGAGCGCGTCCTGCGCCAGGCCGACGCCGCTCCCCCGCCACCCCCGCCGCCGCCCGCCGGCGGGGACTCCGCGGGCGACAAGTTCCTGCGCACCCTGTTCGAGGAGGACGACTGATGCCCGACGGCGGTTACCAGGTCCGGGTGGACGCGCTGCGCGAGTACGCAGGCGTGCTTGGCAAGTACAAGGACCAGGGCGCGAAGTTCACCGAGAAGGTCGGCCAGGCCGACGTCGGCGACAAGTCCTGGGGCGTGGTGGGCCTGTTCACCAAGCGCGGCTACGACGAGACCCTGCACGAGCTGCGTGACCTGCTCGCCTCGATGGCCGAGGGCCTGACCTCGGCGCAGGCGAAGTTCACCGACGCGGCGAACGTCTACCAGGGCACCGAAGACGACCACAAGGCCTTCTTCGGGCAGGTCGAGGTCCTGCTCGACGGCCCGGGCGAGAAGAAGGCGTAGGGGGCGGCGATGGCGGAGTTCCAGGACGTCGCGGGTGGCGTCACGGTCAAGTCCGACGACCCGGACACCGTGCTGGGGATCAACACCGGCAACGCGGTCAAGGCGATCCCGTTCGCCGGCAGTGCCGTGACGGTCGGGAAGGACGCGGTCTCGGTCGTCAAGGCCGTCGCCGCGCCGCATCCCGACGGCGCCGACATCACCCTCGCGCTCGGCACGATCGCGACCGACACCGCGGGCTTCATCCAGTCCAGCTCCAGCACGATCACCGACATCGCCACCGACCCGCTCGGCTGGCTGGTCGGACAGGGGCTGAACTTCCTGATCAGCGCCGTCCAGCCGATCCAGGACGCGATCCACTTCGTCAGCGGCGACGGACCCGCGCTCGGCATCGCGGCGGACAACTTCAACGCGATCGCCACCGGCCTCGACCAGCTGGCGAAGAACTTCGCCGAGGTCGCCGACTCGTCGCTCGCGCAGTGGCAGGGCAGCGCGGGCGACGCGGCGCGGCGGTCGCTCGGCGAGTTCGCGCACGGCATCGCCGGTGTATCGGCGAAGTCCGGCGACCTGGCGCAGATGCTGCAGCTGAGCAGCATGCTGATGAGCTTCGTCGAGGACCTGATCAAGGCGATCCTCACCGAGCTGGTCACCTGGCTGATCATGATCTGGATCCCGGCGCTGGCCGCCGCGGTGCCGACCTGCGGGGCGTCGGTGGCCACCGCGGGCACGGCGTCGGAGGTGAAGCTCGGCACGACCGCGGCGAAGACGACGCAGAAGGTGTCGAAGGTCCGCGAGCTGCTGCAGAAGATCCTCGACTGGCTGCAGAAGATGAAGGCCAGGCTGGCCGCGACGAAGCTGGGCAAGGTGTTCGCCGACGGCAAGACCGCCACGAAGCTGGGCGAGATCGCCGAGCGCGACGCGGGCAAGAGCCTGGTCGAGAAGCTCACCGGCGCCGAAGGGATGATCGGCAAGCGCGCGGGCAAGAACGCGGCCGCCGAGATCCTCAAGAAGGGCGGCGAGGCCGCGGCCAAGGGCGTACTCGGGTTCAACCCGGCCAAGCCGGGCGACAACCCGGCGAAGACGCTGAACGACCACCTCGGCAAGCTCAACAGCCACGTCAAGAACGCCAAGAAGGCCAGCGACTACGGCGAAACCGGGCGCAACCAGACCGACGACGAAACCCGCGAGGACCTGGACTTCTGATGACGACGCAGCTCGCCGAAGGCGGCGGCACCGGCCCGGTGCTCCTCGGGATCGGCCTGGTCGTCGTGGTGTTCGTGGTGGCGGGCGCGATCTGGTGGCGCTCGCACACGAAGTTCGTCGAAGGCCGCACGGAGCACTGGTTCAAGGCCTTCGCGGCGGAGCGGGGCGGCACGTTCAACAGCGGCGTGCCCAGCGACGCGAAGGCCGTGCCGACGTTCGGCGTGACCCACCCGCGCGGGCACGCGCTCGCGGACTGGCCGCGCGAGACGTGGGTCGAGTTCTCCCACCGCGGCCGCCGCGTGATCGGGATCGACGACCAGGAGCCCTACCGGCACTTCGACGACCACACGTACTTCCGCGACACCCACGTCACGCAGGTGCAGGTGCCGCCGTCGCCGGAGCTGCGGATCACCGCGGGCCGGGTGTCGATGCCCACGCTGCCGCCGGACTCGCCGCTCGGCACGGAACTGACCCGGTGGCTGGCCGCCAACCCGCGCTTCGGGCAGCGGGACGTCGTCGTCGAGCAGGGCTCGGCACGGACGTGGGGTCCCGGCTGCGCGACGCGGCAGAACCTCCTCGCCGAGGCCGACTACCTGGTCGACCTGGCCGAACACCTGCCGGCGGCGCTGTGGGTCACCGGCGGCGTGTCGTGAGGTGGGTCAGCCCGGCCGACAGGGCGAAGACCAGGCCGAGGCCGACGACGTAGGGACCGGCGATGAGGGCGAACCCGGCGCCGATGTTGGCGTCGGGCTGGTCCGCCGTCGCCTGGTAGCCGATCGAGCCTGCCGACAGCAGGACGGCCCCCGCCGTGATCAGCACGACCGCGATCACGGTGAGGCGCTTCGTGACGGGCGTCATGCCTTCCATGGTGCCGGGGCCCGGCGATCCCCGCCGATCAAGCCGGCCTCGGGACGGACGGCAGAGGTCTTGAATGACTCATTCAGGACCTCCGAAGACCTGAATGAGTCATTCAAGACGCTTGCCGGGGTACCTCACGGCCGCCGGGGCGCGAGCAGGGCCAGCGGGAGCAGGGCCAGCACTCCCCCGACCACTGCGACCAGCGCATACCCGCCGCCCGCGAAGAGCTGGCCCGAACCAAGGCCCGCCAGGGCCGAGGCCGACCAGACCACCGCGTCGACCGTGCCCTGCACGCGGCTGCGCGTTTCCGGGGCGAGGTCGCGGCTCAGCCGGGCGCTGCCGCCGACGAACACCAGGTTCCAGCCGTAGCCCAGCAGGAACAGCGCCACCGGGAGGCCGGTCGCGTGCGCCGTCGGGGCGGCCAGCGCCGTGGCCGCCGACAGGGCCAGGACGCCGAGGCCCGCGTTGATCGTCACGCGCGGGCCCCAGCGGTCCGCGATCCGGCCGGACAGCGGCGCCAGCGCGAACATGCCGATCATGTGCGCGCTCAGCACCCACCCGACGACGTCGAGGCCGTGGCCGTGGCTCTCCAGCTGGACCGGCGTCATGGTCATCACCGCGACCATGGCCAGCTGCGCGGCGACCATCGCGACCAGCGGTTTCACCACCGCGGGCGAGCGCACCGGGCCACGCGGGGCGGGCACCGGGTCCCGGGGCGGCGGGACGTCCCCCGGCAGGAGCGCCGCCGCCAGCGCCGCGCCCGCCGTGGCCAGCACCGCGACCGCGACCGGGCCGGACAGTGACGGCCAGCCGAAGCCGGTCACGACGTGCGCCGCGGGCGCCATCAGGGCCGGGCCGACGAGGGCGCCGACCGTGCCGGCCCAGACGACCGTCGACAGCGCGCGGCCGCGGCGTTCCTCCGGATACAGGTCCGCGGCGAGGTAGCGGGACAGCTGCGCCCCGCCGTTGCCGACGCCGACCAGCAGGATGCCCAGCAGCAGCGGCAGCACCGACGTCGTCAGCGCGGCGGCGAACGCCACCAGCGCGCCGGCCGCCGCGACGCCGTAGCCGCTCACCAGGACGCGCCGCCGTCCGTGCCGCGGCAGCAGCACGCCCGCGCCGAGCGCGCCGCCCGCCGTGCCGAGCACGCTCGCCACGCTCGGCAGCCCGCTCCAGCCCGGTCCGCTGCCCGCCGCGACGATCAGCGTCGCCGCCGTGCTCAGGCCGACCATGGCCGTGTTGAGCAGGGCAACGCCGGCGAACAGTGCCCCCATCGACCGGGTCCGCCCGGTCGTCGTCAAAGTCCCCATGACCTGCAACGTTAGGCAGTTGGCGCCCCGGTTCGAAGGGACGGCGAACGGCATTTCGGTCGCCGCGGCCGCACTTCGGAAGGAAGATGACGGCCATGACCTTTCGTTCGGAAAAGCCGCTGGACGACGTCGACTGGCGGCTCCTGGAATTGCTGCAGGCCGACGGGCGGCTGTCGTTCAAGGAGCTCGGCCGCCGGATCAACCTGTCGGCACCGGCGGTGGCCGAGCGCGTGCGGCGGCTGGAGGAGACCGGGGTGATCACCGGCTACCGCGCCCAGGTCGACGCGCGGCGGGCGGGCCAGCCGCTGCAGGCGTTCGTCGAGATGCGCTGCGCGCTGAGCAGCTGCCTGCTGAAGACGTCGAAGGCCGAGGACTATCCCGAGGTCGTCGAGATCCACCGGCTCTCCGGCGACCACTGCACGATGCTGAAGATCCGCGCGGCGTCCCTGGAGCACTTCGAGGGCCTGCTGGAACGGCTGGGCAAGCACGGCGAGCTGCGGTCGTCGGTGGTGCTCTCGACGCAGTACGAGGGCAGGCCGGTACAGCCGCCGTCGGACGACTTCCTCCGCGCGACGAAACCCGAGGGCTGGTCGTGACCGGTCTGGCGGCTGCGCCCGGGACGTCCGGCTGCTAGAGGAGAGGGATGCCGATCTTGCGCACTCTCGCTGTCACTCTCGCCGCACTTGCCGGGATCGCCGTCCCCGCTCCGGCCGAGGCCACGCCCCGCCCGTTCGTGGCACTCTCGGACGTCGCGCCGACGATCCTGCAGGACATGCGCTACTTCACGCCGCACAACTTCGTCGGCGAGCGCATCGACGGGTACCTCGAGCCCACCTGCATCCTGACCCGGCAGGCCGCCGAGGGGCTGCGGAAGGCCCAGCAGCAGCTGCGGAAGCGGGGTTACACGCTCAAGGTGTACGACTGCTACCGGCCGCAACGGGCCGTCGACCACTTCGTCCGGTGGGCCGAGGACCTCGCCGACGAGAAGATGAAGGCGGAGTTCTACCCGAACGTCGCCAAGGACCGGCTCTTCGCCGACGGGTACATCGCGGAGAAGTCCGGGCACAGCCGCGGCAGCACGATGGACCTGACGATCGTGAAGCTCCCGCCGCGGCCGCAACGGCCGTACGTCCCGGGCGAGCCGCTCCAGCCGTGCTTCGCACCGCAGCGTTTCCCGGACAACACGGCCGAGATGGGAACGGGCTTCGACTGCTTCGACCCGCTGGCACACACCGACAACCCGGCAATCACGGGCGAGGCGCGCCAGAACCGCGACCTGCTGAAGAACACCATGGCCGCGGCCGGATTCCGCAACCTGCCCGAGGAGTGGTGGCACTACACGCTGAACGACGAGCCGTTCCCGGACACCTACTTCGACTTCCCGGTCAGCCGCTGCACCCTCCCCGGGAATCACCCGTGATTGCCGGGGCATCACCCGTGACTGGGCGGGCATCACCCGTGATTGAACGGGCATCAGCACGATGCCCCTCCAGACACGCGTGATTCCCCTGTGGACACGCGTGATTCCCCTGTGGAGCAAAGGGAAGGGCCCCCGCCGGAAACCGGCGGGGGCCCTTCTCGTGGTTCAACCTCAGCGGAAGTCGCGGCCGAAGTCGTAGTCGTCCAGCGGGACCGCGGCACCGGTGCCCGTACCGAACACGTCCGGGGTGTAGTAGCCGTCGTCGTAGGACGGGATCGCGTACGCCGCGACCCGGGCCTCCTCGGTCGGCTGCACCTGGATGTTGCGGTACTTGTTGATGCCCGTACCGGCCGGGATCAGCTTACCGATGATCACGTTCTCCTTGAGGCCGACGAGCTTGTCCGAGCGGCCGTTGATCGCCGCGTCGGTCAGGACTCGCGTGGTCTCCTGGAACGACGCCGCCGACAGCCACGAGTCCGTGGTCAGCGACGCCTTCGTGATACCCATCAGCACCGGACGGCCCGACGCCGGCTCGCCGCCCTCGGCGACCGCGGCGCGGTTCGTCGCCTCGAACTTGGTCCGCTCGGGCAGCTCGCCCGGCAGGAAGTCCGTGGACCCGGAGTCGATGATCGTCACCCGGCGCAGCATCTGCCGGACGATGACCTCGATGTGCTTGTCGTGGATCGACACACCCTGCGCCCGGTACACCTTCTGGACCTCGTCCACCAGGTGCATCTGCGCCTCGCGCGGCCCCATGACCCGCAGGACCTCGTGCGGGTCCGGCGTGCCCTCGAGCAGCTGCTGGCCGACGTGGACGTGGTCGCCGTCGCCCAGCGGGCCGTTCGGGGTGTTCGCGAGCCGCTGCCGCTTGGACAGCTTGTCGAAGACGATCTCCTCGCCCCCGTCGTCCGGGATGAGGGTGATCTTCCAGAACCGCTCGCTCTCCTCGATCCGCACGCGGCCGTCGACGTCGGCGATGGGCGCCTTGCCCTTCGGGACGCGGGCCTCGAACAGCTCCTGGACACGCGGCAGACCGGTCGTGATGTCGTCACCGGCGACACCACCCTGGTGGAAGGTACGCATCGTCAGCTGGGTACCCGGCTCACCGATCGACTGGGCGGCGACGATACCCACCGCCTCGCCGACGTCGACGAGCTGGCCGGTCGCCATCGAGCGGCCGTAGCAGGTCGCGCAGATACCGACGGCCGACTCGCAGGTCAGCACCGAGCGGACCTTGACCTTGGAGATGCCGCTGGAGAGCAGCTTCTCGATGGCCGGGTCGCCCAGGTCGTCGCCGGCGTTCAGCACGACGTTGCCCTTGGCGTCCACCGCGTCCGTCGCGAGGTTCCGCGCGTACACGCTGGTCTCGACGTGCTGGTCGCGCAGCACGCGGCCGTCGCCGAGGTCCTCGCCGATCGGCATCATGATGCCGCGGGTGGTGCCGCAGTCGATCTCGCGGACGATGACGTCCTGCGAGACGTCCACCAGACGCCGGGTCAGGTAACCCGAGTCGGCGGTACGGAGCGCCGTGTCCGCCAGACCCTTCCGGGCACCGTGCGTCGCGATGAAGTACTCCGCCACCGACAGGCCCTCACGGAAGTTGGCCTTGATCGGACGCGGGATGTACTCACCCTTCGGGTTCGACACCAGGCCACGCATACCGGCCAGCGACCGGACCTGCGTCATGTTACCGGCGGCGCCCGACTTCACGATCATGGCGATCGGGTTGTCGTCCGGCAGCGCCGTCTCCATGATCTTGTGGACCTCTTCGGTGGCCTGCGTCCACACCTTGACGAGCTCGTTGTTGCGCTCGGCGTGCGACAGCTGACCACGCTGGTAGCGCTTCTCCACCTGGGAGGCCTTGCCCTCGTACTCGTCGAGGATGGCCTTCTTGCCTTCCGGCACCAGGACGTCGGAGATCGCCACGGTGACACCCGACCGGGTCGCCCAGTAGAAGCCGGCGTCCTTGAGCCGGTCCAGGGTCTGCGCGACCTGGGTCATCGAGTACCGCTCCGCGAGGTCGTTGACGATCGCGGCCTGCCGCTTCTTCGGCATCGGCTCGTTGATGAACGGGTAGTCCGCCGGCAGCAGGTCGTTGAACAGCACGCGGCCCAGGGTGGTCTCGGCCAGCCACGGCTTGCCCGGCTCCCAGCCCTTCTCCGCGAGCGCCGGCTCGTCGGCCTTGGCGGGCTGACGGTCGGTGATGCGGATCTTGATCGGCGCGTGCAGGCTCAGCACGCGGCGGTCGTAGGCCATGATCGCCTCGGCGGGCGACGAGTACGCGTTGCCCGCGCCCTCGGCGTTCTCGTTGAGGCGGGTCAGGTGGAACAGGCCGGTGACCATGTCCAGACGCGGCATGGCGAGCGGACGGCCCGACGCCGGCGACAGGATGTTGTTCGCCGACAGCATCAGGATCCGGGCCTCGGCCTGCGCCTCGGCCGACAGCGGCAGGTGCACCGCCATCTGGTCACCGTCGAAGTCCGCGTTGAACGCCTCGCAGACCAGCGGGTGCAGCTGGATGGCCTTGCCTTCGACCAGCTGCGGCTCGAAGGCCTGGATGCCGAGGCGGTGCAGCGTCGGCGCGCGGTTCAGCATCACCGGGTGGCCGGTGATGACCTCTTCCAGCACGTCCCACACCTGCGGCCGCGAGCGCTCCACCATCCGCTTGGCGGACTTGATGTTCTGCGCGTGGTTCAGGTCGACCAGCCGCTTCATGACGAACGGCTTGAACAGCTCGAGCGCCATGTCCTTCGGCAGGCCGCACTGGTGCAGCTTCAGCTGCGGACCCACGATGATGACCGAACGGCCCGAGTAGTCGACACGCTTGCCGAGCAGGTTCTGGCGGAACCGGCCCTGCTTGCCCTTGAGCAGGTCGGACAGCGACTTCAGCGGCCGGTTGCCCGGGCCGGTGACCGGACGCCCGCGGCGGCCGTTGTCGAACAGCGCGTCGACGGCCTCCTGCAGCATCCGCTTCTCGTTGTTGACGATGATCTCGGGCGCGCCGAGGTCGATCAGCCGCTTGAGGCGGTTGTTCCGGTTGATGACCCGGCGGTACAGGTCGTTCAGGTCGGAGGTCGCGAAGCGGCCACCGTCCAGCTGCACCATCGGGCGCAGGTCCGGCGGGATGACCGGGACGGCGTCGAGCACCATGCCGCGCGGGTCGTTGCCGGTGGCCTGGAACGCCGCGACGACCTTGAGCCGCTTCAGCGCGCGGAGCTTCTTCTGCCCCTTGCCGTTGCGGATGGTGTCGCGCAGGCTCTCGGCCTCGGCGTTGACGTCGAACTCGGTGGCCAGCTTCTGGATGGCCTCCGCGCCCATGCCGCCGGTGAAGTACTCGCCGTAGCGGTCGACCAGCTCGCGGTAGAGCAGCTCGTCGGCGATCAGCTGGCGGGTGTCGAGCTTGGTGAAGGTCGTCCAGACCTCCTCGAGACGGTCCAGCTCGCGACCGGCGCGGTCACGGATCTGGCGCATCTCGCGCTCGCCGCCCTCCTTGACCTTGCGGCGGACGTCGGACTTGGCGCCCTCCGCCTCCAGCTCGGCCAGGTCGGCTTCCAGCTTCTGCGCGCGGGCCTCGATGTCGGCGTCACGCTTCGTCTCGAGGTTCTTGCGCTCGACGCCGATCTCGTTCTCGAGGGTCGGCAGGTCGTTGTGCCGCAGCTCCTTGTTCACGCCGGTGATGACGTAGGCCGCGAAGTAGATGATCTTCTCGAGGTCCTTCGGCGCCAGGTCCAGCAGGTAGCCCAGGCGGGAGGGAACACCCTTGAAGTACCAGATGTGGGTGACCGGGGCGGCCAGCTCGATGTGGCCCATCCGCTCGCGGCGCACCTTGGCGCGGGTCACCTCGACGCCGCAGCGCTCACAGATGATGCCCTTGAAGCGGACGCGCTTGTACTTGCCGCAGTAGCACTCCCAGTCCCGGGTCGGGCCGAAGATCTTCTCGCAGAAGAGGCCGTCCTTCTCGGGCTTGAGCGTCCGGTAGTTGATGGTCTCCGGCTTCTTGACCTCGCCGTAGGACCACTGACGGATGTCGTCGGCCGTGGCGAGACCAATGCGGAGCTCATCGAAGAAGTTGACGTCCAGCACGTCTAGATCCCCTTGGGGTTATTTCGGGGGTCTGGGGGTCGCTCCCCAGATATCCCTGTCGGCTAGAGGGGTTGGCGGCGAGGCGGGGCCCACGGGAGGCAGGCCCCGCCTCAGCTCGCGTCAGTGCACGACGTCGTCCACCGAGGGCGACTCGTTGCGGGACAGGTTGATGCCGAGGTTCGCCGCGGCGCGCTCGAGGTCCTCGTCGTCGGAGTCGCGCATCTCGATCGCCGCGCCGTCGCTGGAGAGCACCTCGACGTTGAGGCACAGCGACTGGAGCTCCTTGAGGAGCACCTTGAACGACTCCGGGATGCCCGGCTCGGGGATGTTCTCCCCCTTGACGATTGCCTCGTACACCTTGACGCGGCCGACCACGTCGTCCGACTTGATCGTCAGCAGCTCCTGCAGCGTGTAGGCAGCGCCGTACGCCTGCATCGCCCAGCACTCCATCTCACCGAAGCGCTGGCCACCGAACTGCGCCTTACCACCCAGCGGCTGCTGCGTGATCATCGAGTACGGGCCGGTGGAGCGGGCGTGGATCTTGTCGTCGACCAGGTGGTGCAGCTTCAGGATGTACATGTAGCCGACCGACACCGGGTACGGGTACGGCTCGCCGGAGCGGCCGTCGAACAGCGTGGCCTTGCCGTTCTCCTTGACCATGCGCTCGCCGTCGCGGTTCGGCTTGGTGCAGCCGAGCAGGCCGGTGAGCTCCTCCTCCTTCGCGCCGTCGAACACCGGGGTGGCGGTGTTCGTGCCGGGCGCGACGTCGTAGAGCTCCGGCGACAGGTTCTTCGCCCAGTCCGGGTTGCCCTCGATCGTCCAGCCCTGCGACGCCAGCCAGCCCAGGTGCAGCTCGAGGATCTGGCCGATGTTCATACGACGCGGCACACCGTGGGTGTTCAGGATGATGTCGACCGGGGTGCCGTCCTCCATGAACGGCATGTCCTCGACCGGCAGGATCTTGCCGATGACACCCTTGTTCCCGTGCCGGCCGGCGAGCTTGTCGCCCGGCTGGATCTTGCGCTTCTGGGCCACGTAGACGCGGACCAGCTCGTTGACGCCCGGGGGCAGCTCGTCGTCGTCCTCGCGGGAGAACACCCGGATGCCGATGACCTTGCCGGTCTCGCCGTGCGGCACCTTCAGGGAGGTGTCGCGGACCTCGCGGGCCTTCTCGCCGAAGATCGCGCGGAGCAGGCGCTCCTCCGGGGTCAGCTCGGTCTCGCCCTTCGGCGTGACCTTGCCGACCAGGATGTCGCCGTCGCGGACCTCGGCACCGATCCGGATGATGCCGCGCTCGTCGAGGTCGGCCAGCACCTCCTCGGAGACGTTCGGGATGTCCCGGGTGATCTCCTCGGCGCCCAGCTTGGTGTCGCGGGCGTCGATCTCGTGCTCCTCGATGTGGATCGACGTCAGCACGTCGTCCTGCACCAGGCGCTCGGAGAGGATGATCGCGTCCTCGTAGTTGTGGCCCTCCCACGGCATGACCGCCACGAGCAGGTTCTTGCCGAGCGCGACCTCACCGTTCTCGGTGGACGGCCCGTCGGCGATGACCTGGCCCGCCTCGACCCGGTCGCCCTCGTTGACGATCGGGCGGTGGTTGAAGCAGGTGCCGTGGTTCGAGCGGCGGAACTTGTAGAGGCTGTAGCTCTTCCGCGTCCCGTCGTCGTGCATGATCGTGATCAGGTCGGCGGACAGCTCCTCCACCACGCCCGACTGCTCGGCGACCAGCATGTCGCCGGAGTCGATCGCGGCACGCAGCTCCACGCCGGTGCCGACGTACGGCGCCTGGCTGCGCAGCAGCGGCACGGCCTGACGCTGCATGTTCGCGCCCATCAGCGCGCGGTTCGCGTCGTCGTGCTCGAGGAACGGGATCATCGCCGTCGCGATCGACACCATCTGCCGCGGCGAGACGTCCATGTAGTCGATGTCGAGCGGGTCCATCAGCTCGACCTCGCCGCCCTTGCGCCGCGCCATGACCCGGTCTTCGAGGAAGTTGCCCTCGTCGTCGATCGGGGCGTTCGCCTGCGCCTTGACGAAGCGGTCCTCTTCGTCGGCGGTCAGGTAGTCGATCTGGTCGGTGACCCGGCCCTCGACGACCTTGCGGTACGGCGTCTCGATGAAGCCGAACGGGTTGACCCGCGCGTACGAGCAGAGCGAGCCGATCAGGCCGATGTTCGGGCCTTCCGGGGTCTCGATCGGGCACATCCGGCCGTAGTGCGACGGGTGGACGTCGCGGACCTCCATGCCGGCGCGCTCACGCGACAGACCACCCGGGCCCAGCGCGTTGAGGCGGCGCTTGTGGGTCAGGCCGTCGATCGGGTTCGTCTGCTGCATGAACTGCGACAGCTGCGAGGTGCCGAAGAACTCCTTGATCGCCGCGCCGATCGGGCGGATGTTGATCAGGGTCTGCGGCGTGATCGCCTCGACGTCCTGCGTGGTCATGCGCTCGCGCACGACGCGCTCGGTGCGGGAGAGGCCGACCCGGATCTGGTTCTGGATCAGCTCGCCGACCGTGCGGATGCGGCGGTTGCCGAAGTGGTCGATGTCGTCGGTCTCGACCGGGATCTCGGTGCCGTTCGCCGCGGTCATCTTGTCCTCGCCGGCGTGCAGCCGGACCAGGTACTCGATGATCGTGACGATGTCCTCTTCGGTCAGCGTCCCGTTGTCGATCGGCGTCGACAGGCCCAGCTTCTTGTTGACCTTGTAGCGGCCGACCTTGGCCAGGTCGTAGCGCTTCGCCTTGAAGAACAGGTTCTCCAGCAGGGTCTGCGCGCTCTCCTTCGTGGGCGGCTCGCCCGGGCGCAGCTTGCGGTAGATGTCGAGCAGCGCCTCGTCGGTGCCGGCGGTGTGGTCCTTCTCGAGGGTGGCCAGCAGCGTCTCCGAGAAGGAGAAGCGCTCACGGATCGCCTCGGTGGTCCAGCCCAGCGCCTTCAGCAGCACGGTGACCGGCTGGCGGCGCTTGCGGTCGATGCGGACGCCGACGGTGTCGCGCTTGTCGACGTCGAACTCCAGCCAGGCACCCCGGCTCGGGATGACGCGGACGCTGAAGACGTCCTTGTCGCTGGTCTTGTCGATCTCCTTGGAGTAGTAGACGCCCGGAGAGCGGACCAGCTGGGACACGACGACGCGCTCGGTGCCGTTGATGACGAAGGTGCCCTTGTCGGTCATCACCGGGAAGTCGCCGAGGAAGACCGTCTGGCTCTTGATCTCGCCCGTGTTGTTGTTGACGAACTCCGCCGTGACGAACAGCGGAGCGGCGTAGGTCATGTCCTTGTCCTTGCACTCCTCGATCGAGGCCTTGACCTCGTCGAAGCGCGGGGCGGAGAAGGACAGCGACATCGAGCCGGAGAAGTCTTCGATCGGGGAGATCTCGTTGAGGACCTCTTCGAGACCGCCGACGGGGTTTTCCTCACCCTCTTCGACACGGCGCTGGAACCACGCTTCGTCCCCGGTGAACCACTGGAACGACTGGATCTGGACGTCGAGCAGGTTGGGGGTGGTGAGCGGTTCGCGAATCTTTGCGAAGGAAACCCGCTTGGGCGCGCCGGGGATACCCGTGGACTCCGAGCGAGATTCAGCCGAGGTGGTCGCAGCAGTGGCCTGGTTCGCGGGAGAGACTGCCAAGATGCGTCCTTCCGGGGACAATGAGCGGTGACGGCCGCCATAGCAACAGCTATCAGCGACTGTCAAGGGTGCCGTGTGCCCACTATCCTAACTACCGGCTCCGGGCAGCCTGAAAGAGGGCAGCGCAAAGAGACAGTCTAGCCCGAACGCCACGGCTTGTCCAGGGGGCGCTCCCGACGGGGCCCAGCCTGCATCGCGACGTCTTCAGGTATGCCTCCCAGCGACCCGGTCGTCCCTCCCGCAAGGGCTCCCGGTTTCGCCGTCGGGAGTAAGCGTGACCCCACCGGAGCCTCCAGTCAAGATGCCACACGGGGGTCCCGCCGGTTGGCGCAGCGTGGAAGAGGTTCAGCGGAGCGTAAGCGGCCGAATATCATTCCAGTTACTCGCTGGTAGCGCCACCTTGGGGGATCTACCTGGGGTTTCGCGGAGCTGGGAGCGGTCCCGGGACGTGGGGATGATCTCGTCGGGCGTTCGGCGGGATCAAGCGGGGCGGCGTGTCGGGCCCGCCTGGATCCAGTCCGGCAGCGGCTCGCACGCGGCGAGCCAGGCGCCCGGAACCGCCGTGCCGCCGGCGGCGAGCACTCCGCCGACGATGGCCCCGACGGTGTCGACGTCCTCCGCCAGCCGGGCGACCGTCCACAGGGCGTCGACGTAGCTGTCCGGGAACCGGGCGGCGATCCACAGCGCGAGCGGAACCGTGTCGTGCGCCGCGATCTCCCGGCCCGTGCCGAGCGTCGCCGCCGCGGCTTCACCCGGCACCTTCACCGCCATCTCGAGGCCGTCGCGGACCATGCCGGGCGGGACGAGCGGAATGACCCTGTTCAGCAGGTCCGGCCCGCCCAGCCCGGGGGACGCGGCCCGCAGGGCGGCCGCCGCCGCGACCGCCACCGCGCCCGCGATGCCCTCGAAGTGCGCGTGCGTGATCTCGGCGGAGAGCTCGGCTTCCCGCAGCGCCTGCGGCAGGTCGTGGCAGAACCACGCCCCGAGCGGCGCGACGCGCATGGCGGCGCCGTTACCCCAGGAGCCGCGGCCGTCGTCGACGTTCACGGTCCGCCACGACTGCCCGGCGCGGATCCGGATGAGCCGCCACTCCGCGCCCGGGCCGTAGCCGCGGGCCGGGTCCAGGTGCTCGGCGAACGACGCGGCCAGCGCGTCCTGCTCGATCCGGCCGAACCGCCGCAGGACGGCGAAGACCGAGCACGCCATCTCGGTGTCGTCGGTCCACTGCCACGGCGCGGACGGCAACCGGCGATCCACCACGTCCGGGTGATCGCCGGGCAGCAGAATTTGCGCCCCGAAGGCGTCGCCGACGGCGAGTCCGGCAAGACCGGCGCGAGCCTGCTCGAGTCCCATGGGTCACTCCAGCCCGTCTTGCAGTTCGGCGAGCTTGGCGAGCAGGACGGCATCGGAACCCCCGACGACGACCACGTACCGGCCATCGGTGTGGCTGACCCAGCGCCCCTGCTCGGTGTCGACGAAGGTGACCGGTTCGCTGCGGCGATGGCCGCGCTGGTCCCGCACCCCGGCGAACAGCTGGCCGCCCGCGGACCGCGGCTGCGCGAAGATCCCGGCGACCCGGGCGGCCTGGCCGTGCGGTTCTTCGGCGGTGAGGTCCGCGACCGGCACGGAGTACGAGACCGACCGCGCGGCCGGATGCTCGGGCAGCTCGCGGACGACGGTCCTGGCCAGCGCCTCCAGGCGGGCGGGCCGCAGCAGGAACCGGCCTTCCCGGGGCAGGTAGCAGGCAAAGGCCCCGGACCGCCGTCCGGCCGCGGCGTGCAACCGGTAGCTCAGGTCCGCGGTCTGCACGTACGCGGAGACCTCGGCCGGGCCCTGGCAGAGCAGCCACAGGCTGTCCCCGAGGTCATCGCCGGGTTCACCCCGGTCCAGCAGCCCTTCGGCGGCAAGTTCGTCCCGCGCGGCCTCTTCCCGTCCGGCTTCGGCGTCCGCGTTGCGCCACACGGGTTCGGGGGCGAGAACGGACGGGAGGGTGAGCCCCAGCCGTTCGGCGGCCCAGTGCACGCTCCGCGCGGCGAGAACGGTTTCGTGCCGGACGACCATCAGGTGCCGATGGTCGGCGGCACCGGTTTCATGCCGTCGGGAAAGCCCCCGAACAGCTCGTCGGGGTCGGGTTCGAGGAGGACTTCGAGCCGTTTGTGTTCTTTGTCTTCCTCTTTCTGGCCTCGGCCCACCGGCCCGGCCATCCCGCCTCCGATGCCGGGTTTCCCGGAGGCACCGGCAATACCGGCGCGAGTCATCCCACCGGCTCCGAGCCGTCCGGCGCCGCTGCGGCCACCGGGTCCTTCGACGACGCTGCCGCCGCGTCCGGAGGTTCCGCCGCTGCTGCTGCTTCCGCTGCCGGGTGTCCCGATGCGCCCGGTCCCCGGGACTCCGAGGGTTTCGGGTGTGCCCGGGACGCCGGGGCCGAGGCGGGCGTTGATGTCGCCGGACCCGCCGTCGCGGCCGAAGCTGGTGCCGGGGAGGTTCGGGGACGTCCTGCCGTCGGCTGGGTTGTTGCTGGCGACCGGGGCGAGCCCGGAGGTCCGGGTGGTGTCGTCCTGTCCAGGCGGGGTTGTGGTCCCGGTCGGGACGTTCGTGTTCGTGTTCGTGCTGGTGTTCGTGGTGCTCGTGTTCGTGCTGGTGCTGGTGTGCGTTTCGGTGTGGTCACCGGGCCGCTGCTGCTGCCAGGAGACGTCCTGCCCGGGGACGGTGGCCCGATGCTGGTCGACGTGGGTGGTGGTGGTGCGGTCGGTGCTCGCCCGATGATCACCCGGAGGAGTGACGGTCGCCGGCTTCTCGGCGTGCTGGACGTCGGTGCCGCCGGCGGGAAGGGTCAGGTCGCCGTAATCGGTGGGGAGGCCGGCGGTGTTGTCGGTACTCTGGCCGTTGTAGGTGCCGTAGTGCTGAACGACTTCCTGAGCCTTGGCATTCCAGGCCGCGATTTCTTCGTCTTTGTCGGTGAGCATCGGCAGGTGCCGGCTGAGGAAGTCCTCCTGGGGCTGCGGGCCGGGCCCGTCACCGACCTTGTTCTTGAGGTCGGTGTAGTCGACCCCCTGGGTCGTCAACGCACTTTGGGCCGCAGCGAGGTGCACGGCACTGACCTCGGAAGCAGCGAGCAACGGCCCGGCCCCGGCCTGCGCCTGACCCGCGGCATTACCGGACCAGGCTTCGCTCATGGCGGCCTGGAGACGAGTCATCATGTCGCGGGCCTCGACGTGCTTGGCCGCCATCTGCTCGGCTATCCGGCCGGAGGCGTACAGGCTGTCGGGTCCTTCACCGGACTTGAGGAAGTCCACGATCTGCTGGGCGGTGTATTCGGTCATCACGCACCGGCCTTCATGGTGGAAACAGCCATCTCGGCGGCTTTCCGAACAACAGGACAGGGATCCGAGTAGTTCTTCGACTCCGGGTCTACCGAAACCTGGACACTGTAGACAAGGTCATCGCGCACACCAACGCCGATCTGGCATTTCCCTTTTGGCTGCGCATCAAGGGAGTCCAGCAGCACGCCGGGATAACCGGAAAGGTCGGAGACCGGCTCGAAGAACGGCCATTGTCCTTGCTCGTGCTGCTTGTAGAGCTTTGCGAGGCTACTGCCTGCCGTCAGCAAAGTGGCGTGCAATGTGACCCCGACTTCATCGAAGGCATTCCACTCGCAACCAGGCCCCAGTTTGCTCTCCAGGTCAGGCTTCGGCTGCGTCGTGATACCGAGCTGCGAGAGCTGATCGACGGTGAGCGCAGCACAAGGCTCTTTCTCGTAGCGAGCCGTATCGAGAGGCTGGGCAACCTTGGGCACATTCGGAGCATCACTCGAGGTGGCAGGAGATGAACCGGCGACACTTGACGACGGCAAGGCATTGCCCGCCACACCATCCGAGCAACCGGCCCCCAAGGCTGCCACCAAGAGCACGACCGCAAGCTTGCCCTGTTTCACAGATCAATCCCTATGACGTTGAACGAGTGACTTGCCGAGCCATCGGACTCCTGGTACGCCTTGATCATCTTTTCGAGTGCGTTCACATAGCCGACCGCGTAATTCCACTGCTGCTCGATACTGCGCTGGTACAGGTCGCCATGCGTCTTCGCGGCGGTGTTGTGGCTCATGCTCGCCACATCGGCAGCAGGTGGGGCCACTGCCCGAAGCTCGCTTGCGTGCGCCCGGAGATCATCAAGCTTGTCCCGCAGTTCTTGCCACTGGGGCAACAGCGCCCGCATCTGCTCCACATCGAGCTTGAACCCGCCCCCACCTCCGCCGCTGGCGGCCTGCTCCAGCCGGGCCTGGAGCATCTGCATCTCCGTCGCGTGGATGCCCCTGAACGACGGGTCGTCCACCGGTACCCGGTACCCAGCTGCCCCCGATACTTCGCGTGCGAAATCAACCATGCAGAACTTCCTCCCCGAAGCTCCGTGAGCGTCCACACACACTCTGTCAACAGATCAAGCTATCAGACGCCTCCAGCCGAGTCAGTCGTTCCAAGGAGTTCAACGGGTCACCCGGACGGAGGAGAGAATCCGTTCCCGTTCCGCCGCAGAAAGCGTGCCCGCCAGGAACACCACCTGCACGCCGTCGGGAACCGCATATCCCCGCAGGTCGAGCACCATTTCCCGGGAAGGTGACAAGTCCGCGGGAATGCAGGGAGCCTCGACGACGATGACCGATGCGCCGCGGCCAGACCCCACATCAGACGGGATCCCTCCGGCCGTCCGGGCATCCGGGCCCGACAGGCGACTCACCAGCGCCCCCGACAGGCTCCGCAACACCGCGTCGACGTTCTGGACACCCCGGACCACGCCGATCCCCATCACCGCTTCGGGGCGGTCCGCGTCGACGCATCGGCTCGTGCCGTGGCGGGATACCTCGAATCGGGCCGGGCCCAGCTGCCACGCGTCGGCTGCCCGCGTCCAGCCCGAGCCTAGGTCGTCAAGCGAACAGGCCGACATGAGCAGCAGGACGGCGGCCAACCAGAATGCGCGCATGGCCGCTGGATCGGCTGTCACTCCGGCGAAACAGAGATCTCCATCGTGCAGTTCCGCACCCGGAAACCCCGTCTTACCGTGACCCCATGACCTCCGACTGGCGACCGGGGCACCTGCGCCCCGACCGGCTCCACCTGCTGTCCGCCGATGGACGCGGACGCTGTGGTGCGCAGGTCGGGCCGCCGCTCAGCCGCTGTGCCGTCTGCTCCGCCCTGGCCGGTGGGGAAGCTACTTCGACGGAGACGGTGACGGAGACGGCGCCGGAGCCGAAGACGAAGGGGCCGCCGCCGGGATCTTCGGCGCGTTGTACGTGTCCATGTCCGTGATCTTCCACTTGTCGCCCTGCAGCTGGGCGTTCAAGTGCAGCTGGGCCGTCCCCGCCGTTGTCTTCTTCGTGTCCGTTCGGGTTGACGTCTGGTCGACGAACACCATCACCTTGGCCAGGTCACCGTTCAGCATGATCACCGCCGCGCGGGTCACCTTGCACGTCACGATCATCTTCTGCTGCGGGGCCAGCCTCTTCACCTCGCCCATCAGCGAGTTGTACTTCGCCTTGACCTCGTCGTTGGCCAGCAGGTCGTTCGCCGCGTCCTCGGTCTTCTTGATGTTGTTGAAGTCGTAGGAAAACAGCGCCTCCGCCGCCTTCGACACCGCGTCCTTCACCTGGGCCGTCTTCGCCACGTCCAGCAGGGCCGTGTTGCTCGTCGCCGACGAGATCTTGGACTCCTCGGTCTTGAACCAGACCGCCAGCCCGCCGAGGACCAGCGCCACCAGCACCAGCGCGCCCGCCACCAGGTACGGCCTCGGCACCCGCGAGACCGGCTCCGACGACGACTGAACCTCGGGCTCCTCCGTCGGCTTCGCGACCCCGGTGTCCCGCTTCTTCTGCCGCGGTGCCGGACGCTCGGGAGCAGCAGATTCCTCGACAGCCTCGAAAACCGCCGTGTCCTCGGCAGGATCCACAGAGGCAGGAGAAGGAGCAGCAGCAGGACGCGGCATCGGACGCGGAACCGGCCGCGGCCGCGGCTTGCGCTCGGCAGGCGGCTGCACCGCCGGGAACTGGCCGGTCCGCTCGGCGGTGGACTCGTTCGGCTTGCGCAGGCCCGCCACGCGGGGGCGGCGCGACGGCGAAGAGCGGCGGGAGGGGGGCACTACGGGCTCCTTCTGGGTGACGCTACTGGCCGGCCGCGACGAGCGGGACGCTGTCGATGCCCGACAGCTTCCACTCGTCGCCCACGCGGGTCATCGACACTTCGAGGCGCAGCGGCTTCGCGCTGCTCTTGTCCCCCTGCGTGACGGTCGTGGCGATGGCGGCGAGGAAGCTGGCCTTGCCTTCGTGGTCGTCCAGCTCTTCGACGGCGATGTCCTGGACGTCCGTGGTGACCTTCGTCTTGGCGTCGGCGAGTGCCTTGCGGAACGTCGGCGCCGACTGGTCGATCTGCTGCGCCATCTTGTCGTCCGACACGGCCTTCTGCCGCGCGAAGAAGCCGTCGAGGTCGTTGTAGTCGACCTCCGTGTACG
The DNA here is from genome assembly GCF_040064235.1 of Amycolatopsis melonis. Classification (NCBI taxonomy): domain Bacteria; kingdom Bacillati; phylum Actinomycetota; class Actinomycetes; order Pseudonocardiales; family Pseudonocardiaceae; genus Amycolatopsis; species Amycolatopsis melonis. The sequence goes on from NZ_JBDZYD010000011.1 coordinate 179,798, forward strand.
CCTTCAGCGCGTTGGTACCCGCCTTGACCACGGCTTCGCGCGAGGCGGCCAGCTCGGCGTTGTCGTCGGACGCGGCCGCCCACCACATGATCCCGAAGATCGCCGCCGAGATCAGCGCGGCCAGCGCCAGCGCCGCGGCGCCGAGCACCAGGATGCGCGACGACCGCTCACCGGCGACCGGGGAAGCCGCCGCGGCGGGCTCGTCCGAACTCATAGCACTCCAGAGTAGGTAACGGTCATCAAATCGGTGTCAGGACAGGCCGAGCAGCGAGCCCAGGCTGTTCAGGCTGACGCCGGGGCTGCCGACGATGCCCGGGACACCCCGGGTGTTCCGCTCCTCGGCCAGCTCCTCCGCCGGCCGGTTCGCGTTCGCCGCGACGTCCGCGTCGGACGGCGCGACCGGCACCCCGCCGTACGGCGCGTTCTGCGCTCCGCGCACGTTGATCGGGCTGCCCTTCGGTTCGGCACAGTACGCGTCGTCCTTCGCCGGCCGCGGGGTCAGGTCGTTTCCGGTGCGGAACTGCGAGTACGGGATGTAGCCCTTCGTGCAGGACGGCGGGTTGAACAGGTTGAGCACCAGGCCGAGGTGCGCGGTCCCGTCGCCGGGGGCGACGCTGCTCGCCGCGGCGGACAGCGCCGGGTACGTCACCAGGCCCTGCTCGATGCCGTCGAGCCGGGTCACGGTCAGGTTGGCCGTGGTCAGCAGGTTCGCCGTCAGCGCACCCAGCCCCGGCCCCGACTCCTGCAGCACCTGGCTGATCTGCGACGCCACCTGCGGCGTGATGCCGATGAGCTTGCGCAGGTCGCCGTCGGAGTTCTTCAGCGTGCCGGTCAGCTCGTTGAGGCTCTTGCTGAACGACGCGAAGTTCGCGGCCTCGTGGTTCTGCGTGTCCAGCACCTTGCCGCCCGCGTCGAGCAGCTGGATGGTCTGCGGCAGGTACTCCTGCGCGGTGCCGGTGAAGCTGCGCGCGGTGTCCAGCAGCTTCTGCAGGTCGCCGCCGGTGCCGCGGAACGCGTCGTAGGACTCGTCGACGACCGTGCGCAGCGAGTCGACCGGGACCGACGCCGCGAGCGAGTCGAGGTCGCCGATCAGCCGGTCGGTGCTGACCGGGGTGGTCGTCTTGGTGGCCGGGATGACCGAGCCCGCCGCCAGGTACGGGCCCTTGTCGGCCTTGGGCCGCAGGTCGACGTACTGCTCGCCGACCGCCGACCGGTTGGCGACGACGGCGTCGAGGTCCGCGGGCACCTGGGGCGCCGACGGGTCGATGTTCAGGTCGGCTTCGAGCCCGGTCTTGGTCAGCCGCAGCTCGCCGACCCGGCCGATGTTGTAGCCGCGGTAGGTGACTTCGGAGCCGGTGAAGATGCCGCCGGACTCGTTGAGCTGCAGCTTGACCGTGTAGCCGTCGTTGCCGAACACGCTGCCGAGCCCGGCGAACCGGATCAGCGCGTACACGATCGCGACGACCGAGATCACCGCGAAGGCGACCAGCTGGATCTTCGTCTTCCGGACCAGCATCAGCCCGCACCTCCCGAGAGAAGACCGAAGAGGTTGCCCAGCCCCGGCTGCGACGACCCGGACGGCTGCTGCCCGGTGGCGCCCGGGATCGGCAGCGGCGGCGGCTGGTTGGCGGGCGTGCCCTCGACCCCGCCGGTGAGGCCGGCCAGCGGGAGCTGCCCGGAAAGGGCGTTCTGCCTGCTGTTGCCCAGGTTCTCGACGATGGTCTTCAGGTTCAGGTCCACCTTCGCGAACAGGTTGAAGTAGTCGCCCTTGACGTCGTTGACGGCCTGGTCGCTGAACGGGAACGTCAGCAGGATCTGCAGGGCCTTCGGCAGGTCGTTGCCCGCCTCGCCGAGCTTCTGCAACGTCGGCGTCAGCGCCTTGAGGTCGGCGACGAGGTCCTTCTGCGACCGGTTGATCGTGTCGGTGGCGACGCCGGAGAGGTTGTCCAGCGCCTGCAGCATGGTGACCAGCTGGCCGCGCTGCTGCTCCAGCACGCCGAGCCCGGGCCCGAGGTTGTCGACCGCGCCGACCAGCTTGTCCTTCTGGTCCTTCAGTGTCGAGGACAGCCGGTTCAGCCCGTCGATGGCGCGGGTGATGTTCTGCGACTGCTTGTCGAGGTTCGTGACGAGCTGGTTCGCGTTGTCCAGCAACGCCTTGATGTCGGGCTCGCGGCCGGACGTGGCGTTGTTGAGTTCCTTGGTGATGGTGTTGAGCTGGTCGACGCCACCGCCGTTGAGCAGCAGCGACAGCGCGCCGAGCAGTTCCTCGACCTCGACGCTGCGGTTGGTGCGGGCCAGCGGGATGGTCGCGTTGTCGGCGAGCTTGCCCTGGGCCTGGTCGTCGCCCGGCGAGGCCAGCTCGACGTACTTCTCGCCCAGCAGGCTCGACTGCTTCACATTGGCCAGCGCGTTGGCAGGCAGCTTGACGTTGCCGTTGACCTTCAGCGTGACCAGCGCGTGCCAGCCGTCCTTGGTGAGCCCGACGTTCTCGACCCGGCCGACCGGCACCTCGTTGACCTTCACCCCGGCCTGCGGGGTCAGGTCGAGCACGTCGCGGAACTCGACGTTCACCGTGTACGGGTGGTCGCCGAGGTCGGCGCCGCCGGGCAGCGGCAGGTCGTAGATGCCCTTGAACGCGCAGCCGGACAGCAGCAGCGCCGACGCCGTCGCGAGCGTCCCGACGGTCAGGAGTTTCCTCACTGGCCACCTCCCGAGCCGTAGAGCTGCCCGGCGACGGGCAGGGGCAGCGGCGGCAGCTTGCCGGACTGCAGGGCCTGGACGGTCTGCGCCACCGACGGCAGCGGGATCAGCCCGTCGACCACGCCGGCGATGCCCTCGCAGATGTTGCCGAGCGCGTCGAGGGCGTCCGGGGTCTGCTTGAGCAGCCGGCAGATCATCACCAGCGGCGGCTGGGTCAGCTCGTTGAGGTTCGGCCGGGCGTCGAGCGTGCCGGACGCGCCGTTGTAGGTGTTGACCAGGTTGCTCAGGCCGACCGGGGCGACGTCGAGGATCTCGGCGAGCGAGCTGCGCTGGTCGACGAGGACCTTGGTGATGCCGGCCAGCTTGTCCACATTGGACTTGAGCCGGTCGTGGTTCTGGTCGATGAACGCCTGCACCGCGGTCAGCGTCGTGCCCAGCTGCCGCACCGTGGCGGCCAGATTGTCCTTTTCGGACGCCAGGTAGCCGCTGACGTCGGCGAGCTGGCTTTCGAAGCTGCGGACCTGCTTGTCGGAATCGGCCAGCGTCTGCGAGAACTTGCCGAGGTTCTCCACCGTGGAGAACAGGTCGTCCTTGTTGCCCGCCAGCGTCCCGGCGGCCTGGCCGAGCTTGGTGATCGTGTCGTGCAGGGCCTTGCCGTTGCCGTCGACGTTGGCCGCCGCGGTGTTCAGCAGGTTCGACAGCGACCCGGTCTTGTTGGCGCCGTTCGGGCCGAGGGTCTCGCTGACCCGCGCCAGGCTGGCGGCCAGCTGGTCGACCTCCAGGGGCACCTCGGTGCGGTCGAGGCCGATGACCGCGCCGTCGGAGATCCGCGGGCCGCCGGTGTAGGCCGGGGCCAGCTGGACGTACCGGTCGGACACCAGCGACGGCGCCACGATGAGCGCCTTCGCGTCGGCCGGGACGGGCACCGAGCGGTCGTACTCGAAGTCGACCTTCACCTGGTTGCCCATCGGCGTGATCTTGGTGACCGTGCCCATGTCGACGCCGAGCATGCGGACGCTGTTGCCCTCGTACAGGCCGACAGCGCCGGCGAAGTACGCGGTCAGGTGGTTGCGGCCGGCGTCCTTGAGGGTCCACCAGATCCCGCCGGCGACGACGAGCGCGAGCACGATCGCGATGGTGAAGCCCCTGGTCAGGGCCTGCCCGAAGCGGGTGTCACTCATTTCGTGTAGCACCCCTCTTCGTTGATCGGGCCCATCGACGGCAGCAGCAGGCCGCAGATGTAGTTGTCGAACCAGCGCCCGTTGCCGATGGTGTTGGTGAAGACCCGGATGAACGGGGCGAACTTCCGGATGCCCTCGGCCAGCGAGTCCTGGTTGCGCTGCAGCATCGAGGTCAGCTGGTCGAGCTGGGCCAGCACCGGGTCGAGCTGCTTGGAGTTGTCGTCGATCAGGCCCTGCAGCTGGGTCGCCAGCTCGCGGGAACCGTCGAGCAGCGCGGTGATCGCCTCTTCGCGCTTGGCCAGCTCGTCGAGCAGCTTGTTGCCGTCGGTGAGCAGCTTCTGCACCTCGGCGTCGCGGTCGACCAGCGTCTGCGACACCTCGCGGGTGTTGGCCAGCAGGGTGGACAGCTGCTGGTCGCGCGAGGCGATCGTGTCCGACAGCTTCGACAGCCCCGACAGCGCGCCCTTCACGTCCTCGGGCGTGTTGGCGAACGTCTGCGAGATCGTGTCGAAGCTCTGGGCGAGCTGCTTGGTGTCGATGTTGTCGACGGTCTGCGAGAGCCCGCGGAACGCGTCGAGCACGTCGTAGGGGGCCATCGTGCGGTCGCGCGGGATCGCGGTGCCCGGGTCGAGCGCGCTCTGGCCCTGCGGGTCCAGCGACAGGTACTTCTGGCCGAGCAGCGTCTTGATCTTGATCGCGGCGCTGGTCCGGTCGCCCAGCCAGGCGTCCTTGACCTTGAACGACACCTTGACCGACGCGCCGTCGAGCTCGATGTCGCTGACCTTGCCGACCTTGACCCCGGCGATCCGGACGTCGTTGTCCTTCTGCAGCCCGGAAGCCTCGCTGAACTCGGCGGAGTACGTGGTGCCGCCGCCGATCACCGGCAGGTCGTCGGAGTTGAGCGCGGCGATGAAGCCGAGCGCGAGGACGGCGATGCCGACAACCGCGATCGGCACGGGGTTGCGGCTCTGGAACGACTTCATCCGGAGCACCTCGCCCGGTTCGCCGGCAGCAGGGGCAGGGCGACGTCGTTGATCAGTGGCGGCAAGCTCACGCTCCCGGAGAACTCACAGGCGTAGAAGTTGAACCAGGAGCCGTAGTCCGCGGTGCGGGTCAGCGTGCTCACCTTGGTCGGCAGGAACTGGATGAAGTGCTCCAGCTCCGGCTCGTTCTTGTTGAGCTGCTGCGTGAGGTTCCCGAGCGCGCCGATGTCGTTCTTCAGCGGCTCGCGGACCTCGCCCAGCAGCCCGGACGTCGTCTGGGCCAGGTTGCCGAGGCTTTCGATCGCGTCGCCGATCGGCTTGCGGTCGGCGGCCAGCCCGGACACCAGCTGCTGCAGCTTGACGATCAGGTCGCTCAGCTGCGGGGTGTGCGCGTTGACCGTGTCGAGCACCGAGTTCAGGTTGTCGATGACCTCGCCGATCACCTTGTCCTTGTCGGCGATCGTGGTGGCCAGCGACGCGGTGTGCGACAGCAGGCTCTCGATGGTGCCGCCCTCGCCCTGCAGGACCTGGATGACCTCGTACGACAGCTTGTTGACGTCGTCGGGGTTGAGCGCGGTGAACAGCGGCTTGAAGCCGTTGAACAGCTCGGTCAGGTCCAGTGCCGGCGTGGTCCGCTCCAGCGGGATCGTGCCGCCGGGCGCCAGCGTCTTGCCCGAGGTGTCGTCGCCCTCGCCGAGGGAGACGTAGCGCTGGCCGACCAGGTTGCGGAACTTGATCTGCGCGGTCACCCCGGCAGGCAGCGTCCGGCCGGCGTCGACCTCGAACTCGACCTCCGCCTGCCGCTTGTCGACGATGCGCACGTCCTTGACCTGCCCGACGCGGACGCCGGCGATGCGGACGTCGTCGTTGGGCAGCAGCAGCGTCGCGTCGGTGAAGCGGGCCTTGTAGGCGTTGGTGCTGGTGGTGTTGATGTTGGCGATGCTGATCCCGAGGATCGTCGTGAACAGCACGGTCACGACCACGAAGATGCCGAGCTTGATCAGCGGTGCGAGCAGTCCCCTCATCGGACCGTCACCTCCGCACCGCGGTAGAGCGGGCCGACGAGCAGGGCGCTCCAGCCCGGCACGTCCGCGGCGTTCATGCCCAGCTGCGGGCCCAGCAGGTCGGCCAGGAAGCCCTGTTCCGCCGTCGAGTACGCCAGGTCACCGCCTGCCGCGCCGTTGCCCGCCGCGTCGGCCTTGAACTTGGCCGGGTTGAGCCCCTCGCCGACGCTCTTCGGCGCGGCCTGGTGCTTCGTGCCGTCCTTGAACGCGCCGTCCGGCGGCTCGGACGGGAACGGCTTCGGGACGTCCTTGATGCCGTAGCAGCGCGGGCCGCGCTTGTCGTCGAACCGCGGCTCTTCCTTGCCCGCCTGGTACGGCGCGCGCGGCACGACGATCTCGATCGTCGCGTGCAGGCCGGGCTTGTCGGTGCCCTTGCCCAGCGCCTGGTCGATGAGCGGGACGTTGTCGGCCATCTGGGAGATCACGCAGGGGTACTCCGGCGCGTACTTCGCCAGCAGCTCGGCCGTCGGGCGCGCGGTGCCGGCGAGGGCGATGATGTTGTCCCGGTTGTTCTGCAGGAACGTCTGCAGGTCCACCGAGGCCTGGGTCAGGCTGCCGTAGAGGTTCGCCAGGTTCTGCCGCTCGTCGACCACGGTCCGGGTCGTCGTGCTCAGGTTGTCCAGGCTCTGCACCAGGTCCGGCGCCGCGTCCTTGAGGTGGTCGGAGAACTCCGCGAGCGCCTTGAGGTTGTGCTGCAGCTCCGGCTCGTGCGGGTTCAGCTCGCCGATGTAGGTGCCCAGCTGGGACAGCGTGTCGCCGAGCTGGTCGCCGCGGCCCTGCAGCGCGGTGGAGATCGCGGTGAGCGTCGCCGACAGCTTCTGCGGCTGGACCGCCTGCAGCACCGGCATCAGGTGCGCGAACGCCTGCTCCAGCTCGACCGCGTTGGTCGTGCGGTCCTGCGGGATGACGTCCCCGCTGCTCAGTGTCTTCGCCGACGGCTGGTCCGGGATCTCCAGCGACACGAACCGCTCGCCGAAGAGCGTCTTCGGCAGGAACCGCGCCGAGACGTTCGCCGGGATCAGCTTCGCCGACTCCGGCTTGAGCGCGAGCGTCAGCTCGGCGCCCTCCGCGGTGGCGGTGATGTCGGAGACCGAGCCGACGATCAGGCCGCGCACCTTGACGTCGGACTGCTTGAGCAGCTGGTTGCCGATCTTGTCGGCCTCCAGCTTGACCGTGACGACCGGCGTGAACGCCTTGTCGTAGAGCGCGATGGACAGCGCCACCCCGCCGACCAGCACGGCGATGAGCAGCAGGCCGAGCAGCCTGCGACGGAGCGTCCTCATCCCGCGATCCTTACCGTGACGTCGGTTCCCCAGATGGCGAACCCGATGAAGAAGTTCATGATCGACACCGTGACGATGGACAGGCGCACGGCCTTGCCGACCGCGACGCCGACCCCGGCCGGGCCACCGGTGGCCCGGTAGCCGAAGTAGCAGTGCGACAGGATGATCAAGACGCTGAACAACAGCACCTTGATGAACGAATACAACACGTCCTGCGGTGGCAGGAACAGATCGAAGTAATGGTCGTAGGTCCCCGCCGACTGGCCGTAGATGTAGATGACGACCAGCCGTGAGGCGAGGTACGAGCTGAGCAGGCCGATGATGTAGAGCGGGATGACCGCGACGAACCCGGCGATGATCCGCGTCGTCACCAGGTACGGCAGGCTCGGCACGCCCATGACCTCGAGCGCGTCGATCTCCTCGGAGATCCGCATCGCGCCGAGCTGGGCGGTGAACCCGGCGCCGACCGTTGCCGACAGCGCCAGCCCGGCGACCAGCGGGGCGATCTCGCGGGTGTTGAAGAACGCGGTCAGGAAGCCGGTGAAGGCCGACGTCCCGATCGAGTTCAGCGCCGAGTAGCCCTGGAGGCCGACGAGGACACCGGTGAACAGCGTCAGGCCGACCATCACGCCGACCGTGCCGCCGATGACCGCCAGCGAGCCGGAACCGAAGCTCACCTCGGCCAGCAGCCGCAGCACCTCCTTGGTGTAGCGGCGGATGGTCCGCGGGGTCCACAGCAGTGCCCTGCCGTAGAACGACATCTGGTCACCGAGGGTGTCCAGTGTCTGCAAAGGACGGTTGGCGACGCGTTTCGCGCCCTGGAGGAACGTCATGGCGCTAGTCCAGCTTTCCGGGCACGATCTGCAGGTAGATCAGGGTGATCACGAAGTTCACGACGAACAGCAGCAGGAACGTGATGACCACCGACTGGTTCACCGCGTCCCCGACGCCCTTCGGGCCGCCGGAGGGGTTGAGGCCCCGGTAGGACGCGACGACGGCGGCGATGAACCCGAAGATCAGCGCCTTGATCTCGCCGACCCACAGGTCGGGCAGCTGCGCGAGGGCGGAGAAGCTGGCCAGGTACGCACCCGGCGTCCCGCCCTGCAGCACGACGTTGAAGAAGTAGCCGCCGAGCACGCCGATGACGCTGACCATGCCGTTGAGCAGCAGCGCGACCAGCATCATCGCCAGGGTGCGCGGCACGATCAGCCGCTGCACCGGGGAGACGCCGAGCACCTCCATCGCGGCGATCTCCTCGCGGATGGTCCGCGCGCCGATGTCGGCACAGACGGCGGAGCCGCCCGCGCCCGCCACCAGCAGCGCGGTGACCAGCGGGCTGGCCTGCTGCACGGTGGCGAGCACGGAGCCCGCGCCGGTGTAGGACTGCGCGCCCAGCTGGCGGGCGAGCGAGCCGAACTGCAGCGAGATGACCGCGCCGAACGGGATGGCCACCAGAGCCGTCGGCAGGATGGTCACGCTCGCGATGAACCACGACTGCTGGATGAACTCCCGCAGCTGGAACGGGCGCTGGAACAGGCCGCGGACGATGTCCAGGCCGAGAGCGAACAGGTTCCCGGTCTCTCGGAGCATCCCGATCCCGGGGATCTTCGCCTGTGTTGCGGGAGAGCTCACCGGCCACCTGGCCCGTTGTCGCGGGGTGGCATCCGGTGCGAGGCCGGTCTCGGCGGCTGCCCGCCGCCCGGGATGCGCGCCACCTGGTCGGCGGGCAGCTGCCCGTGGTGCTGGTTCGGGACGCCGTCGACCGGCGGGCGGGCCCCGGCCGGGACCTGCTGCTGCGCCTGCTGCTGGGCCTGCGCGACGCGCCGCGGGTGGACGCCGTAGTGGCGCTGCTCCTCCGGCGACAGGGAGGCGATGATGCTCTCCTGCGCGGCAGGCGGCAGCCGGTGCATGATCTCCATGACGCGGTCCTTGCGGCGCACGGCACCCATCCGGGTCGGCACGCCCGGCGTCGGCTGCATCTGCGGCGGCACGCCGGAGATGTCCTCGACGCCGCCCGCGTGGTGCCCGGCCTCGAACATCGCCTGCTCGGCGGCCATCTGGGCGCTGTCCTTCTCCTCGGACATGCCGATCGGGCCCTGCATCCGGCCGTTGAGGAACTGCTTGACGACCGGCTCCTCGCTGGTCAGCAGCACCTCGCGCGGCCCGAACATGACCAGTTCCTTGCGGAAGAGCATGCCCAGGTTGTCCGGCACCGTGCGGGCCAGGTTGATGTTGTGCGTGACGATCAGGAACGTCGCGTCGATCTGCGCGTTGACGTCGAGGAACAGCTGCGAGATGTAGGTGGTGCGGACCGGGTCGAGGCCCGAGTCCGGCTCGTCGACCAGGATGATCTCGGGGTCCAGCACCAGGGCGCGGGCGAGGCCGGCGCGCTTGCGCATACCGCCGGAAATCTCGCCGGGCAGTTTCTTGTCGGCGCCGTTCAGACCTGTCATGTCGAGCTTTTCGAGGACGATCCGGCGGATTTCCGTCTCGGACTTCTTCGTGTGCTCGCGCAGCGGGAAGGCGACGTTGTCGTAGAGGTTCATCGAGCCGAACAGCGCGCCGTCCTGGAACAGGACGCCGAAGAGCTTCCGGATCTCGTACAGCTTGTGCTCGGAGCAGGTGACGATGTCGACGCCGTTGATGACGCAGCGGCCGCGGTCGGGCTTGAGCAGGCCGATCATCGACTTGAGGAACACCGACTTGCCGGTGCCCGACGGCCCGAGCATCGCCGAGACCTCGCCCGGAGGGAGCGTCAACGTGACGTCCCGCCAGATGGCCTGCTTACCGAAGGACTTGGTCAGGCCTTCGATGACCACCTCGGCACCCATCGCACCTCCAGGAGCTGTTCCGCGTCATTGCGCCCGCTGCCACACCCTGCCACCCACGCCGGTGGCGGGCGGGGGCCGGTAGGCACCCTGAACCCGCGTCAACCAGGTGCAACGAGCTGAGTGCGAACAGGTTACTCACCAGTTTTGTTGTCTGGCCAGACCCGGTTTGATCGTCACCCCGCCGTGATCGGCAACTGGCAGCACCGTAGTCCAAACGGGGCAGTATCGCAGGCCGGGCGGCCCCGAAACCGCAGTTTTAGGGGCTCGGGGCCATTCGGACACGACTCCTAGGGGGCCACCGCCACGAAAAGGGTGACGGCGGCGATCACCAGCAGCGACAGCACCGGCGCGGCCACCGCGGCCGGGGAGAGGGTCAGCAGGGGCCTGCGGCCGGACAGGTCCTGCGCGAGGAGTTCGATGTGCGGGTCGCTGGTCATGCGCCTCCTTCGTCGCCTCGGAGTCGCTGCGGGGCCCGTCTGCGCTACAAACGCGGACGGGGCGGGCACCCTGGTGGGTACCCGCCCCGTCACGAGGTGGTGCACAGGCGCTGACGCGCCCGGGATCACTTGATGGTGATCTTGGCGCCGGCGGCCTCGAGCTTCTCCTTGGCGGCGTCGGCGGCCTCCTTGTCGACCTTCTCCAGGAGGGCCTTGGGAGCGGCCTCGACCAGCTCCTTGGCCTCCTTCAGGCCCAGGCCCGAGACGACCTCGCGGACGACCTTGATGACCTGGATCTTCTTGTCACCGGCGGACTCGAGGACGACGTCGAACTCGTCCTGCTCCTCGGCGGCCGGGGCAGCGGCGCCACCGGCGGCCGGGGCGGCCACGACGGCGGCCGGGGCGGCGGCGGTGACGTCGAAGGTCTCCTCGAACTCCTTCACGAACTCGGACAGCTCGAGGAGGGTCAGCTCCTTGAAGGCGTCGATCAGCTCGGCGGTGCTCAGCTTCGCCATGATGGCTTCCTCTCAGAAAAACGAACTAGGCGTTCGGGGTGGGGGTGGTTCAGCTCTCGGCGGGTGCTTCGGCTGCTTCGGTACCGGCGGCGTTGCGCTGCTTCTCCTCCAGCGCGGCAGCCAGGCGGGCGACCTGGGACGCCGGCGCCTGGAACAGCGCGGCGGCCTGGGACAGCTTCGCCTTGAACGCGCCCGCCGCCTTGGCGAGCAGGACCTCACGGCTGTCGAGATCGGCGATCCGGGTGATCTCGTCCACGGACAGCGCCTTGCCGTCCATGTAGCCGCCCTTGATGACAAGCGCGTTGTTTTCCTTCGCGAAGTCGCGAAGCGCCTTCGCGGCGTCGACCGGCTCACCTTCGACGAAGGCGATCGCGGTGGCACCGACGAACAGGTCCTCGAGGCCCTGAACGCCGGCATCCTCGGCGGCACGCTTGACGAGGGTGTTCTTCGCGACCCGGTACTTGGCACTGGTGCCGAGAGCGCGGCGCAGCTGGGACAGCTGGGACACGGAGAGGCCGGTGTACTGGGTAACGACGGTGGCCGAGCTGTTGCGGAAGCTCTCCGCGATCTCGGCGACGGCCGCCACCTTGTCGGGCTTCGCCATGGTCGCCTCCTCTCTTGGCTAGTGTTTCCACTGGCGTTCGAGGAGCCCCTCAGACGACGAAACGCCCACACGCAGACAGGCGCGGGGCGTTGTGGGGCACGCAAGGGTGCCCGGCCTCGTTCCTCCTGCGCGGGCCGCCCGGCGAGTGCGGGACCTTCGTTCCCCACGGGAAGCGGGGAAAACCAGCGGTCTTCGGTAGAACCGTCGTCCATCATACGTGGTCCCCCGGAGGAGGCTTACTCACCCCCTGCGATGACCTGCGATTAGGGCGCCTGGGGGTTCCCCGGAACGAGCCGGAGGGCATCATGGTGACGTGGCGGAGCAGCGCGATGACGGAAAGCCGGGATCGGCCATCGAACCGGCGGGCTCGAACGCGCCCGCGTCCCCGGGAGGTCCGGCACCCGGTTCTCCAGCACTCCCCCAGCCGTCCGGGCAGCCGCCGATCGACCCGGCGGAGCTGGAGCAGTTCCGCCAGTTCCAGCAGTTCCAGGACTACCTGAAGTTCACCCAGGCCCAGCAGGGCAACCAACCGGCCCCACCCCCGGACGCCGGCGTGGTCCAGGCCCCGCCGTCCCAGCCCCCGGCGATCCCGCCGGGCTACCAGCTGGTCCCCACCGAGCGGCGCCGCGCGCCGAAGTGGGTGACCTGGCTCGGGAAGAAGGTCATCGCCTGGGTGCTGGCGATCGTGATCCTCGGCGTCGCGGGCACGTGGCTGTACAACCACTTCTTCCCCAACGACGCAGGCAAGACCTCCGCCCAGCTCGCCCAGGAGGGCGGCGGGAAGTACCACACGAACCACGTGTATTCGAAGAATCCGTACGAAGCCGTGCGGTTCGTGTACCAGGACATCGCCCAGGGCAGCGTCGACGATGCCTGCGGCCGGTTCGCCTACGACACGGCGAAGGGCATCGATATCCAAAGCAAGTTCGCCGCGGACCTCGGGTACAACGACTGCCGCCAAGCCGTCCAGGCCATCCACGCGCAGGTGGCACCGAAGAACCGGAACGACTACGCCGAATCCGTCCCCTCGTACGTTTCCGAGACGCTGCCCGGCGACACCGTCACCATCGACTCCTGCGCGTTTTCCATCCGCGGCGGACCGGCGCTGGGTGTCTTCACGGTGACCAAGGTCGAGCTGGGCCAGTGGCTGATCACCGGGCACGCGGCGGGACCGAAGGTGTGCTCGGGCACTCCGGGCTCGACCACGCCGACCAGCTGACTCAGCGGGGGTGCGGTGCCGAGAGGAACGTCACCAGTGCCTCCGCGAAGGCCGGGGACATCACCGCCGTCATGTGGTCGCCGGGGATGCGGACCAGGCGGGCTCCCGCTATGGCCGCTGCCAGGCGCTCCGGCTCGGCTGCCAGCTGGTCCTGGTCTCCCGCCAGCACCAGGGTCGGCACGCCGATCGACGACAGTTCCAGGTGTCCCTCCCGTGAGGCCAGGGCCACCGCCGCCAGGGCTTTGCGGTCGCCGCCCACCGCGTCGGCCAGGAGCCTGAACGGGACTCCCGCGGGCGGGACCGTCGACGGGTCCTCGGCCAGGAGAGCCGACGCGATGTCCGCGGGCTTCACCACTCGCAGGTCGACGCCGCCGAAGTCGACGATGCCCGCGCCCACTCCGCCTGTGGCCAGGCAGCGGATGCGCTTGTCCGCCGCCGTTGCCGCCAACGCGATGATCGCGCCCATCGAGTAGCCCACCATCGAGACCTCGTCCAAGCCCAGTTCGTCCAGCAGTGCCGAAACGTCGCGGGCCATCGCGTTCTCGGTGTAGCGGGACTCGTCGTGGGGCTTCTCCGAACGGCCGTGGCCGCGGGCGTCCAGGGAGATCACCGTGAAGCCGGCCTTGCGCAGCGCCGCGACGACGCCCGTGGAGATCCAGTTCGCGTTCGTGTCGGCCGCGAAGCCGTGCTGCAGCAGCACCGGGCGGTGGGCGTCGTCGCCCTCCCACACCGTGTAGTTCAACCGGAGCCCGTCGAACGACGCGAAAGTCGGCATGATGTCCATCAGACACGAAGAAAGGGCGCCCCCGCAGCAAGCAGGGACGCCCTTTCTGGTGATCTCAACCTCAGACTGCCGCTTCCTCAGCGAGGAGGTTGCGGGTCCGCAGCGGGTCGACCGGGATGCCCGGGCCCATGGTCGTGGTGAAGGTGACCTTCTTGAGGTAGAGGCCCTTCGCCGACGACGGCTTGGCGCGGAGGATCTCGTCCAGCGCGGCCGCGTAGTTCTCGACCAGCTTCTCGGTGTCGAAGGACACCTTGCCGATCACGAGGTGCAGGTTGGCCTGCTTGTCCACGCGGAAGTTGATCTTGCCGCCCTTGATGTCCTTCACGGCCTTCTCGACCGCGGGGGTCACCGTGCCGGTCTTCGGGTTCGGCATCAGGCCACGCGGGCCGAGGATGCGGGCGATGCGGCCCACCTTGGCCATCTGGTCCGGCGTCGCGATCGCGGCGTCGAAGTCGAGCCAGCCACCCTGGATGCGCTCGATCAGTTCGTCGGTGCCGACCGCGTCCGCGCCGGCGGCTTCGGCCTCGGCGGCCTTGTCGCCGACGGCGAAGACGATGACGCGGGCGGTCTTACCGGTGCCGTGCGGCAGGTTCACGGTGCCGCGGACCATCTGGTCGGCCTTGCGGGGGTCCACACCGAGACGCATCGCGACCTCGACGGTCGCGTCCATCTTGGTCTTGGAGGTCTCCTTCGCCAGCTTCGCGGCCTCGAGCGGCGCGTACAGACGCGTCTTGTCGACGAGCTCCGCAGCCTGGCGGTAAGCCTTGCTGTGCTTGGGCATTTCTTCTGTCCTTAACTTCGAGGTGGATCAGTGTGGTGCGAGCCAGCCCCTGGCTCTCCCACGGGTGCAGCGAAATCAGGCGTCGACGACCGTGATGCCCATGGAGCGGGCGGTGCCGGCGATGATCTTCGCGGCCTGGTCGATGTCGTGCGCGTTGAGGTCGGTCTCCTTGGTCTTGGCGATCTCGCGGACCTGGTCCCAGGTGACCTTGGCGACCTTGGTCTTGTGCGGCTCGCCGGAGCCCTTCTCCACGCCCGCGGCCTTCAGCAGCAGCTTGGCGGCCGGCGGCGTCTTCAGCTTGAAGTCGAACGACCGGTCTTCGTACACGGAGATCTCGACCGGGACGACGTCCCCGCGCTGCGACTCGGTCGCGGCGTTGTAGGCCTTGCAGAACTCCATGATGTTGACGCCGTGCTGACCCAGCGCCGGGCCGACCGGCGGCGCGGGGTTGGCCGCACCCGCCTTGATCTGCAGCTTGATGATCGCCGCAAGCTTCTTCTTCTTGGGTGGCATTTCTTTTCCTGTCCTGTACTACGTTCCCCGCGTACCTGCCGTGGACGCGGGGACTGCGGCCGAGAAGGCCGGCCGTCAGATCTTGGAGACCTGGTTGAACGACAGCTCGACCGGGGTCTCCCGGCCGAAGATCGACACCAGGACCTTCAGCTTCTGCCCGTCGACGTTGACCTCGGAGATCGTCGCCGGCAGCGTCGCGAACGGGCCGTCCATGACCGTGACCGACTCGCCGACCTCGAAGTCGACCTCGACGGCCGGGCCGCCCAGCGGCGCGGCCGCGGCGGCCTCGCCCTTGCTGGCCTTGGCCGGGGCTTCCTTCTCGACCTGCGGCGCGAGGAACTTCAGCACCTCGTCCACGGTCAGCGGCGACGGCCGCGAGGTGGCGCCGACGAACCCGGTGACACCCGGCGTGTTGCGCACCGCGCTCCACGAGGCGTCGTTCAGGTCCATCCGGACCAGGATGTAGCCGGGCAGCACCTTGCGCTGCACCTGCTTGCGCTGGCCGTTCTTGATCTCGGTGACCTCTTCGGTCGGGACCTCGATCTGGAAGATGTAGTCCTCGACGTCCAGGGTCTGGGTCCGGGTCTCGAGGTTGGTCTTGACCTTGTTCTCGTACCCGGCGTACGAGTGCACGACGTACCACTCGCCGGGCGCGGCCTGGAGCTCGGCGCGCAGCTTGGCGACCGGATCCTCGTCGTCCGCGGCGGGCTCGGCCTCGTCGGCCACCTCGGCCACGGCGTCGGCGGAAGCGTCGTCGTCGGAAGGGGAGTCGTCGACCTCGGAGTCCGACACGTCGACGGGCTCGAGGTGCGCGGACTCCTCGTCACCGAGTGCCGCGTGCACCTGCTCGTCGGAAAGCTCGGTCAGGTCGTGACCGGCTGCTGTGCCGTTGTCGGAGGTCACGTTCCGTCCTCTCAGTTGATCATTGCCGGGGCCGGGGCCCCGATCGGCACCGCACCCGGGGGGCGCGTCAGCCGAAGATGTGGCCGATGCCCCACTTGAACAGCAGGTCCAGGCCACTCACCAGGGCCACCATGAACACCACGAAGACCAGCACGACCGCGGTGTAGGTGACCATCTGCTTGCGGTTGGGCCAGATGACCTTGCGCAGCTCCGCCCAGACCTCGCGGATGAAGCGCACCAGCCGCGCGAACACGGAGGCCTTCTTCGGCTTCTGCTCCCGCTTCGGAGTCGGAGCGCCCTTCGCGTCGGGGGCGGTCTTCTCCCCCGACTTCCCGGCCGGGCGGGTCTTGTCGTCCGCACGTGCCGCGGACTTCCCCGCCGGGCGAGCGGTCGCACGGCGCTCACGCCGAGCAGCGGCTGTGACGGGACGGGACGGGCTCTCGGGCTTCTGCCCGGTGCCGTCCTGCTCCTGCTCGCCGCCGCTGGCGTCGCTGTCGCTCACGACCACTCCTCCGCTCCACCAGTTCCGTTACGCAGGGGTGACAGGACTTGAACCTGCAACCTGCGGTTTTGGAGACCGCTGCTCTGCCAATTGAGCTACACCCCTGTGGAACCCCGATCGCTCGGAGCCCCGGAGGACGCATTCCAGCATCCCCACCATCCAGGCGGGGATGACCGTAGTGCGTTCCAAGTCCCGAAGTCTACGGCAAGCCTCGCGAGAGCCCGCAACCGCGCCCCCCGATCGACCGCCGAACCCCGGCCTGCCTGCGGAAAACCTCCCGCCGACCTCCTGATCATGCCAGGATGTCGGCCATGACGTGCACCCCCCGTCCGTCGGTCGTCCCGGCGCGGCGCCGGTGAGCGGGCTGCGGCTCGGGCTCGCGCTGCCGCAGTACGGCCCGCTCGCCGACCCGGCCGCCGTCGCGCGCTTCGCGGCCGCCGCGGAGGGCCTCGGCTTCGCCTCGCTGTGGGTCGGCGACCGGATCCTGGCGCCCCGCGAGCCGTCCGACGTCTACCCGGGCGGCGGGACGCCGGAGCACCCGTACCCGAAGGAGTTCGAGACCTTCGCCGACCCGTTCACGACCCTCGCGACGGCCGCCGCGGTGACCCGCACGGCCCGGCTCGGGACGAGCGCGCTGACCGGCCCCGCCTACTCCCCGGTGCTGCTCGCCCGGGCCCTGACCTCGCTCGATCTCGCCAGCTCGGGACGCCTCGACGTCGGTTTCGGGCTGGGCTGGCTGCGCGAGGAGTACTACGCGACCGGTGTGCCGTGGCCGGGCCGGGGCCGCCGGCTGGACGAGGTCCTCGACGCGCTCGAAGCGCTCTGGACCGGCGACCCGGCCGAGCACGACGGCCCGCAGTGGCGGATCGCGCCGTCGACGGTGGGCCTGCGGCCCGCGCAGGACCCGCGGCCGCCGGTGCTGCTCGGCGGGTTCTCGCCGGCGGCGCTGGCCAGGGTCGGCCGCCGCGCGGACGGCTGGCTGGCGGGCTGGCTGCCGGAGCAGTACCTGACCGGGCTCTGGTCGGTCGCCCTCGAAGCGGCCGAGAAGGCCGGCCGCGACCCCGGAGCGCTGCGCCGGGTGCTGCGGATCAACCCGCGCCGGGGCACCGCCGTCGAGACCGCCGACGACGTCGCCCCCTGCCTCGACGTGGCCCGCGAGCTGGGCATTTCCGAGGTGCTCGTCGATCTGCACTACGTCGCGAAGGACGTCGACCACGCTCTCGAACTCGCCGCACAGCTGATCGGCGGCTGAACCCTGAGTGTGATTCTCGTCTCGTTCGCCGGGGTCTCTTTGTTCTATTATAGTTAGAACTATGTTGGTCCGGATCGACCCGAGTTCGACCGTCCCGCTCTTCGAACAGGTGGCGGCTTCGCTCCGCCGCGCCATGGCCGACGGCAGCCCGGCGCCCGGCGAGCAGCTGCCGCCCGCCCGCGAGCTGGCGGCGTCGCTGGACATCAACGTCCACACCGTGCTGCGGGCGTACGCGCTGCTGCGCGACGAAGGCCTCATCGACCTGCGGCGACGACGTGGCGCGGTGGTCATCGGCGGCGCGTCGTCCCGGGCGCGGCTGGCCGAGCTGGCCGCGGAACTGGTCCGCGAGGCGAAACGCGCGGGCGTCGGCCTGGACGAACTCACCGGGGTGCTGAAGGAGAAATACTCATGAGCAAGCTGATCCGGGTCCTGACCGCCACGGCCGTGCTGCCGGGCGCCGCGCTGGCCGTGGCGGGCGTGCTCGCGAACGCCTGGTGGGCGCGGCTTCCCGACCCCGTCGCGACGCACTGGGGCACCCGCCCGAACGGCCACACCGCGCTCGGGCCGTTCACCGGCATGTGCCTCGGGCTCGGCGTCGTCGCCGTCGCGGTCCTGACGGCGACCGCGGTCGCCGCGCTGCGCCGCGGGCGGCCACTGCCGCGGCCGACCGTCGGGGTCGGTGCCGGCTTCGCCGCCATGCCCGCCGCGGTCCTGCTGACGGTGCTCGTCGCGAACCTCGACGTCCCGGACTGGCAGGCCGCCCGCGGCGCCGGCGTCGTCGTGCTGTTCCTGCTCGGCGCGGCCGCACTCGGCGTCGTCGCGGCCTTCGCCGGCGGCCTGCCTTCGCCGGTCCGCGAAACCGGGGCCGCCCGGCCGAGCGTCGGGCTCCGGCCCGGGCAGCGCGCGTTCTGGTCGAGCCGCGCGGAGAACCCGGCGATGCTCGGGGTCCTCGCGCTGATCCCGGTCGCCGTCGCGCTGGTGCCCGCCGGGCTGCCGTGGCAGACCGGCCTCTGGATCGCGCTGGTCGGCGCGGTCGTGACGGCGCTGACGTACCGGCTGAAGGCGACCGTGGACGCCAAGGGCGTGACGATCCGCTTCGGTCTCTTCGGCTTCCCGTGGCGGCACCTGAAGCTGGACAGCATCCGCGAAGCGGCCACGCGCGAGCTGAGCACGTTCGGCGACGGCGGGCTCGGGCTCCGCTTCAACCCGGTCACCGGCACGACGGCGTACAAGGTGCGCGGCGGCCCGGCACTGGCGCTGTCGCTGGAGAACGGGCGGACCGTGCTGGTGAGCGTGGACGACCCGGAAACCGGCGCCGGGCTGGTCAACGACCTGATCGCGCAGCGGATCACCCGGATTGGCTAGGCCGGGGACGCACCGCGTTCGGTAGAAACGAAGAAGTGGCGAAGAAGAGCGGTGGCGGCGGCTGCCTGGTCGTGGTGCTCGTGCTCGGGGTACTGGCCTTCGGGTACTACAAGTGGCAGCACGGCTCGTCGTCGGCGCCACCGGACGGCGCCGACACCGGCGGCGGCAGCGGCCGCTACGTGGCGCTCGGCGACTCGTACACGTCCGCGCCGCGCACCGGGCGGCAGGCGGGCACGCCCGCCGGCTGCGAGCGCTCGGACGACAACTACCCGCACCTGGTCTCGGCGAAGCTGAAACCGGCCCAGTTCGCCGACGTCAGCTGCAGCGGCGCCACGACCGCCCACCTGACCGCGGCGCAGAAGACCGGCAACGGCACGAACCCGCCGCAGCTGGACGCCGTCACCGCGGACACGACGCTGGTGACGCTCGGCATCGGCGGCAACGACGTCGGCTTCTTCTCGTACGCGTCGTCGTGCGCGACGACGCACCAGGCGTCGTCGCCGTGCAAGGACCGCCTGACCGCGGGCGGCCACGACCAGCTCGCCGAGCGGATCGACGCGACGGCCCCGAAGATCGGCGCGGCCCTCGACCGGATCCACGCCAAGGCCCCGAAGGCGAAGGTGGTGGTCGTCGGCTACCCGACGGTCCTGCCCGACGGCGACGGCTGCTGGCCGTCCCTGCCCTTCGGCGCCGGCGACATCGCGTACTTCCGCGCGGCGCTGGGCAAGCTGAACAAGATGCTCGAGGACCAGGCGGACGCCCACCGCGCGGGCTACGCGGACACGGCAACGCCGGGCAAGGGCCACGACGTCTGCGCGGCCCCGGACCAGCGCTGGGTGGAGGGCGTCCTGCCCGCCTCGCCCGCCGCGCCGCTGCATCCCAACGCGCGCGGCGAGCAAGGCATGGCCGACGCCGTCCTGGCCGTGCTCAAGCTGCCCTAGAGGCGGACGAGGGCCTGCGGCTTGCCGAGGACGGTCTTGCCGTCGAACTTCACCACGAGGTCGACGCGCGCGATGCCGTCGTCCTTCACGTCGGCCACCTTGCCGGTGATCTCGACGAGCGCGCCCTCCGGCGTGTTCGGCACCACGACCGGGCGCGTGAAGCGGGCGCTGAAGTCGATCAGCCTGCCCGGGTCGCCGAGCCAGTCGGTGACCACGCGGCCCGCCACCGCCATCGTCAGCATCCCGTGCGCGATGACGTCCGGGAGGCCGACGTCCTTGGCGAACGCCTCGTTCCAGTGGATCGGGTTGAAGTCCAGCGCCGCCCCGGCGTAGCGCACCAGCTGCTCACGGGTGATCCGGACCTCGAGGGCGGGCAGTTCGTCGCCGGTGTTCACACGCCCTCCCCTCGGACCACCAGCTGCGCGCGCGTGGTGCACACCCGCGCGCCCGCGGCGTCGGTGATGTCCGCGCGCAGGTTGATGAAGTCGTTGCCGGCGCGGGCCATGATGTTGTCGATGTGGGTGGTCACCTCGAGCACGTCACCGGCGTAGACCGGGCGCGTGTAGGTGAAGCCCTGGTCGCCGTGCACCATCCGCGAGTAGTCGAGGCCGAGCTCGGGGTCGGTGACGATCGAGTTGATCGCGGCGAGGTTGATGATGGTGAGGAACGTCGGCGGGGCGATCACGTCCGGGTGGCCGGCCGCGCGGGCCGCCTCCGGGTCGCGGTAGACCGGGTTGGCGTCGCCGATCGCGTCGGCGAACTCCCGGATCTTCTCCCGGCTGACTTCGTAGCTGGTCTGCGGCGGATAGCTCCGCCCGGTGAACGACTGGTCCAAGGGCACGACCAGGAGGCTACCAACAGCAGAAAAGCCGCCCCGGTGGTCCGGGGCGGCTCTTCGAAGCTGGGGTGAACGCGCTACGTCAGCGGGTTTCCTTGTGCGTCCGGTGCGTACCGCAGTTCGGGCAGAACTTCTTCATCTCCAGGCGATCCGGGTTGTTGCGCCGGTTCTTCTTGGTGATGTAGTTGCGGTGCTTGCACTCTTCGCACGCCAGCGTGATCTTCGGTCGCACGTCGGTGGAAGCCACAGCGTTTCCTTCTCTCTCAGGTCCCGGGGGCCGGCCCCGTCGTTACCGCGTAGCGGTGGCCGGACTTGAACCGGCGACACAGCGATTATGAGCCGCTTGCTCTGCCAACTGAGCTACACCGCCCTTACATGACCCAAGCCGCGACACGCAGGCGTGACGCGGCTGAGGTCGAGAGCCCCTTTACGGAATCGAACCGTAGACCTTCTCCTTACCATGGAGACGCTCTGCCGACTGAGCTAAAGGGGCCTGGCCTCTCGCGAGGACTTTGAAAGATTAGCAAGGGCCTTCACCCGGCCGTGCAACCGGGGTCCCTTAACGGCAAAACCTCAGGTCAGCAGGGTCAGGACGGTCTCCGAGTGCCGCCCCGGCGAGCGTGCCGTGCGGGCCTGCAGCCACGCCTCCAGGCGGTCCTCCGGCAGCGGCCGGGAGATCAGGTAGCCCTGGGCGACGTCACACCCCATCGCCTCGAGCTGGTCGCGGGCCACGTCCTCCTCGACGCCCTCCGCCACCACCGTCAGCCCGAGCGAGTGGCCCAGCTCGACGATCGACCGGACCACCGCGAGGTCGCCGAGGTCGGTGCCCATGCCGAGGACGAAGCTCTTGTCGATCTTCACCTGGTCGACCGGCAGCTGCCGCAGGTACGCCAGCGACGAATAGCCCGTGCCGAAGTCGTCGACCGCCAGCACGATGCCCAGCGAGTGGAGCTCGCGCAGGATCGGCAGCGCCTTCTGCGGATCCGACATCACACCGGACTCGGTCAGCTCGAACGTCAGCAGCTCGGGCGGGACGCCGAAGCGGTCCAGCTCGCGGGCGACCTTGTCCGGGAAGTTCTCGTCGGCGAGGTTGCGCACCGACAGGTTGACCGCCACCGAGATCCGCAGGCCCTCGTCGAGCCACTTGCGGCAGCGCTTCAGTGCCTCGCCGAGCACGAACGACGTCAGGACGCCGATCAGGCCCGCCGCCTCGATGGCCGGGACGAACTCGTCCGGGCCGAGCCTGCCGAACTCCGGGTGCACCCAGCGCACCAGCGCCTCGACGCCCTGCACCTGCCGGTTCGGCAGGGTGATCTTCGGCTGGTAGTGGACGCTGACCTGGCCGTCCTCCAGCGACTGCCGGAACTGCGTGACCATCTGGAAGCGCCGCAGGAAGATCTGGCCCATGCTCGGCACGTACCCGCGGACCTCTTCGCCGCCCTTGGTCGCGCGGACCGCGACGTCGGCGCGCTGCAGCAGGCCTTCGATGTCGACGACGTCGCCCGGTTCCTCCGCGGACGTCGTCGCGTAGCCGATCATCGCGTTGGCCTCGACCGAAAGGCGGTCCACCGGGTACGGCGCGGACAGCTCGCGGCGCAGCCGTTCGGCCGCGGCGTGCGCGTCCTCCGGCGGGCAGCCGACGAGCAGCGCCGCGAACGACGCGCCTTCGAGCCGGGCGAGCGGGACGTCGGGGCCGAGCGCGTCGCGGATGCGGCGGCCGGCGGCGATCACCATCCGGTCGGCCCAGGCGTAGCCCAGCGCGTCGCTGACGGTCGAGAACACGTCGAGGTCGATCCGCAGCACCACGGCGTTGGCGAAGTCCCGCAGCGGCTCCTTGGCCACCTGCCGGAAGCCCGGCCGGTTGAGGTGCCCGGTGAGCGGGTCGTGGTAGGCGTCGTGCCGCAGGGTCGCCAGCAGCCGCCGGTTGTCCAGCGACGTCGCGAGGTGGCTGGCCATCGTGCCGAGCAGCTGGACGTCGTACTTGCCGAAGCCACGCCACCGGGACAGCCGGTCGTGCGCCTCGACGACGCCGAGCAGCTGGTTCGCGCTGCGCAGCGGGACGACCAGCGCCTCCTGCGCGCCGCGGTCGAGCAGCGCCGCGCGGACGTCGGGGTTGGCCTCGGTGATCCGGAAGTGCCGGACGTGCGCGCCGGGCAGCCGCAGCAGCGGGTCGTCGGCGGCCGGGTCGGCGGGCGGCAGGTCGTCGCCCGCGACGACGACCCGCATGGTGTCCTTCGCCTCCAGCCGCAGCCGGAGCACGACGCGGCCCGCGGCGAGCTGGTCCTTGATGCGCTCGGCGATGGTGGCCCATTCGCGGACGTCGACGCCGCCGACGAGCTCGTCGGCGCGGCTGGCCGGGCGGGCCGCGGCCTGCTGGCCCGAGCGCGCCACCATCAGGCTGACGTCGGAGAGCGCCTCCATGTCCCGCTGCTCGCGCAGCAGGTCGGAGTAGGCCCAGTACAGCGCGGTGAGGCCGAGGAAGACGGCGAGCACCAGCGGCCACGCCTTGGGCGTGTTCGAGATGACGAGGTAGCCGGACAGGCCGACGGAGGCGTTGACGAAGCCGACGACCAGGATCCGCGCGGTGAGCCGGACGGCGGTGCTGACCCGCATGCGGCGCCGCAGCACGCGGACCGCGGCGAGCGCGAGCAGCGTGCTCACCAGCGGCGCGGTGAGCGTCCCGGCCAGCGCCGCGACCCACGGGATCTTCTCGCCGACCCCGGCGCCGACGGCGTACTTGACCAGGCCGGCGACCGCGAAGGCGCCGGTGATCTCCAGCAGGAACGCACCCGCGTTGTAGAGGACGCGGCCGGCGACCTTCCGCGCGAGCAGCGTGCCGATGCCGGCGACCAGGTGCGCGGCCAGCACGACCTCGAACGGCGCGATGAAGAACCCGATGACGAGCGGGATCTCGGTGAAGGAGATGGTCCACGAGATGCCGCTGCGGACGTCGACGTTGATGCCGAGCTGCTCGGCGAGCAGGAACGCGATCGCGAGCACCGGGCCGATCCACAGCAGCTTGCTGTCCCAGTGGAACGGCAGCCACGAGCCGACGGCGAAGGCGGCGACGAGCCCGAGGCTCAGCACGGCGAAGGTGTACGCGCGGAACCGGCGTTCGTCGGTGCGGGCTTCGGCCGAGGCGGCGGGCTGCGGTGGTGTCCCGGAAGCGGCTCCCGGCCCGGGCTGCGCCTGCGCGACGGCGTCGCCGTGGGCGTTGGTGTCCGGCATCCGACCTTCCCTCCCGGCTTGTCCACCGGCAATGATCCGTGACTTCGGGTGTGGACAAGGGCCATACCGTACCCCGTAGGGCGTACCCGTGTCCCTTTCGAGACAGTAGGAGATCACCCCAGGGTTAACAATGCCTAGAACGCGCTGACCTGCGTGGACCAAAGGGTGAAACGTCGGGTTTCCCCAGTCCTAGCAGTTCCCCGCCCAAGCTCGCTCGGGTCGCGCTTCAATGGGCGCATGCACAGCGATGTGATTGCCACCGAGCACGCGGCGCGGCTCGCGGCGGTGGATCCCCTCCTCCCCGGCTCGACCCCGTTCGAAGCGGCCGAAAACGCCGTGGTCCTGGAGGTGGCGACGGGTGACTCCGCCGCTTCCGGGCTGGCCTCGCGCGTCCAGGTCGACCGCGACGCCCCCAACGCGCCGTGGCGCGCGCTGACCGAGCACCGGCTCGACCTCCAGCTCGCGGGCCCGCAGCCGGCGGCCGCCCTGGACGCCCTCCTCACTCGATGGGATGAACATCTGCGCGCGGTCGCCGAGCGCGGCGACACCGAGACCGCGGCGATCGTGCCGCGCGCGAGCCGCGACGCCGCCGGCGCCCGCGAAATGCTGCACCACGGCTTCGCGCCGCTGCGGGTGATCGCGGTCCGCCCCGCCCAGCGGATGGTGCCGGCGACCCCGCTCGGGACCCCCGGCGTCAAGATCCGCCGCGCCGAGCCCGGCGACCTCGAAACCGCGGTGGCGCTCGGCATGGAGCTGCACTCCTACGACGCCCAGTACGGCACGGTCAACTGGCGCGACGGCGTCGAGGAGATCCTGGCCAAGGACCTCGCCGAGCAGCTGAAGCGGCCGGAGCCGCCGCTGTGGATCGCGGAGCTGTACGGCCGCCCGCTCGGCATGGTCAGCGTCCAGCACCCGGGCGAGACCGGCTGGATCAGCGGCCGCGTCGCCGCGGCCCGCGTCGGCTACCTGTCGTCGCTGGCCGTCGCGGAGGCCGCGCGCTCGTCCGGTGTCGGCACCGCGCTGGCCACCCACGCGCACCACGTGCTGGACGAGGAGGGCGCCGACGTCGTCCTGCTGCACCACGCGGCGGCCAACCCGCTGTCGACGCCGTTCTGGTACGCCCAGGGCTACCGCCCGCTGTGGACGTACTGGCAGCGCCGCCCGGCTGTTCGCTGAACCTCCGGCGGCATAGGCTGACCCGCGCGAGCAGCGAGGGGAGCCGGAAGTGGCCGATCAACGGGATTCCGCGCCGAGAGCACCCGAGGGTGTGGACGTCGAAAAGCCGTCCGCGGCCCGGATCTACGACTGGTACCTGGGCGGTACCCAGAACTGGGCCGTGGACCGCGAGTTCGGCAGGCGCATGGAGCAGCAGTGGCCGCTGGTGCGCCCGGGGTCGAAGCAGAACCGCGAGTTCATGAACCGCGCGGTGCGCGCGGCGCTGCGGGCGGGCATCCGGCAGTTCATCGACCTCGGCTCCGGCGTCCCGACGGCCGGGAACGTGCACGAGGTCGTCGAGGCCGAGCTGCCCGACGAGCACGACGCGAAGGTCGTGTACGTCGACTACGAGCCGGTCGCCGTCGCGCACGCGACGCTGATCCTCGAAGAGGAGGCGGCGACCGACTGGGCGGGCATCGTCCAGGCCGACATGCGCGACCCGAAGGCCGTGCTGCGCGCCGAGGAGACCCGGCGGCTCATCGACTTCTCGCAGCCGGTCTGCCTGATGATGATGGCGGTGCTGCACTTCGTCGGGCCGGACGACGACCCGGAGGGCCTGCTCGAGACGTACCGGAACGCACTCGCGCCGGGCAGCTGGCTGGCGATCTCGCAGATGAGCGAGGGCGACGGGACCGGCGAAGCACTCGAAGGGCTGCGCTGGTTCGTCGAGCAGTACCGCAAGACCAGCAACCCGGTGTGGCTGCGCAGCCGCGAGGAGATCGAGCCGCTGTTCGGCGGCTGGAACCTGCTGGAGCCGGGCATCGTGCACCTGCCGGACTGGCGGCCGGACCGGAAGCTCAACGCCCTGGAGGCGGAGGCGCGGCCGTTCGCGTGGTGCGGCATCGCGGAGAAGCCGGGCGCGTGAGCGAAGCCGCTCGATCGCTCCCGCCGGGGTCGACACGGAGAAGCCGTCCGCGGCGCGTGTCTACGACTGGTACCTCGGCGGGAACCACCACTGGGCGGTCGACCGCGAGTTCGGCCGCCGCGTCGAGAAACTGTGGCCGCTGATCCGGCCCATCTCGCGGCAGAACCGGGCGTTCATGAACCGGGTCGTCTCGGCGGCGATGGACGCCGGCAGTTCGTCGACCTCGGCTCCGGCGTGCCGACGGCGGGGAACGTGCACGAGATCGTCCGCGACCGGCTGCCCGAAGGCGAGGGCGCGTCGGGCTGGGCGGGCCTGGCGGAGAAGGACATCCGCCGTCCCGCCGGGATCTTCGCCGACCCCGTGACGACGGCGCTGATCGACTGGTCGCGGCCGGTGTGCCTGCTGATGATCACGGTCATGCACTTCATCGGGCCGTCCGACGACCCGGACGGGCTGATGGCGGCCTACCGGTCGAAGCTCGCCCCGGGCAGCTGGCCGGCGCTGACACACGGCACGTGCCGCGACGACGCCCCGCCGGACCGCGCGGCGGAGGTCCGCCGGTTCATCGAGGCCTACCAGGACACCTCGAACCCCGCGTGGCTGCGCTCGGCCGAGGAGCTGCTGCCCTGGTTCGGCGGCTGGCCGCTGCTGCCGCCCGGGATGACGTCGCTGCCGGACTGGCGTCCCGCGTCGCCGCCGACGGAGATCGACGCCGAGACGCGTCCCTTCGTCTGGTGCGCCGTCGCGCGTCACCCAGGCCGCTGACCTGTGCTTTTCCTGATCGCTGTTGGCGAACGCACTCCGGGAAACAAACATGCCCATTGGAGAGTTGAGCTAGGCAGACTCAACTACACGAGGAGTGCACATGTCCGACACCCGCCTCCTGCCCGTGCTCCCGCTCGATGACGACGTCGTGCTGCCGGGCATGGTCGTCCCGCTCGACCTGACCGACACCGAGACGCGGGCAGCGGTGGAGTCCGCCCAGGCCAGGACGCCGAGCCAGGCGTCCTTCCCCGGCATCCGGTCCTCCGCGGCCGCCAAGGCCGAAGTCCTCATCGTCCCGCGCGTCCACGGCGAATACGCCGAGTTCGGCACCGTCGCCACGGTCGAGCGCATCGGCCGCGTCCCCGGCGGCAAGGCCGCCGTCCTGCTGCGCGGCACGGCCCGCGCGCTCGTCGGCCGGATCGCCGACGGTCCCGGCGCCGCCCGCTGGGTGCACGCCGAGGACGCCCCCGAGACCACCGACGACCGCACCGCCAAGCTCGCGGCCGAGTACAAGGCCGTGGTCATCTCGATCCTGCAGCAGCGCGGCGGCTGGCAGCTGATCGACGCCGTCCAGCAGGTCGAAGAGCCGTCCGCGATCGCCGACCTGTCCGGCAACGCGCCGTACCTCGACACCGCGCAGAAGCTCCAGCTTCTGTCCACTTTGGACGTCAGTGCGCGCCTGGAGAAGGCGCTGGAGTGGAGCAAGGAGCACCTCGCCGAGCTGGAGGTCACCGACACGATCCGCAAGGACGTCGCCGAAGGCATGGAAAAGCAGCAGAAGGAGTTCCTGCTGCGCCGCCAGCTCGAAGCGATCCGCAAGGAGCTGGGCGAACTCGACGGCACCGCGCAGGACGACGACTACCGCGCCCGCGTCGAAGCCGCCGACCTGCCCGAGCACGTCAAGAAGGCCGCACTGGCCGAAGTGGACAAACTCGACCGCACGTCCGAGCAGTCCCCCGAAGGCGGCTGGATCCGCACGTGGCTGGACACCGTCCTGGAGCTGCCCTGGAACGAGCGCACCGAGGACGTCTACGACATCGCGGCCGCACGGGCCATTTTGGACGCCGACCACGCCGGCCTCGACGACGTGAAGGAACGCATCATCGAGTACCTGGCCGTGCGCAAGCGCCGTGCCGAATCGGGTCTCGGCCCGGTCGGCGGACGGCGTTCGGGCGCGGTGCTCGCGCTCGCCGGTCCTCCCGGGGTCGGCAAGACGTCGCTGGGCGAGTCGGTCGCGAAGGCCATGGGCCGCAAGTTCGTCCGGGTCGCGCTGGGCGGCATCCGTGACGAGGCGGAGATCCGCGGTCACCGCCGCACGTACGTCGGCGCGCTGCCCGGCCGGATCGTCCGCGCCATCAAGGAAGCCGGCTCGATGAACCCGGTGGTGCTGCTCGACGAGATCGACAAGGTCGGCGCGGACTACCGCGGCGACCCGACGGCGGCGCTGCTCGAAGTGCTGGACCCGGAGCAGAACCACACGTTCCGCGACCACTACCTCGAGGTCGAGCTGGACCTGTCCGACGTCGTGTTCCTGGCGACGGCCAACGCGCTGGAGACCATCCCCGGCCCGCTGCTGGACCGCATGGAGCTGGTGACGCTGGACGGCTACACCGAGCACGAGAAGGTGACCATCGCCCGCGACCACCTGCTCCCCCGCGAGCTGGAGCGCGCCGGCCTCGGCGCTGCGGACGTCGTCCTGACGGACGCGGCGTTCAGCCGGATCGCGGCCGAGTACACCCGCGAGGCGGGCGTGCGCGACGCGAACCGGACGATCGCGAAGGTGCTGCGGAAGATCGCGACCAAGGTGGCACTGGACGAGGTTTCGCTGCCGGTTTCGGTCGACGCCGCCGACCTGGAGACCTACCTGGGCCGCCCGCGGCACATCCCGGAGTCGTCGCTCCCGGCGTCGACACAGCGCACGGCAACCCCGGGCGTGGCAACGGGCCTGGCGGTGACGGGCGCGGGCGGCGACGTCCTGTACATCGAGGCGTCGCTGGCGGACAAGGAGTCCGGCGCATCCGGCCTCCAGCTGACCGGCCAGCTCGGCGACGTGATGAAGGAGTCGGTCCAGATCGCGTTGTCGTACTTGCGGTCTCACGGAGCGGAGCTGGAGCTGCCGGTGGGCGACCTGCGCGAGCGAGGCATCCACGTCCACGTCCCGGCGGGCGCGGTCCCGAAGGACGGCCCGTCGGCGGGCATCACGATGACGACGGCGCTGGCGTCGCTGCTGTCGGGCCGCGTGGTCCGCGCGGACGTGGCCATGACGGGCGAGGTGTCCCTGACGGGCCGGGTGCTGCCGATCGGCGGAGTGAAGCAGAAGCTGCTGGCAGCCCACCGGGCAGGCATGAAGACAGTGATCATCCCCCAGCGCAACGAGCCGGACCTCGACGACGTCCCGGCGGAGGTGCTGGCCGAGCTGGACGTCCACGCGGTGGCGAACGTCCGCGAGGTCCTCGACCTGGCCCTGACCCCCGCCTCGACCCCGGTTCCCCAAGCCGCATAACGGAACCGGTGCCTCACCACCCAAGGTGACCGGCCGGGGGTCCGGGGGCTTGCCCCCGGCGGGGGTGTGGGGGCTCGGCCCCCACAAGACACAACGGAGAGAGCCATGTCTGCGCTTTCCGCAGACATGGCTCTCTCACGAATCGACGTGGCGGGTGAGGGATTCGAACCCCCGTAGGCGTAAGCCAACTGGTTTACAGCCAGTCCCCTTTGGCCACTCGGGTAACCCGCCCAGGCCGGTTCGCTCCGGCCGGGGGAAAGCTTACCCAAGGGTCTCGAGCGGGGGTCAACCGGGATACCCATCCGCCGGTGGGGGCTAGGCTGGGTGCCCCTGACAAGCGAGTACGAGGTGTGAGGACACGTGGCGGATCCCTCTTTCGACGTCGTGAGCAAGGTCGACCGCCAGGAGGTGGACAACGCGCTCAACCAGGCAAGCAAGGAGCTCGGCACGCGGTTCGACTTCCGCGGCACCGGCACGACGATCAGCTGGGCCGGCGAGGAGGCGATCACGATCGAGTCCGAGACGGAGGAGCGTGCGCTGGCCGCGGTCGAGGTGTTCAAGGAGAAGCTGATCAAGCGCAGCATCTCCCTGAAGGCCTTCGAAGCAGGCGAGCCCGCGCTGTCGGGCAAGATCTACAAGATCAGCGGCAAGATCCTCCAGGGCATCGCCTCGGACAAGGCGAAGCAGATCGCCAAGTTCATCCGCGACGAGGGCCCGAAGGGCGTCCAGGCCCAGATCCAGGGCGACCAGCTGCGGGTGTCGGGCAAGAAGAAGGACCAGCTGCAGGAGGTCATCGCCCTGCTGAAGGGCAAGGACTTCGAGATCGCGCTGCAGTTCACCAACTACCGCTGAGCCGCACGTCGCCCGGGGCCTCCGCCCCCGCGACATGAACGACTCTTTCCGGTCGCCGGACGTCATGAACGACTCGTTCATGACGTCCGGTCACCCCGCGGTCAGGACGGCGTGATCGTCCAGCTGCCGTCCCAGT
Organism: Amycolatopsis melonis; assembly: GCF_040064235.1. Lineage (NCBI taxonomy): Bacteria > Bacillati > Actinomycetota > Actinomycetes > Pseudonocardiales > Pseudonocardiaceae > Amycolatopsis > Amycolatopsis melonis. The sequence continues at coordinate 210,058 of NZ_JBDZYD010000011.1, forward strand.
CCTCGATGCGCAGGAAGGCCTGCTCGCGCAGTTCCAGCGTTCGCTGCTGGTCGCCGATCTCGTTCACCAGCAGGTCGATGCTCGACTCCGTCGTCACCCACACCGCCACGTGGCCGCGGCCCTTCGCCGTGAACGCCGCCTTCGTGACGCCCTTCGCCACCCGGAACACCGCGTCGCCCTTGCCGGACTTCGGCGCACCCGCGGTCAGCTCGGGGACGCTGCGGAAGTCGGTGATCGTTGCCGTCCAGGCGGCGTTCGCGCGGACCGTGATCTCCGTCGCCGGCTGGTCGAACGGGGACACGTTGAACCACGATGTGCCCTTGTACCTGCCGATCGCGTTCACCAGGAGTCCGTCCGCGCCGTCGGTCTCCACGAACACGTTGGACGAGCACTTCGGGCACTCGAACGTCAGGAATGCCGGCTGGTCCGCGGGCCATGCCGTGGAGAACTGGCCGTCGCCCTTGCCCGTGTGTGTCTCCGCCGGGACTTCGCGGGGTGCCGGTGGCGCGGCCGACGTCGACGGCGGTGCCGATGTGGGCGCAGGCCGGGAACCCGCGGCTCCCACGATCTCGCCGAAGCCGGTGGCGGCGGGCGCGCACGCCGAGGCCAGCACCGCCGCCAGGAGCAGCAGGCAGGACAGCCGGAGTTTCATCGTTCCCCCTCGGGACCGCCGCCGGTCCCTCTCGTGAGCTTTTCGACACGCTCCGCCAAAGCGTTACCTTCGCCGTCACCCGTTGGGGCATATCAAACCCCTCGAACGCGGTAATGGGCCGCGTGACTCCCCCGGAACTCGCCCACCTGCGTGTTGTAATCGCGCGGTCACCGCGTGGAGAGGGTCACGATGCGCTTGCTCGCCTTGGTGCTGTCACTCACCGTGATCGGCGCCACACTCACGCCGGCGCAGGCCGCCGAACGCAAGCAGCTCATCCCGGGCTACGGCTCGTACGCGCGGCTGATCCGCCTCGAACACTCCGTCATCGGCCGCGGCCGCATCATCGCCACGCTGACCAGCGAAGACGCCGGCGGGAAGTTCACGCCGGTGCTGGAGAGCACCGACGAGGGCGAGTCGTTCCACAAGATCGGCGAGATCCACGACGCCGACGGCCGCTTCGGCATGTGCTGCGGCACCGTCTACGAACTCCCCCAGCGGGTCGGGAAGCTGCGCGCCGGGACGCTGCTGTGGGCCGCGTCCTACCGGCAGGACGCCGGGCCGCAGCGGCGCGTCGGCATCCGCGTCTGGGCCAGCAAGGACGGCGGCCGCGCGTGGTCGTTCCTGTCCGAGGCCGCGCGGTCGCACAACATCGACGGCATCTGGGAGCCCGAGTTCACCGTCGACGCCGGTGGCACGCTCTGGCTGCACTACGCCGACGAGACGCAGGCGCCGAAGTACGCGCAGGTGCTCAACCGGGTCGCCTCGACCGACGGCGTGACGTGGGGCACCAAACAGCTCACCATGGCGATCCCGCCGGACCGGGTCCGGCCCGGCATGCCGATCATCCGGCGGCTGCCCGACGGCCGGTACTACTTCGCCTACGAGATCTGCAACTTCCGCGACCGCTACTGCGACCCCTACTTCAAGATCTCCGCCGACGGCGCGAACTGGGGCGATCCCGGCGATCCGGGCACCCGGGTCACCACCGCCAGCGGCAACTACTTCCAGCACGCCCAGACGATCACGCTGTTCCCCGGCGGCCCGAACGGTGTGCGGATCGTCATGGTCGGGCAGATCTACACCAACGCCAAGGGCGAGCCGCAGCCGAAGAACGGCCAGGTGCTGCTGGCGAACGACAACTTCGGCAGCGGCCACTGGTACGAGCTGCCTGCTCCCGTGCACATCACCGGCATCCACAACAACTTCTGCCCCAACTACTCCTCGACGCTGCTGCCGGTCGACGGCGGGAAGAACGTGCTGGAGATCGCCACCGAGTACAACCTCGGCTGCAAGGCCTACTTCGGCAAGGGACCCGCCTTCTGACCGCGTCCCCGTAGGCTGGAGTGGTCCAGTCACGGGGAAAGGGAGGCAGTCCATGAAGGGCATCGTGCTGGCCGGAGGCAGCGGGACGCGCCTGCACCCGATCACCCAGGCGGTGTCGAAGCAACTGCTGCCCGTCTACGACAAGCCGATGGTCTACTACCCGATCTCGGTGCTGATGCTGGCCGGGATCCGCGAGATCCTCGTCATCTCCACCCCCGCCGACCTGCCGATGTTCCGCAAGCTGCTGGGCAACGGCGACCAGTTCGGCGTCTCGTTCTCCTACGCCGAGCAGCCCAGCCCGAACGGGCTGGCCGAGGCGTTCGTCATCGGCGCGGACTTCATCGGCGACGACGACGTGGCGCTCGTGCTCGGCGACAACATCTTCTACGGCCAGGGCTTCTCCGGCCGCCTGCGGCAGGCCGTCGCCGACCTCGACGGCTGCGTCCTGTTCGGCTACCCGGTCAAGGACCCGGAGCGCTACGGCGTCGGCGAAGTCGACGAGAACGGCAGGCTGATCACCATCGAGGAGAAGCCCGCCAAGCCGCGCTCCAACAAGGCGATCACCGGGCTGTACTTCTACGACAACCAGGTCGTCGACATCGCCCGCTCGCTGACTCCGTCGGCGCGCGGTGAGCTGGAGATCACCGACGTAAACCTCACCTACCTGCGGCAGGACCGCGCCACGCTGGTCGAGCTGAGCCGCGGCTTCGCCTGGCTCGACACCGGCACGCACGACTCGCTGCTGGAAGCCGGCCAGTTCGTCCAGGTGCTGGAGCACCGCACCGGCGTCCGCATCGCGTGCCTGGAGGAGATCGCGCTGCGCATGGGCTTCATCGACGCCGACGAGTGCTACGCGCTGGGCGAGAAGCTGGCGAAGTCCGGCTACGGCGACTACGTCAAGGCAGTCGCCGTAGCGGCGGGAGCTTCGGTCTAGAACAGCTGCTCGCGCAGCGTCGGCCCGGCGTACTCGGTGCGGAACACCCCGCGTTCCTGCAGGTGCGGGACGACCTTCTCGACGAACTCGTCGAGCCCGGTCGGGGTCAGGTGCGGGACGAGGACGAATCCGTCGGCCGCGTCGGACTGGACGTAGTCGTCGATCGCCGCGGCCACGGTCGACGGCGTCCCGACGAACTGCTGGCGCGCGGTGACCTCGATCACCAGCTCGCGGATCGAGAGCTTCTTCTCCTCCGCGATGGCCCGCCACCGCCGCGCCGTTTCCAGCAGGTCCTTCTCGTGCCGGACGCGGCCCCAGGTCAGCGGCTCGGCGTCCGGGTCGGGGTCGACCTCCGGCAGCGGCCCGTCGACGTCGTAGCCGGACAGGTCGCGGCTCCAGACCTGCTCGAGGAACTGGATCGCGGTGGCCGGGCGGACCTGCTGGAGCCGGATCTCGCGGGCGCGTTCCTCGGCTTCGGCGTCGGTGTCGCCGAGGACGAACGTCGCCGCGGGCATGATCAGCAGGTCGCCGGGCTCGCGGCCGTACGCGGCCAGGCGGCGCTTGACGTCGTGGAAGAACGCCTGGCCGTCTTCGAGGGTGCCGTGCCTGCTGAAGATGACGTCGGCGGCCTTCGCGGCGAACTCGCGGCCCTCGTCGGAGTCGCCTGCCTGGATGACGACCGGCTGCCCCTGCGGGGTCCGCGGCAGCGTGAACCGCCCGTGGATGTCGAACTGCGGTCCCCGGTGGGCGAACTTGCCGGGGTCGCGCGCGAAGACGCCGTTTTCCTTGTCCCCGACCAGGGTTCCGGGCTGCCAGCTGTCCCACAGCTCGCGCACGGTGGCCAGGAACTCCTCGGCGCGGGCGTAGCGGTCCTCGCGCTTGAGGAAGCCGCCGCGCCGGAAGTTCTGGCCGGTGAACGCGTCCGGCGACGTCACGACGTTCCACGCGGCGCGCCCGCCGGACAGGTGGTCGATGGTGGCGACCTGCCGGGCCACCTCGTAGGGCTCGTTGAACGTCGACGACAGCGTCCCGGCCAGCCCGAGGTGCGTGGTGACGGCGGACAGCGCGGCGAGCACGGTGGTCGTGTTGGGCCGCCCGACGACGTCGGAGTCGAGGATCTTGCCCGCGTGCTCGCGCAGCCGCAGGCCTTCGGCGAGGAAGAGGAAGTCGAACTTGCCGCGCTCGGCGGTCCGCGCCAGGTGCTCGAAGGACGCGAAGTCGATCTGGCTGCCCGACGCCGGGTCGCTCCACACGGTCGTGTTGTTGACGCCGGGGAAGTGCGCGGCGAGCTTGATCTGCTTGGTCATCTCAGGCCCCCTGGTACTGGTTGACGGCCACGCCGAGGCCGAGGTGCTCGCGCAGCGTGGTGCCCGCGTAGCCGATCCGGAACGCGCCTGCGGCCTGCAGGGCGGGGACGACCTCGGCGGTGAACAGCGCGAGGTCGTCGGGCAGGACGGCGGGCCGGATCAGGTAGCCGTCGACGTCGCCGCCCTGCAGTTCTTCGGCGAGCCGGGCCGGGGTACCGGCGAAGAACCGGCCTTCCGGCTGCCACGGGTGCAGGTCGTCGAGGACGCGCCGGCGTTCGGCCGCGGCTTCGTCGGTCGGCGCGAGCAGGACCGTGATCGGCTCGACGGCCTTCGCGCCCGGGACGCGCTCGCCGGTCAGGAGGACGTCGGCGGGCCCCTCGTACGCGAAGGTCACGGGGTGGCCCTGCGGTGGGCGCGGCGTGATCGACGGGCCCTTGACGCTGAAGAAACGGCCTTGGAAGTCGACGTAGTGCAGCTTGTCGCGGTCGATGAACCGGCCGGTCGCGGCGTCGCGGATGATCGCGTCGTCCTCCCAGCTGTCCCACAGCCGCGCGATCACGTCGAGGACTTCGGCGTTCTCGGCCGCGGCGTCTTCCGGTGACGGGGCCGGGCGGCGGCCGAAGTGCGCGGCTTCGGCGTCGGTCAGGGACGGCACCGCGAGGACGCCGGCCCGGCCGCGGCTCGCGTAGTCCAGCGTCGCGACCGACGTCGAGACGTGGAAAGGCTCGGTGTGCGTGGTGGTGACGGTCGGGACCAGGCCGATCCGGCTGGTCAGCGGCGCGATGGCGGACAGGGTGAGCAGCGCGTCGAGGCGGCCGCGGACGACGTCCTCGCCGCCGGGCTGCAGCGCCAGGGAGTCGTCGAGGGTGACGAAGTCGAGCGAAGCGGCTTCGGCGAGCTTCGCGTGCTTCAGGTAGTGGCCGGCGGTGAACAGGGCGGCGGGCTCGACCGCGGAAACACGCCAAGCGGCCGGGTGTGCCCCGGCCCCGTCGATGGCGACGCCCAGGTGCAGCTGTGCGGAAACCATGCCTGGCCAACTCCGCGGGCGGAGCCCGGATTCCCGCTCCCATCAGCTGGGATCAGAACGGGCGGCGGGCCATTTCCTCGAGCCGCCGGATGCGGTCGGCGATCGGCGGGTGGGTCGAGAACAGCCTGCTCAGTCCCTCGCCGGGCCGGAACGGGTTGGCGATCATCAGGTGCGACTGCGACACCAGCTGCGGCTCCGCGACCAGCGGCCGGGCCCGCGTCCCGGCCTCCAGCTTCCGCAGCGCCGAGGCCAGGCCCAGCGGGTCGCCGGTCAGTTCCGCGCCGGACGCGTCGGCCTGGTACTCCCGCGACCGGCTCACACCCATCCGGATGACCGCCGCGGCGATCGGGCCGACGAAGACCAGCAGCAGGCTGACCAGCGGGTTCCCGTCGCGGTTGTTGCCGCCGAAGAACAGCGCGATGTTCGCGAGCACGCTGATCACGCTGGCCAGCGCGCCGGCGACGCACGAGATCAGGATGTCGCGGTTGTAGACGTGGGACAGCTCGTGGCCGAGCACCGCCCGCAGCTCGCGCTCGTCGAGCAGGTCGAGGATGCCGGTGGTGCAGCACACGGCGGCGTGCCGCGGGCTGCGGCCGGTCGCGAACGCGTTGGGCGCGACCGTCGGGCTGATGTAGAGCTGCGGCATCGGCTGGCGGGCGACCTGCGCCAGCTCGCGCACGATCCGGTACATCGCGGGCTGCTCGACCTCGGACACCGGCCGCGCCCGCATCGCGCGCAGCGCCAGCTTGTCGGAGTTGAAGTACGCGTAGGCGTTCATCCCGAGAGCGATGACCAGGCCGACGACCAGGGCACCGCGGCCGAAGAGCCCGCTGATCGCGACGATGATCGCCGACAGCAGGCCGAGCAGCAACGCTGTCTTGAGTCCGTTCTGGTGGCCGTGCACGCGCGCTCGCCTCCGTCCGCTCTTCAGGGGGGTTGTCCAGTGGAAACAACGCGATCGGGGGACGCGAAGTTCCTTCACGTGATCCTCGCGCGAGTTACGCTCGGAACGCGAGTTGATCACGAGCGGAGGCGCCGATGCAAGGTCGCCAGCTACCCCGGCGGAGCCTGTTCGCCCTGCTCACGGCCGGTGCCGGAGTTCTGGCGCTGCCCGGGTCGGCGCGCGCGGAGGACGTCCGGTCGGTCGACGTCGGCGGGGCACCGGGCGGGCTCGCGGTGAACCCGGTCACCGGCCTCGCGTACGTCACCGACGCCGAGGCCGGGACGGTGACGGCCGTGGACCCGCGGAGCGCGTCGGTCGACACGGTGATCCCCGTCGGCGGCGCGCCGGGTGACGTCGCCGTCGATGCGAAGGCCAACCGGATCTACGTCGCGAACCCGCCGGCGGGCACCGTGGTCGTCCTCGACGGCCGCACGCACGACCTGGTGAGCGTGGTCGGCGCGGGCGACGGCGCGTCGGCGCTGGCGGTCGACGAGCAGGCCGACCGCGTGTACGTGACCAGCGCCGCCACCGGGATGCTCGCGATCCTCGACGGCGTGAGCTGCTCCCTGGTGACCCTCGTGCCGGGCCCGAAGCCGAGCCTCGCCGGGATCGCTGTCGACACCGGCCGCAAGCTGGCCTACTGCGCGAGCACGGCGACGGATTCGGTCGAGGTGTTCTCGATCGACAGCGGGAAGTTCGTCGCGTCGGCGAAGGTCGGCCGCAACCCGACGGCGGTCGCGGTGCACGTCCCGAGCGGCACGGTGTACGTCGCGAACTCCGGCATCCACCACATGTCCATTGTGGACGCGGCAACGCGCACGGAACGCAAGACCGTGTTGCTGCGCAGCGAATCCTCGGCACTGGCCGTGCACCAGGGCACGAACACCGTGTACACCAACGGCGGCCAGAACGGGATCAGCCGCGTCGACGGCGCGGCGGGCACGCTCAGCGGCGAGCTGTCACTGGGCGTCAACCCCGGCGACGTCGCGGTCGACCAGCACACCCGCACGGTGTACGTCACCGACCCGCTGCACGGCCGGGTGTTCGTCGTCCGCGACTTCTGACGACCCACCTGGCGTAACTCCAGGTATACGGTGGGAAAACATGAAACTCGGACTGCAGATCCCCGACTTCACGTGGCCGAACGGGGCGGCCGCACTGGGCGCCGACCTGGCCGCCATCGTCCGCACGGCCGACCAGGCGGGCTTCGACTCGATCGCCGTGATGGACCACTTCTTCCAGATCAGCGCGGTCGGCCCGGCGGAAAACGACATGCTCGAGGCGTACACGACCCTCGGCTTCATCGCGGCACACACCGAGCGCGCCAAGCTGCTCACGGTCGTCACCGGCGTCCTCTACCGGCACCCGGCCCTGCTCGCGAAGGCGATCACGACCCTGGACGTCCTGTCGGGCGGCCGCGCGATCCTCGGCATCGGCGCGGGCTGGAACGAGGAGGAGTCCCGCGGGCTCGGCTTCCCGTTCCCGCCGCTGGCCGAGCGCTTCGAGCTGCTGGAGGAGAACCTCCAGTACGTGCTCCAGATGTGGGCCGACGGCGACGCACCGTTCAAGAGCAAGCACTTCGACGCGACGCGGCTGCTCAACGTGCCCCAGGCCCTCTCGAAGCCCCGCCCCCCGATCATGATCGGCGGCGGCGGCGAGAAGAAGACGCTGCGCCTGGTGGCGAAGTACGCCGACCAGTGCAACCTCTTCAACACCCCGGACCTGGAGCACAAGCTCGACGTGCTCAAGCAGCACTGCGAAAACGAGGGCCGCGACTACGGCTCGATCACCAAGACGGTCTACCACATCCTCGACATCGGCGAGGACGGCTCGAAGGTGGGCGCCCTCGTCGAGGAGCTGGAGCGGCTGAACGGGCTGGGCATCGACGTCGCCCTCGGCATGGTGCCGCACGTGCACCAGCCGTCGGTCCTGGAGAAGTTCGGCTCGGAGGTCATTCCGGCGGTCGAAAAGCTCTGACTGCCGTCTTCTGGGGCCTCCGCGTCGACGGCGCGGAGGCCTCAGCCGTCCTTGGCGACGACCCGGGTCAGGGCCGCGACGCCGATCCCGGCGACCGCCAGCACGATCCCGGTCACCGGCCAGCCCATCAGCACCAGCACCGCGCCGGTGGCCGCGAACAGGGCGAACTCCAGCAGGAAGCGGCCGGGTTCCGGGAGACGGCGGCGGGCGCGCGGGGCGATGAACAAACCCCAGACAGCGGCCGCCGCGGCCGGGAGGAGGACGGCGTCCGCGATCGCCAGCACCACTCCGCTGCCGAGCTGGGTGCCGGCCAGGGCCAGGCCGCCCAGCAGGGCCAGCTCCGTCAGGAAGCGGACCGTCAGCACCACGCCCACGCGCGGAGTCGGCTCCGAAGTCATCGCGCCAGCCTAGGGGTGGTCCACAGTGGACGTTACGGGTACACTCGGGCACGGTTGGTGAGTTTCACCACAGTTGCTCCGTTCAGGTTGCGGTTCCGAATCGGTCCACCAATGGCTCACGCGTCGCTGTAACGACCTCCCGGCGCCGGTCGACGTGTCAGGTGCATATCGCGACCGCGAGCCAAGGAGCCTGGTAGATGACCACATGTCGACTCTGCGGTTCGACAAACACGGCCAGCGTCGTCGACCTCGGTGCGACTCCCCCGTGTGAGCGATTTCTGACCGCGGACCAGCTCGACGAGCCGGAAGCCACCTTCCCGCTGCACCTGAAGGTCTGCACCGACTGCTGGCTCGCCCAGATCCCGCCGCTGATCGACCCCGGTGACACCTTCACCGAGTACGCCTACTTCTCGTCCTTCTCGACGTCGTGGGTCGACCACGCGAAGCGGTTCGTCGACGGCGCCGTCGAACGGCTCGGGCTCGGCGAGAAGTCCTTCGTCGTCGAGGTCGCGAGCAACGACGGTTACCTGCTCAAGCACGTCGTCGGACACGGAATCCGGTGTCTGGGCGTCGAACCTTCGGTGAACGTCGGGCAGGCCGCGCGCGACGCCGGCGTGCCCACCCTGACCGCGTTCCTCTCCGAGGAAACCGGCCTGCGGGTGCGCGAGGAACACGGGCCGGCCGACCTCGTCGCCGCGAACAACGTCTACGCGCACATCCCCGACGTCCTCGGCTTCACCAAGGGCCTGCGGGCACTGGTCGCCGACGACGGCTGGGTCTCCATCGAGGTCCAGCACCTGCTCACGCTGATCGAGAAGAACCAGTACGACACGATCTACCACGAGCACTTCCAGTACTACACGGTCGAATCCGCGCGCCGGGCACTGGCGACCGGCGGGCTGACCGTGGTCGACGTCGAACTCCTGCCGACGCACGGCGGGTCGATCCGGCTGTGGGCGCGTCCTGCCGAGGTGGCGGGTGAGCCCAGCGAGCGGATGACCGACGTGCTGGAGCGCGAGAAGTCCGCCGGGCTGCACGAGCTGTCCGGGTACACCGAGTTCGCCGAGCGCGTCACCCGCGTGCGGCTGGACCTGCTGAAGTTCCTGATCGAGGCGCGTGCCGAGGGCAAGACCGTCGTCGGCTACGGGGCGCCGGGCAAGGGCAACACGCTGCTCAACCACTGCGGGATCCGCACGGACCTGCTGGCCTACACCGTCGATCGCAATCCCTACAAGCACGGCCGGTTCACGCCGGGCACGCGCATCCCGGTGCTGCCCCCGGAACGGATCGAAGCGGACCGGCCCGACTACGTGCTCGTCCTCCCGTGGAACCTCCGGGAGGAACTGACCGGACAGCTCTCCTACATCGGTGCGTGGGGCGGAAAGCTCGTGTTCCCGATTCCCCGCCTGGAAATCGTCGAGGTGCAGTGAAGTGAAGGTCGTCCTCTTCTGCGGTGGCTACGGGATGCGGATGCGCAACGGCGCGGCCGACGACGTCCCGAAGCCGATGGCGATGGTCGGTCCGAGACCGCTCATCTGGCACGTCATGCGCTACTACGCGCATTTCGGCCACACCGAATTCATTCTCTGCCTCGGTTACGGCGCGTCGCACATCAAGAACTTCTTCCTGAACTACGAGGAAACGGCGTCGAACGACTTCGTGCTGCGCAACGGCAAGCCGGAGCTGCTGTCGACGGACATCGCGGACTGGACGATCACGTTCGTGCAGACCGGGATCGAGTCGCCGATCGGCGAGCGGCTGCGGCGCGTGCGCCACTACCTCGACGGCGACGAAATGTTCCTCGCGAACTACGCCGACGTCCTTTCCGACGTCCCGCTTCCCGACATGATCGAGCGGTTCTCGAATTCGGACGCCGGTGCGTCGATGATGGTCGTCCCCCCGCAGTCGTCGTTCCACTGCGTCGAAATGGACGAGGGCGGCAGGGTCGGCTCGATCACCGCGGTGAGCGAAATGCCGCTGTGGGAGAACGGCGGGTACTTCGTGCTGCGGCAGGAAGTGTTCGACCACATTCCGGAAAACGGCGACCTCGTCGCCGACGGCTGCGGTGAGCTGGCCAAGCGCGGCCGCCTGCTGGCCTACCCGTACCGCGGGTTCTGGAAGCCGACCGACACGGTCAAGGAGCGGGCGGCGCTGGACTACGCCTACTCGCACGGCGACCGGCCGTGGGCGCTGTGGGAGCGTCCCGCCGCGAGCATCGCGTGATCGGGCTGCGGCCGGGGCGGCTCGGCAGCGTCGTGGCCCTCGGCGCCCACTGCGACGACATCGCGATCGGCGCCGGCGGCACGCTGCTGACGCTGTGCGGGTCGCGGCCGGGGCTGCGGGTCGACGCGCTGGTCCTGTCCGGCGGCGGCACGCCGCGCGAGGACGAGGAGCGCGCCGCGCTGGCGGCGTTCTGCCCGGGCGCGGACCTCGACGTCACGGTGCTGAAGCTGCCGGACGGGCGGTTCCCGGCGCACTGGGAAGAGGCCAAGAACGCGCTGGAGGAACTGCGGCGGCGGACCGACCCGGACGTCGTCCTCGCGCCGCGGACCGACGACGCCCACCAGGACCACCGCGGGCTGGCGAAGCTCGTGCCGACCGCGTTCCGCGACCACCTGGCGCTGGGCTACGAGATCGTCAAGTGGGACGGCGACCTCGGCAGCCCGTCGGTCTACCAGCCGCTCGCCGACGACGTCGCGGAAGAGAAGGTCCGGCTGCTGCAGGCGCACTACGCGTCCCAGCGGCACCGCCCCTGGTACGACCGCGAAGCGTTCCTCGGGCTGGCCCGGATCCGCGGGATCGAAGCCGCCGCGAAGTACGCCGAAGCGTTTTTCGTCAAGAAACTCACTCTCGACCTGAAGGGTTGAATCCGATGCGGGTGTTGCTGACGGGGCACAAGGGCTACCTGGGGACGGTGATGGCCCCGGTGCTCGCCGCCGCCGGCCACGAAGTCGTCGGCCTGGACTCCGGGCTGTTCGAGGACTGCCTGCTCGGCCCCGCCCCCGCCGACCCGGCCGGGCACGTCGTCGACCTGCGGGACGTTTCCGCCGAGCATGTTGCCGGCTTCGACGCGGTCATCCACCTGGCCGCGCTGTCGAACGACCCGCTCGGCTCGCTCGCGCCGGAGCTGACCTACGACATCAACCACCACGCGTCGGTGAAGCTCGCGAAGCTGGCGAAGGACGCCGGCGTCCAGCGGTACCTGTACGCGTCGACCTGCTCGGTGTACGGCGCCTCGGGCGGCGACGGCCTGGTCGACGAGGACGCGCCGCTAAAGCCGGTGACGCCGTACGCGGAGTCGAAGGTGCGTGTCGAGGACGACGTCCACGAGCTGGCCGACGACGACTTCACGCCGGTGTACATGCGCAACGCGACGGCGTTCGGCTACTCGCCCCGGCTGCGCGGCGACATCGTGCTGAACAACCTGACCGCGCACGCGCACCTGTCCGGCGAGGTGCTGGTGCTCTCCGACGGCACGCCGTGGCGGCCGCTGGTGCACGCCCAGGACATCGCGCGCGCGTTCACGGCGGCCCTGACGGCGCCGAAGGAGGCCGTGCACAACAAGGCGTTCAACATCGGCACCGAGGAGAACAACGTCACGGTCGCCGAGATCGCGCAGGAGGTCGTCGAGGCCGTGCCGGGCTCGACGCTGAACATCACCGGCGAGGCGGGCGCCGACCCGCGCTCCTACCGCGTCGACTTCTCGCGCTTCCGCGCGGCGATCCCCGGGTTCACCTGCAACTGGTCGGTCAAGGACGGCGCCGTCGAGCTCATCGAGGCCTACCGCAAGTTCGGGCTGACCCGCGAGTCGTTCGAGCAGCTGTTCACCCGGCTCGCCTGGCTGAAGAGCGAGGGCGAAGCCGGCCGCGTCGACGACACCCTGCGGCGGCAGTAGTGGCCGCCCCGCAGCTGCGGACCGGGGCGGACCTGCACGCCCTGGTCGAGCGGCTGTACCCGATCTGCCGCAGCATCACCGGCGACGGGGTGCGGCAGACCCTGGACGTCATCGGCGAGCACATCTCGTTGGAACGCCATGAAGTCCCGACCGGCACCCAGGTGCTGGACTGGACGATCCCGCAGGAGTGGAACATCCGCGACGCGTACGTCGCTTCGCCGTCCGGCGAGCGGGTGATCGACTTCCAGGAGCTGAACCTGCACGTCGTCGGCTACAGCGTCCCGGTGCGGCGGCGGATGCCGCTGAGCGAGCTGCGGGAGCACCTGCACACGCTGCCGGACCAGCCGTCGTGGGTGCCCTACCGGACCAGCTACTACGCCCCGGCCTGGGGATTCTGCCTCGCGCAGGAGAAGCTCGACGCGCTGCCCGACGGCGACTACGACGTGGTCATCGACTCCACGCTCGCCGACGGCTCGCTGACGTATGCCGAGCACGTCGTGCCCGGCCGCGTCACCGACGAGGTCATCGTGTCCTGCCACGTGTGCCACCCGTCGCTGGCCAACGACAACCTCGCGGGCATCGCGGTGGCGATCTCGCTGGCCCAGCAGCTGGTCGATCCCTATTACACGTACCGGTTCCTGTTCATGCCGGGCACGATCGGCTCGATCACCTGGCTGGCGCGCAACGCCTCGCGCATCGAGAAGGTCCGCCACGGACTGGTCCTCGCCTGCGCGGGCGACCCCGGAGCGTTGACGTACAAGAAGTCCCGCCGCGGCGACGCCGAGATCGACCGCGTCATGCAGCACGTGCTGCGTACGCGCGAACACCGCGTCGTCGACTTCTCGCCGTACGGCTACGACGAGCGCCAGTTCTGCTCGCCGGGCTTCAACCTCGGCGTCGGTTCGCTGACGCGCACGCCGTACGCGGGCTACCCCGAGTACCACACCTCCGCCGACAACCCGGGTTTCGTCTCGCCCGCGGCCATGGAGGACACGCTCGGCACGCTCCGCGACGCCTTCGCGGTCCTGGACCGCAACCGCCGTTACGTCAACCTCAGCCCGTACGGCGAGCCGCAGCTCGGCAAGCGCGGGCTGTACGACTCCCTCGGCGGCCGCAGCGACGCCAAGCAGGCCCAGATGGCGATGCTGTGGGTGCTCAACCTCTCCGACGGCGAACACTCGCTCCTGGACATCGCCGAGCGCGCCGGGCTGCCGTTCGGCATCGTCGACGTCGCCGCCCGCGCCCTGCTCGACGCCGGCCTGGTCAAGGAGTGAGCGACGTGGCCAACCACCGCCGTGCGCCGCGCTCGATCCTCCGGTCGGGCGCGGTGCGCGCGATGGCCGGACGGCTCAGCTGGGGCCTCGGCGACCAGGCGGTGTCCAGCCTGACCAACTTCGCGGTCGGGCTGTACGTGGCCCGCTCGCTCGGCACGTTCGCGTTCGGCATCTTCAGCCTCGCCTGGGTGACCTACGGCGTGGTGCTGAACGTCTCGCGCGGCCTGGCCACCGACCCGGTGATGGTGCGGTTCAGCGCCGTCGGGGAAGACCGCTGGCGCGCGGGCGTGGCGAGCGCGTCCGGCACCGCCATCGGCGTCGGCTGCCTGACCGGCCTGGTCAGCCTGGCCGCCGGGCTGGCCGCGGGCGGCCCGCTCGGCAACGCGTTCATCGCGCTCGCCGTCGTCATGCCGGGGCTGCTGCTGCAGGACGCCTGGCGGTTCGCCTTCTTCGCCCGTGGCGAGGGCAAGAAGGCCTTCGTCAACGACTGCGTGTGGGGCGTCGCCCTGATCCCGGCGCTGTACGTCGCCGCGCAGGTCCACACGGTGGTCGCGTTCGTGCTCGCGTGGGGCCTGTCCGGTGCGGTCGCGGCGCTGTACGGCTGGTTCCAGACCGGGATCCTGCCGCACCCGCGGGAGATGCCCGGCTGGCTGCGCACCCAGCGCGACCTCAGCGTCCGGTACCTGGTCGAGAACGTCAGCAACAGCGGCGCGTCCCAGCTGCGGGCCTACGGCCTCGGCGCCATCGCCGGCATCACCGCCGTCGGCGCGGTCCGGGGCGCGGAGCAGCTCCTCGGGCCGTTCCTGGCCCTGCTGATGGGGCTGTCCCTGGTCACCGTCGCCGAGGGCGCGCGGGTGCTTCAGCGGGCGCCGCACCGGCTGAAGCACTTCTGCGTCGTCCTCGGCGGCGGTCAGGCCGCCGCGGCGCTGTGCTGGGGTCTCGGCCTCCTGCTCCTGGTGCCCGACAGCGCGGGCCGCTGGGTGATGGGCTCGGTCTGGGACTCCTCCTCCCCGCTGATCCTCCCGGTCACGCTCGCCGTGGTCGGCGCGAGCTTCGCCACGGGCGCGGCCGCCGGCCTGCGCGCACTCGGCGCGGCCAAGCGGAGCCTGCGCTCCCAGCTGATCGCCTCCCTGTTCTACGTCACGTTCGGCATCGCCGGCGCGTTCCTCGGCGGCGCGGCCGGGTCCGCGTGGGGTGTCGCGACGGCCACGCTCAGCGGGTCCGTCGTCTGGTGGCTCCAGCTGCGTACCGGCCTGCGCGAGTACGTGCCG
Source organism: Amycolatopsis melonis (assembly GCF_040064235.1). NCBI lineage: Bacteria > Bacillati > Actinomycetota > Actinomycetes > Pseudonocardiales > Pseudonocardiaceae > Amycolatopsis > Amycolatopsis melonis. The sequence goes on from NZ_JBDZYD010000011.1 coordinate 225,059, forward strand.
CCGCTGCCGGAGCCCCAGCCTCTCGAAGAGCCGATCAAGGAATGAGGACTCCATGACCACCGTCCCGCGGCTGAGCCTCGGCCTCCCGGTGTACAACGGCGAGGAGTACCTCGCCGAGTCGCTGGATGCCCTGCTCGGCCAGACCTACGAGGACTTCGAGCTGATCATCTCGGACAACGCCTCGACCGACGGCACCGACGAGATCTGCCGCCGCTACTCCGAGAAGGACTCCCGGATCCGCTACGTCCGCCAGCCGGTGAACATCGGCGCGACGCCGAACCACAACTTCGTGTTCGACGTGTCCCGCACCGAGCTGTTCAAGTGGGTGTCCCACGACGACCTGTACGCCCGCGACCTGCTCAAGCGCTGCGTCGAGGCCCTCGACGAGCGCCCCGACGTCATCCTGGCCCACTGCGACCAGGCGATCATCGACGGCGACGGCCGCATCGTCCAGCCGCTCGAGTACACATTGGACACCGCGTCCCGGCACGCGCCGGACCGCTTCCGCAGCATCCTGTTCGAGCCCGGCGGCGACGACTTCTACGGCGTCATCCGCTCCGACGTCCTCCGCCGCGTCAAGCCGCTCGACAGCTACCACCACGCCGACCGGACGTACTCGGCCGAACTGGCCCTGCACGGCCCGTTCCACCAGGTGCCCGAGCTGCTCTACTTCCGCCGCGACCACCCGGGCCGCGCGGAACGGGCCAACCCGACCATCCGGAGCCGGTGCGCGAACCTGGACCCGCGGCGCGCGAACCGGCTCCGGCACCCGACCGTCCGCCTGCTCGGCGAGTACGTCTACGGGTTCGCGGACCTGATCCGGCGCGCCCCGATCTCGGGCGCCGACAAGGCCGAGTGCTACCGGCACCTCGGCAGCTGGCTCACCAGCCGCGCGAAGTCCCGCTCCGGCGAGCGCGTCGAGGACCGCGCGCCGACCGCCTCGGACGCCGCCACGGTCAACGCGATCGTGGCAGGCCGGGAAGGCAGGCTCGCGTGAAGCGTGCCCCGCGCGTCGGCGTCTTCGGCCTCCTCGGCTCGGGGAACCTCGGCAACGACGGTTCCCTCGAAGCCGTGCTCGGCCACCTGCGCGCCGAACACCCGGACGCGGTGCTGAGCGCCCTCGTCGGCGGCCCGGAGATCGTCCGCGAGCGGTACGGCCTCGACGCCACGCCCCTGCACTGGAACCAGTCCGAGTACGAGACGGCCTCCGGCCTGCGCTCGATCGCCCTCAAGGGCTTCGGCAAGCTCGTCGACATCGCCCGCACCGCGGCCTGGGTCCGCCGCCAGGACGTCGTCATCGTGCCGGGGATGGGCGTGCTCGAAGCGACGCTTCCGTTGCGTCCCTGGGGTTTCCCGTATTCGCTGTTCCTCCTTTCCGCCACCGGGCGCCTCTTCGGCACCAAGGTGGCGCTCGTCTGTGTCGGCGCCAACGAGATCAGCGCCCGGGCCACGCGGACGCTGGTCCGCTGGGCGGGCCGCCTCGCCGCCTACCGCTCCTACCGCGACGACATCTCCCGCGACGCGATGCGCGCCATGGGTGTCGACACCAGCCGCGACGAGGTCTACCCCGACCTCGCGTTCGCCCTCCCCACGCCGGACGGCGACGGAACGCCGGGCACCGTCGGCGTCGGCGTGATGGCCTACTACGGCGGTAACGACGACCGCGCCGAAGGCGAACGCATCTACCGCCACTACGTGGACACGATGAACCGGTTCGTCGGGTGGCTCGTGGACCAGGGCAGAGGAGTCCGGCTGTTCATCGGCGACCGGATCGACCGGCAGGTCGTCGACGAGATCCTCGAGAAGACCGCTTCCCCGCTGGTGACGGCGGCCTCGGCGGAGACCCTGGGCGAGCTGATGCACGAGATGGCGGCGGTGGACAGCGTGGTGGCCACGCGCTACCACAACGTGCTCTGCGCGCTGAAGGTCGCGAAACCGACCGTGGCGATCGGCTACGCACCGAAGAACGACGTGCTGATGGCGGAGATGGGCCTCGCCGGCTTCACCCAGCGGGCGAAGACCGTCGAGTTCGACCGGCTCGTCGAGCAGTTCACCGAGCTGGAGAACCGCTCGGCGGAACTGCGCCAGACCCTGCTCGAACGCAACGCGGCGAACGCGCAGCGGCTCAAGAACCAGTTCGCCGCCCTTTCGGCGGCCCTCTCCGGGGGTGGGCGATGAAGGCCATTCCGGTGCCCGAGATCGAGGGCGCGTACCTGTTCGAACCCACACCGCACGTCGACGACCGCGGCTTCTTCAGCCGGACGTTCGACCGCGACGTCGTCGCCTCCGTCGGCATCGACCCGGACGGGTTCGTCCAGGACAGCCTTTCCCGGTCCCGCAAGGGCGTCGTGCGCGGGATGCACCTGCGGGGCGGAGCCGGCGAAGCGAAGCTGGTGCGGTGCTCGCACGGCGCGATCTTCGACGTCGTCGTGGATCTCCGACCGGATTCGCCGACGTTCCGGAACATCAAAACGTTCGAACTTTCCGGTGAAACGCAGGTTTCCGTGTACATCCCGGCGGGGTGCGCCCACGGATTCCAGTCACTGACGGATCCTTCCGACGTTGCGTACCGTATCGACCGGGCCCACAATCCGGCCGAAGACATCACGATTTCGTACAAAGACCCTGAATTGGACATTCCGTGGCCACTGTCGGTCACAATGGTCAGTGACCGAGACGAACGCGCGCCGTCTCTCGGAGAGGCGTTGAAACCAACGAGGTGAGCCACGACATGGGAACGAACCTGCCCCGCTCCACGACGGCGAACGAGCGGCTGCACCGGGTCATCCCGGGCGGCGCGCACACTTACGCCAAGGGCTCGGACCAGTATCCCGAAGGGATGGCCCCGGTCATCTCCCACGGCCGCGGCGGCCACGTCTGGGACGTCGACGGCAACGAGTACATCGAGTACGGCGCCGGCCTGAGAGCGGTCAGCCTCGGCCACGCGCACCCGCGCGTCCTCGACGCGGTCCGCGCCGAACTGGAGAAGGGCAGCAACTTCATCCGCCCGTCGATCATCGAGGCCGAGGCAGCCGAGCGGTTCCTCGAGAACGTGCCGACGGCCGAGATGGTGAAGTTCACCAAGAACGGCTCCGACGCGACGACCGCTGCGGTCCGCCTGGCCCGCGCCGCCACCGGCCGCAAGCTCGTCGCCAAGTGCGCCGACCACGCCTTCTTCTCCACCGACGACTGGTTCATCGGCACGACGCCGATGAACGCGGGCATCCCGGAGGAGACGACCGAGGCGACGGTGTCCTTCCCGTACGGCGACCTGCAGGCCGCGGAGCAGCTGCTGCAGCGCCACGAGGGCGAGATCGCGTGCATGATCCTGGAGGCGGCCGCGGCGGAGGAGCCACCGCCGGGATACCTGCAGGGCCTGCGGGAGCTCACCACCCGCCACGGCGTCGTGCTGATCTTCGACGAGATGATCACCGGCTTCCGCTGGTCCGCCCACGGCGCGCAGGGCCTCTACGGCGTCACGCCGGACCTGTCGACGTTCGGCAAGGCACTCGGCAACGGCTTCGCCGTCTCCGCGCTCGCCGGCAAGCGGGAGCTGATGGAGCTCGGCGGGCTGCGCAGCGACCGGGAACGCGTGTTCCTGCTCTCCACCACCCACGGCGCCGAGACGCATTCCCTGGCCGCGGCGATGGCGGTCATGGACGTCTACCGCGACGAGGACGTCATCGGCCGCCTGCACGCCCTCGGCGACCGGCTCGCCGCCGGCGTCCGCGAGGTGGCAGCGGGCATGGGCGTGGAGGACCACGTGGTCGTCCGCGGCCGCGCCAGCAACCTGGTCTTCGGGACGCTCGACGAGCAGCACCGCCCGTCGCAGCCGTACCGGACGCTGTTCCTGCGCGAGCTGGTCGGCGGCGGGGTGCTCGGACCGTCCTTCGTGGTCAGTGCCGCCCTCACCGAGGCCGACATCGACCGGACGGTGGACGTCGTGGCCCAGGCGTGCACGGTCTACCGGAAGGCGCTCGACGCCGAGGACCCGGCCCCGTGGATGGGCGGCCGCCCGGTCCGGCCGGTGTTCCGCAAGTACGCCTGACCCGCGGCCGGTGGAGGACGGCCGGGAAGCCCGGCTGTCCTCCGGGTGCCGTGCGGGCAGGGCGCGGTCACCGGCCACCCGTTCCGGCAGGCCCGATTCACCCGCAGGGTCCGATGAGGACACTGCAGGGGGACTGATTCCCGGCCTGTTCGCGCGTAACTTCCTGCCATGGGCAGATCTCGCGCGGTTCTCGTCGGTGCATGCTCGCTCCTGATCGCCGTCTCCTCCCCGGCGCTCGCGCGCACCGCCGACGGGCCCGCGCCCGTGTGCGGGCACCAGCCCGCCGAGTACGAGGAAGCGCCTCCCGGGGCCGTCGCGATCGACCCGGGCGTCGACGGAGATCTCTCGGTCAAGACCGCCGCCCACCCGCCGGGCACCACGTTCTGGCTCCGCCCCGGCACTCACACGCTGGGGACCGACGAGTTCGGCCAGGTCGTCCCGAAGGACGGCGACGTCTACCTCGGCGCGCCGGGCGCGGTCGTCGACGGCCGCGGCGTCAACCGCGCGGCCTTCACCCAGCGGGCGCGCGACGTCCAGCTCCGCGGGCTCACCATCCGCGGCTTCGCCGCGCTGCAGGATCAGGGCGTGGTCAACCACGACTCCGGCGACGGCTGGCTCATCGAGAACACCACCATCGAGGACAACGCGGGCGCGGGCCTGATGGCCGGTGCCGGCCAGGTCGTGCGGCACAGCTGCCTGCGGAACAACGGCCAGTACGGGCTCAACGCCTACCAGCCGGGCGACGGCATCACCGGGCTCGTGCTGGAGGGCAACGAGATCACCGGCAACAACACCGGCGACTGGGAAACCAGGGTCCCCGGCTGCGGCTGCAGCGGCGGCGCCAAGTTCTGGGCGGTCGACGGCGCCGACATCCGCGGCAACTGGGTCCACGGCAACCACGGCGCCGGCCTGTGGGCCGACACGAACAACAACGACTTCCTCCTCGAAGACAACGTGTTCGAGGCCAACGACGCCGAGGCGCTGTTCTACGAGACCAGCTACAACCTCGTGCTGCGCGGCAACACCTTCCGCGGCAACACCCTCGTACAGGGCCGCGCGTTCGCCTCCCGCGGTGACAACTTCCCGGTCGCAACGGTGTACCTGTCGGAATCGGGTGGCGAGCCCCGGGTGCCGGCGCGGACGTCGGCCATCGACATCAGCGGGAACACCTTCGAGGACAACTGGGCCGGGATCACCTTGTGGGAGAACGCGGACCGCTTCTGCAACAGCCCGGCGAACACGTCTTCGGGCTACTGCACCAAGGTGGCGGCCAAGTCTTCGTGCGTGGCGGGCACCATCGAGAAGCCGCCGGCGTACGGCGACTGCCGCTGGAAGACCCAGCAGGTGGAGATTCACGGGAACACCTTCCGGTTCGATCCTGGACGGGTGGGCTGCACGAGCCTGTGCGGGCGGATGGCGCTGCTGTCCAACTTCGGGACCTTCCCGGACTGGTCCCCCTACAAGGGAAACGCGGTCCAGGAAGCGATCACCTTCCAGCAGGGCAACCGCTGGCACGGCAACTCCTACGCGGGGCCGTGGGCGTTCGTCGTGCATGACACCTCCAGGACGGTCGACGCTGCGGGCTGGCGGGCGGAGCCCTACTCGCAGGACGAGTGCTCTTCGTTCGACGGCGGGGCCGCCGTCTGCTGATCAGGAGCTTGCCGAGGGGGTCCGACAGTTTTCGCGACCGCCCGTTGCAGTAGAGGCTGTTTCCCTTGGCAGCAAAGGGAAAAGTCGCGAACGGAGAATTCCAGACGGCGATCGTTTCACCCTTTCCAGTGATGGCGTTCGCACAGATGTTCGCTACCGTCGAAGACATGGCCCCTGCACATCCCACCCCCGCAGCCCTCCAGCGCGACGCGATCGACGTCGTCGTGTTCGATGCGATGGGCGTCCTTTATTCCTGCGCCGACGACGTCACCGGCCTGCTGGTGCCCTATCTCCGCAGCCACGGCTGCGTGCTGAGCGGGACCGAGATCGCCCAGCTGTACGAGCAATGCAGCCTGGGCAGGATGTCCTCCGCGGACTTCTGGGCGGCGGCCGGCACATCCGGCGCGTCGGACGAGGAGTACTGCCTGAACCACCGCCTCACCGACGGCGTGGTCGCACTGCTCGCCGAGCTGGACGCCACCGGCGTGCGGCTGGTGTGCCTGAGCAACGACGTCAGCGAATGGTCCAAGCTGCTGCGTGAGCGGTTCGGGCTCGGCGAGTACATCACCAGCTGGTTCGTCAGCGGGGACATCGGGGTGCGCAAGCCCGATCCCGCGGCGTTCACCACGGTGTGCCGCCGCCTCGACGTGATCCCCGAGCGGATGCTGCTCATCGACGACCGGGAAGAGAACGTCACGGCGGCGCGCACCGCCGGCCTGCAGGCGCTGCGGTTCGGCACGCCCCCGCTGTCCACAATGGAACAACTACGGAAGGAGCTCAGACCGTGGTGAACCGCGCGCTCGGCTCTCCCCGAAGACGCCCGGCAGGCAACCGCCGGTTGCAGAGAACGAGAAGCAGGTCCTGGGCCGCCCCGGTGAGCGGGGTGCCGGTGCCGTACGACCAGTCGAGGTCGTCGGCACGCAGGGCGATGCCGGTCAGGTCGGCACCGAAGTACTTGACCTGCTTCGGTTTCATCGCAGCGAAGATCACTTCCAGGCGTTCCAGCGGCACGCGCCGGTCCAGTTCCAGCGCGGTCGTGATGTCGAGGCCGTGGATGACGTCGTGGCTCAAGGCGCCTTCCGGCCCACCGCCGGGCGGCCGCCACGGGTGGCCGGCGTTGTCCCGCAGCGAGGCAACCAGCGCCTCCCGCGAAAGCTCGGCGGCTTCCCGGCGCGCCACGCGGTCGGCCATGGCGTTGAAGCGGCCACCGGACTTCAGCAGCTCGAGCACGAACCGCCCGGCCGAGAACCGGAACGGCATAGTCATGTGGGCCACGACCTCGGCCACACGCCAGCCCGCACAAAGGGTAGGCGCCTCCCACCCGGAGGACGGCAGTTCATCGAGCAACGCAGCCAGCTCCCGCCGCTCGGCGGCGATCAGATCCTGGATCACGGGGGCCTCCTCAAGCCATCGGTCACCCCACCGACGAACAACCCCGCCCCAGACCGACACCGCACAGGAATCAATCACGGACGCGACCGCCCAGCCGGGAACGGTCACGTCCCCGGTCCCCAAGGCAGCCCCCGGCACGCCTCCAGCGTCGATCATCAGCACCACACCGCAGCCGAACCTGGTCGCGTCCCACCGCCCGTCAGCGAGGGCCGCCCTTCAGCCGAGGCGTGCCACACCGACGGCGCCCCCGGCCCTCATCGCCAACACGACCCCTCAGCCAAGGCTCGCGACACACAACACCACCACGGCGACCCGGCGCCACCACTCAAAGCCGGTCGGCGACTCGGTCCACCAGCCAGGCCGTGCCCGGCACCACGGCCAGGGCAGCGCAGAACCCACCCACGGCATCGGTCGGATAGTGCGCACCCAAAGCCACCTCGGCCCAGCCCATCACGACCCCCGCGACCAGCGCGAACCCCAGAGCAAGGACCACCGCAGCCGGCCGTCCGAGCCCGAACCGGTCGATCAGCAGCATCGCGATGACCAGCGCGAGCACCGTCGCCATGGCCGTGTGGCCGCTCGGGTAGGACAGGAACTCGCCGTGGATGGTGCGGCCGACGAGCGGCTTCAGCGCCGTCGTCACCGCCACCGTCGCCACGACGCCGAGGACCGTCACCACCGCCGTCCGGATGCGGCGCAGCAGGACGCAGACCGCCGAGAGGAGAACCACCAGGATCACCGACCCGGCCGGCTCCCCGCCGAAGTCGACGGTCAGGGCGAGGTAGCGCCACGGTGGCACGACCCCGTCGATCGACGGCAGGAGCGCCGCGTCGATGCCCGTCAGCCCGGCGTCGTGGAAGTGCAGGATGCCGAGGGCGACGAGCACGGCCGTCGCCAGGGCGGCGGACAGCGCCAGCGGAGCGCGCAGCACGGCCGGCAGGGCCGCGGGCGCCGTCCGGACCAGCTGCCTCACGCTTCGACCGCCGCCTGGTACCCGGCAATCAGGCGATCGAGGCCGACAGCGGGCGTGAAGTCCTTTTCGTACCGCACCCGCGCAGCATCCCCCATCTCGCGGTTGCGGTCGCCGACGACCGCGCGCAGCCGGTCGGCCAGCGACGCGGCGTCGCCCGGTGTGTGGAGGAGGCCGGTGACGCCGTCCTCGACGAGCTCGGGAAATGCGCCGTGCGCGGCCGCGACCGTCGGCACGCCGGCGGCCATGGCCTCGACGACCACCAGGCCGAAAGCCTCCAGCCACGTCGACGGCGCCACCACCGCGACGGCGTCGGCGGTCAGGGCGCGGCACTCCGCCTTGTTCCGGAGGCCGACGTACGAAACGTCGTCACGCCCGGCTGCCCAGGCGGCGACCTCGTCCTGCATCGGGCCGGTACCGGCGATGACCAGTGGCACGCCCAGGGCGCCGCCGAGCTGCTCCCAGGCCCGCATCAGCAGGCCGACCCCCTTCTCCTCGGTGACCCGGCCGAGGAACAGCACGTGCTTCCCGTCGCCGGTGCGGCGGACACCGGGGTCGGTGACGAAGTTGTGCTTCACCACCATCCGCTCGCCGGGCATCCCGGCCGACACCAGGAGGTCACGTTGGGCCGCCGAAATGCAGAAGAACCGCGAAACGCCCGTCCACCACCGGCGCCGGTTCGCGATCATGCTCGCCGCCATGGGGAGCGTGGCCGCGCTCGAACCGCGGTAGCAGCCGTGCTTCACCGCCGGCAGCGGTGAGCCGCCGACGCAGTCGGTGCAGATGCGGCCGTCGCGGTGGAGCGTGCCCGGTGGGCAGACCATCGTGTAGTTGTGCAGCGTCGCGACCGCGGGCACCCCCGCGTCCGCGCAGGCGGCGACCACCGACGGGGACAGGAGCGGGAACGTGTTGTGGATGTGCACGACGTCCGGGCGCGACGCGCGCAGGCGGGCGGCGAGTTCCTTCCGGACCGCCGGGTTCCACGGCACCATCAGCGGCACGGCGGCCTTGCGGGGCAGCGGCATCGCGGCGATGTCGTCGCTGCGGCGCTCGAACAACGACACCTGGTGCCCGCCCTCGGCGAGCAACGTCACCTCGGCGTCGACGACGTTGTTCTCGCCGCTCGGCTGCTCGGACCGGTACCGGTTGTGCACGACGAGCACCCTCACGCGTTTGCCCCCTTCGCCGGGATGAATGCCTGTTCGTCGGACTGCGGCACCCCGCGGACCAGCAGGGACGCGGCCACCGCCAGATGCAGCAGATACGGCGACGCGTCGCCGAGACCCGCTTCGGTGTAGGAGGCCGATACGCAGTAGGTGACCAGGAAGATCGCGCACGCCCTCGCCAGTGAGGGCGGCCGCAGCACCGCGACGACGATCAGCGTCAGCAGGAACGCGGCGACCAGCGCGATGCCCACGAAACCCTGCTCGTGGTAGATCGCGAGCCAGCTGTTGTCGATCGGGAGGCCGTCGTAGGACTTGTCCGTCAGCCCGACCCCGAAGATGTACTCCGAGGTCGTCCGCGGGGCTTCGAGCAGCGCGTCCCACACCTTCGCGCGGCCGGTCAGGCTGGAGAAGTTGTCCGCGCTCTGCCCGCGGAGGAACCACGTCTGCAGCGCGCCCGCGAGCACCACGCCGGCGGCTCCGCCGATGCCGGCCGTCCACGCGAACACCTTCCGGGCGCGGGCGCTGGTCAGCAGCATCGACAGGAAGGCCACCGCCAGGCCGGCGACGAGCCCGAGCGTGGCCGTCCGGGTGTGGGTGAGCATCAGCAGCGCCAGCACGGGCACCACGATCACCAGCGCGCTGCGCCACGTCGTGCGGCGCCCGAACCAGAGGAGGAGCGTGAGCCCGGCGACGACCGCGGCGTACTGGCCGATCTGCGGCGGGGTGAGCGGCCAGATCGCGCCCGACAGGCGGCCGCCGTACACCTCCGGCATGGCGTTGCCCGGGGCGATCACCAGGCCGATCGCCACCGACGCGAGCACCACCGTGTACGCGCGGATGTGGGCGCGGACGAAGCTGAATCCGCCGTCCCACCAGCGGGTCAGCAGCCAGAGCGTGGACACGAACACCGCGAGCCGGAAGCACCGGAACAACGCGCCGGCGCCCTCCTGCAGGTCGGCGCTGGAGAGGATGCTCGACACCAGCAGCAACGTCAGCAGCAGCAGGTACGCGCTCGGACGGATCCGCAGGTGCTTGTTCAGCACCAGCGCGATCACGAACGCCGTCATCAGCGCGCCCATGGTGACCAGCTGGCTGACCGAGCGCGGCAGCGGGAGGACCGTCTTCGCGCCGGTCGAGCCGAGCGTGTTGAGGATCAGCAGCGCCCACGCCAGGCTCGCCCACTTCGGTGCCGAGGCGGGGTCGGCGGCGGCGTTGCCGCGGATACCCGCGGCCGCTGCGCTGTGCGCCGTCATGTCAGCCCCCGCCCTGCATGGTGTAGGTGCTGCCGGTGTCCTGCGAGTACGGCGCGCCCTTCCACTCGCCGATCTCCAGGACGCGGTCGGTCGTGTAAACGACGAACGTCCACGGGCCGACGTAGCTGTTGTCGTGCCAGCGGTTGTCCTGCTTGAACGTGACCGCTTCCTGGACCGCGTCGCCCTTGTACGGCGACCACTCCGGGTAGGAGCCGAAGTTCGCCAGCAGGCCCATCCGGCCGCACGTCGCCTGGCAGCCCACGACCGCCGGGTCGAGGACGAACTTGTTGTCGTGGATGTCGACGTGCTGGGTCTTCCAGCGGCAGTCGGACAGCAGCGGGCCTGCCGTGATCGCCGGGGCCGCGCACTGCTTCACGCCCGGCACCAGCCGGGTGCAGTCGCCGGAGGAGGTGTTGGCCGGGCTGTTGCAGAACCGGTCGGCGTTCTCCCACAGCGTGATCCCGGACCAGTTGTTCTCCAGGTAGTTGCGGGAGATCTCGATCTTCGCGGTGCGCGCCTTGACGCGCGGCTCGCCGCCGGACTCGGAGATGTAGATCGTCGCCGTCGGGAAGTTGTCGCCGCGGTCGGCGTAGCGGCGGCCGTCGGCCCAGTTGTTGTTCCGGATCGTGTTGTCCCGGATGACGGCGTTGTAGCTGATCTCGTAGATCAGCGCGGCGCTGTCGTTGCCCTCGATGAGGTTGCCCTCGATGAGGAAGTCGTTGTTGTTCGTGTCGGCCCACAGCCCGGTGCCGCGGTTGTCGTGGACCCAGTTGCCGCGCACGTCGGCGCCGTCGACCTGCCAGAACTTGATGCCGCCGCTGCAGCCGCAGCCGTCGATCTTCTTCTCCCAGTCGCCGGTGTTGTTGCCCGCGACCTCGTTGCCCTCGACGACCAGCGCGGTGATCGGGGTCTGGCCGGAGTAGGCGTTCATGCCGTACTGGCCGTTGCGGCGCAGGCAGTTGCCGCGCACCTGCTGACGGGCGCCCGCCATCAGGCCGGCGCCGTCGTTGTCCTGGATCGTCGAGTGCTCGATGACCCAGCCGTCGCCGGAGTCGTGGTTGACCACGCCTTCGTCGTGGGGCGCGGCGAAGCCCTGCACGGTCAGGTAGGTGAGCTTGACGTTCTTCGCGTGGCCAGTGAACGCGTACTGGTTGATCTTGCGGCCGTCGACGATCGCGCCCGGGGCGCCGATGTAGACGTCGCCGTCCTTGGGGGTCACCTGGTCGTACTTGTCGTCGCCGAGGATGTGCTTGCCCGGCTTGAGCCAGAACGTCGTGCCCGGACCGGCCGAGCGGGTCTTCGCCGCCAGGTCACCGGGCACGGCCGGATCGACGGCGACCGCGCCGGCGGGTGCGGTCGCCGGGCCGGCGGGTTCCTTGTCGCACACCGCCGCGACGGACCCGCTGGGCGCGGGCGTGGCCTGGGCGGGGCCGCCGTCGGTGTCCGGGCCGCCCGAGCACGCCGCAACCGTGAGCAGGACGCCGACCAGCGGTGCGGCGTGGCGGAGGCGGAAGCGGCGGGCTGTCACGGGCGGGTCCTAACTGAAGCGGAGCAGGGTGGTGAGGTGTCCGGGCGTGCCGGAGCCGATGAGCGTGGTCGAAGGTTCCTTCCGGCCGAAGCCCGCGGAGTACCAGCCGAGCGGCGGGTCGGTTTCGCCCCGGTGCACGCTCCACGCCAGCTCGGGCGGCAGTTCCATGACGGCGGTCCGCAGCCCGCCACCGGCCAGGGACCCCGACACGCTGCCGGCGAGCGGATCGGGCATCCCGGCCGCGGAGGGCGAGGTGGACGCGACCGCACCGGCCGCGGAGGGCGAGCCGGGCTCGGCCACAGCGGAGGGCGAGCCATGCTCGGCCACACCAGCCGCGGAAGGCGAGCTGGACTCGACCGCACCGGCCGCTGCCGCGGAGTCCGAGACCGCATCGGGCGCGGCGACGCCGGATCCGGACGGCTCGGGCCAGCTGAGCCGGGCCGTGGTGCCGTCGAGGGTCACCGTGACCGCCGGTCCGAAGTGGAACGCCAGGCGGCCCGGCGCTCCCGTCTCGCCGAGGACCTCGTCGGTGATCACCAGCGTCCCGCCGTCCAGCTCGACCGTGCGGCGGTGGACCGCCGGGGCGTAGCCGTCGTGGGCCGCCGACCAGCGGGACGGGCCTTCGGGTGGCGTCCGCACCGACAGCACCTTGGTCCGGGCGTGGCGGGTCCACAGGAACGGGCCGCCGGACGTCGACTGGTCCCGGCCGTCCAGTTCCAGCGTGTTGTGCCCCAGCGTCGAGCGGAAGTACGACCGCCACTGCGGCTCGCCGTGGTAGCAGAACGTGCCCGGGTCGGCGAGGACGTCCACGCCGTCGTGGCGGACCTCCAACGCCAGCGCGTCCGCGTGGGCGTGGGCCGCGATCGACAGGAACCCGTGCGGCCCGCCGTCGCAGCGGACCCACAGCGGGCCCGAACGCAGGATCGTCATGCCCGCGTCGCGCAGGTGCGCCGGGCGGCGACCGGGGCGGACGCCCGTGGCCCGCGGCGTGCGCGCGGCCAGGGAGGCGAACAGCGGCGTGCGGACGTCGTCGGCCAGGACGGCCGGCCACCAGGCCGGCCTGCCGAACAGCACCTCGCCCGAGGCCAGCAGCGACGCCCAGCGGTCGGTTGCCGTGCCGTCGACGATCGGGCCGAACCCGTCGTCCGCGTCGCCCTGGCGGGGCGGGCGCAGCCTTCCGTCCACAATGGACGCCAGCGCGTCCGTCATGCGGAGGAGGACGTCCCACGTCGAATCCGGGACCGGCGTGCCCGCCGCGTCCGCCTCGAGCGCGGCCGCCAGGCCCAGCTCCAGCACCAGGCCGTGGTACTCCGAGGCCAGTTCCGCGTTGAGCCCCGAGCCGAAGGTGTTGCGGCCGAGCTGGACGTCCAGCGACCGCATCGCCGCGGTCCGCCAGCCCGCCGACTCCGGGAACCAGCCGAACGCGCACGCCGCGGCGAGCAGGCCCGCGTCCTCGGCGATGACGTGGTTGTTCGCCGACGAGCCGTGGCTGCGCAGCGTCGCGAGCCAGTTCTGGTGGTGCCACAGCTGGAGCTGGAAGTCCGGGTTGTCCTCGAACAGCTCGACGGCCCCGGGCCAGCCGTCGAGCAGGCGGCGCACCCAGACCCACGACAGCAGCCGGATGCCCAGCTCGATCCCGCTGATCCAGTGCGGTCCCCGCAACGGCGGGTTCGCGGCCCACCACGACCTCAGGTGCTCGGCGACCCGCGTGGCATAAGCCGGTGACCCGGTCAGCGCGTACGCCGCCGCGAGCACGGTGAGGTGCTGGTGGCGCGACGGTTCCCAGATCTGCTTGATGTCGCCGACGGTGTCTTCCGAGCGGTACGGGACGTCGAAGGCGTACTCGTCCGAGGGCGCGCGACGGCCGGTCTTGGGATCCAGGAACCAGTCCGGGGCAACCATGTCCGTGCGGACCACGCCGAAGTACTCCGCGCGGCCGTCCATCAGCTCGTCGGCGGTGGCCAGCAGCCGCGAAACCGCCTCGCCGGACACCTTGCCCAGCACCCCGGACGGCAGCACGGCGGCGAACCGCGGGTGCGACGGCCACTCGGGAGGCAATGGCGGCGCGGTCCGCCACTGCCGCTGCACGACGGCATGCCGCGCGCGGCCGACAACCTCGGCCGGCCCCATCCGCGACAGCCGGCGCAGGTACCAGGCGGGCCCCATCATGGGCGGTCACCGGCCTTCCACGGAAGCACCAGCCCACCCGCACCCGCCAGCGCGGACCGGGTCAGCAGCTGCCCGCTCGTCATGCCGGGGTGCCCGTCTTCGCCGGCAACTCGATCCGTACCGGGGCCGCGTTCGCCACGCTCGTCTGGGCCGCCAGCGTTGCCAACGTCGTTGCCGCCAAAGACGCCACCGGGATCGGCATCGGGCCGCCCGTGCGGACCGCCGTCAGGAAGGCGTCTACCTCGGCTGCCTGGCCCTTGTCGCGGCCCTTCGGGATTCTCGAACTCGTCCACTTCTTGCGCGAGTACACCGATGCCCTGACGAAGTCGTCGAACTTCAGGACCTTGCCGTCTGCCGTGAGGTCCAGGGTTTCCTTCGGGAAGCCCGATGAACCCGTCTCCGCATACGTGATGACCGCCGTCGAACCGTCCTGATAAGCCAGCGTCACCTGGAGGTCGCCGGTTGCGTACACCGATACCGGGTCCGCGTCCAGCAGCCAGCTCACCGTGTCGATGAAGTGGCCGCCTTCGCCCGCGAAACGGGAGCCCTCCGTGGCCGTCTGGTTGTACCAGCTTCCGTGGTCGAGGCGGCCCGCGTTGACCAGGTAGCGGACCGTTGCCGGGCCTACCCGCGGGCCGAACTGCGCGCGGGCTTCGTGCAGCAGCGGTGCGAACCGGCGGTTGAAGCCCACCTGGAGGCGGTCGTTGCCGGACTCCTCGATCGCGTCGAGGACCTTCTGCAGCTCCTCGGCCGACAGCGCCAGCGGCTTCTCGACGAACACCGTCTTGCCTGCCAGCAGCGCCTGCCGGGTCAGCTCCGCGTGCGAGCTGTGCCGCGTCACCACGAAAACCGCGTCGATCGTGTCGTCGCCGAGGATGTTGTCGATGTCCGTGGACGCCTCGGCGAAACCGAACTTGCGGCGGGCGTTCGCACCCGACAGCGCCGACGTCGTCGCGACGTGCTTGAGCTGGACGTCGTCGCGCTCGACCAGGTGCGGCAGGAGCATCGACGACGCGTAGTTGCCCGCGCCGATGAAGCCCAGCCGCACCGGCTGTCCCGCCGGGAACGCCGCCGCCGGGGTCGAGACCACGCCGAGCCGCGCGGACGTCACGACCGGCTCGGTCCGGGCGACCGCCTCCGGGTAGCGGAACAGCACCGCCACCGCCTTCAACGCACCCTCGTTCAGGGACTGGTACGTCGACACAGCGTCCGAGAAGTCCGCCACGTGCGTGATCAGCGGCTCGACGTCGAGGCGGTCGCGGGCGATCAGGTCGAGGACGCACTCGAGGTTGCGGCGCTCGGTCCAGCGGACCTGCCCGATCGGGTAGTCGCGGCCTTCCAGCTCGTACGACGGGTCGTAACGGCCGGGGCCGTACGACCGCGAGAACCGGACGTCCAGTTCCTTCTCGTAGTAGGCGTTCCACGGCAGGTCGAGCTTGCACTTGCCGATGTCGATCACGCGGCCGCGGTCACGCGACAGCTTCGCGGCCAGCTCCACCGGGTCGTTGGTGTTGCCGCCCGCGGCGAGGTAGGTCTGGTCGACGCCCGCGCCGTGCGTCAGCTCGTCGACGGCCGTGTCGACGATGCCGGACGCCGGGTGTGCGCAGGTCAGCGCGCCGAGGCTCTCGGCGAGCTTGCAGCGGTCCGGGTCGGGGTCGACGCCGACGACGCGCACCCCGGAGGACACCAGCAGCTGCACGACGAGCTGGCCGATCAGGCCGAGCCCGATGACCAGGGCGACGTCGCCGATCTGCGGCTCGCCGCGGCGGACGCCCTGCATGGCGATCGACCCGACGGTGCCGAACGCCGCGTGCCGCGGGTCGACACCGGCCGGGACCGGCGTGTACAGGTTCTTCGGCACCCAGTTCAGCTCGGAGTGCAGCGCGTGCTCGTTGCCCGCGCAGGCGACGAGGTCACCCACCTTGACGTCGGTGATGCCGTCGCCGACCTGCTCGACGATGCCGCACAGCGAGTAGCCGAGCGGGGTGTAGGAGTCCAGTTTGGACGTCACCTTGCGGTAGGTGGCGGCGAGGCCGTTGGTGGCGACGCTCTGCATCACCTTCGCCACCTGGTCCGGGCGGGCCTTGGCCTTGCCCACCAGCGACATGCTCGCCTCGGACACCTTCATCATCTCGGTGCCGGTCGAGATCAGCGAGTACACCGTCCGCACCAGCACGCCACCCGGCTTGCAGGCCGGTTCCGGCACGTCGAGGAGCGCCAGCTCACCGCTCTTGTAGTTCTGGACTACCTGCTTCACTTCGCTCCCGCTCCAGACATCGCGTTCCGGTACCAATACTCAAGAGTCAAGACGTGCCAGAGGTGCTTGCCGCGGTCCTCCTGGCCCGCGGCGTCCTCGTCGACCATGCGCTGCAGGGCCTCGCGGCGCAGGAACCCGGACTGCACGAGCACGCCTTCGTTGACGACTTCCCGCACCAGCGGCGCGAGGTCGCGGCTCATCCACGCCCGCAGCGGCGCGCTGAACAGGCCCTTCGGCCGGTGCACGATCTCGCTCGGCAGGATGTTCAGCGCCGCGTTCTTCAGCGCGACCTTCCCGGCGCGGCCGACGATCTTCTTGCTGCCGGGGATCTTGAACGCGGCCCGCACGACCTCGACGTCGACGAACGGCGTCCGCACCTCGGTGGACGCCGCCATCGTGGACCGGTCAGTGTAGGTCAGGTTGAGACCGGGCAGGAACAGTCGCGAGTCGGCCAGGCACATGCGGTTGACGAAGTCGTCGAGCGCCTGGTCGTGGTACGTGTCGGCGTGCTCGGTGAGGACGTCGTCGACCGCGGGCGCGAAGTCCGGGTTCACCAGGGAAAGCAGCTCCGCGCGGTCGTACATGGTGTAGCTGCGCCGGAACGCCGTCTCCTCGGGCAGGCCCGCGAAGGACAGGAACCGCTTGGCGAACCGCACCGAGCGGTAGCCGCGCTTGGCCGACGCGACCGGCAGTCTGTCCACAAGGGACTCGACCGGACGGCGGACCGCGCCCGGCACCTTGTGGTAGCGCAGGGCGATCAGGTTCGCCAGGTGCTTGCGGTAGCCGGCGAACAGCTCGTCGGCGCCCATCCCGGACAGCATCACCTTGACGCCGGCCTCGCGCGCGGCCGAGCAGATCAGGAACGAGTTGATCGCCGCCGGGTCGCCGATCGGCTCGTCGAGGTGGTAGGTCATCTTCGGCAGCAGGTCGAGCACCTGCGGCGCGATCTCGATCTCGTGCAGGTCGACGCCGAACTTCTCGGCGACGATCCGGGCGTACCGCAGGTCGTCGGGCATGGCCTCGAACTTGGCGTCCTCGGCGCGGAACCCGATGGTGTAGGCGGAAATCCCCGGCTGCGACCGCGCGGCCAGCGCCGTCAGGTAGCTGGAGTCCAAGCCGCCGGAGAGGAACGTCGCCACCGGGACGTCGGAGAGCAGGTGCTTCGCGGTCGATTCGGCGATGACGGCGTGCAGGTCGACCTCGCCGTCGAACGCCGCGCCCTCCTCGGCGACCTCCCGCAGTGACCAGAACCGGCCGCGGTCGACCTGGCCGTCCGGGCGGCAGCGCAGCCACGTGCCCGGCTGCAGCTTCTCCGCGCCCTGGTAGGCGCACCGGCTGTCGGGCACCCAGTAGTAGAGCAGCGACGCGATCAGCGCCGCGTTGTCGACCTGCAGGGCCCCGCCCAGCTCACCGGCCAGCGCCTTCAGCTCGGACGCGAACGCGACGCCGCCGTTGCGGCGGACGAAGAACAGCGGCTTGATGCCCAGCTGGTCGCGGACCAGGAACAGCTCGCCGGTGCCCTCCTCGAACAACGCGAACGCGAACATCCCGCGCAGCTTGGGCAGGCAGCCGGTACCCCAGCGCCGCCACGCCTGCAGCAGCACCTCGGTGTCGGAAGTGCCGCGGAAGCGCACCCCCGCGGCTTCGAGTTCGGCCCGCAGTTCGGGCGCGTTGTACAGCTCGCCGTTGTAGCTCAGCGCGAGGCCGTCGAGGACCATCGGCTGCGCGCCGGTCTCGGACAGGTCGATGATCGACAGCCGCCGGTGTCCCAAGTGGACGGAGCCGGTGCCGGCGGCGTGGTCGTAGCGGCCGGAGCCGTCCGGACCGCGGTGGGCCAGCGTCTTGGTCAGCCGGTCGGTGAGCGGCCCGCCGTCCGGCCAGAGGTAGGTGCCTGCGATGCCGCACATCTCGAGCGGGTTCCCCTTCGGTTCGCGGCGGGAGTCAAGAGACTTCCGCGCTCGTTTCGGACTCGAGGTCGGCGTCGAGCTCGCCCTTGTGTGCCGGCTCGGCGCTGTCGCGCTTGAACGGTGACGGCCGCTTCGGCGGCTTGACCGGGGCGAACTTCTTCGTGGGCGCGTCGAAGTGGTCCGGGACGCTCACGGTGCCCGGTGGCCGCGGATTGGCCAGTGCGGGCGGGATCACCGGCCGGACCGGGGTGAACCGGCGTGTCGGCGGTTCCGCGACCGCGACGCGCTCGGCGACCTGCTGGGCGATCCGCTCGGCCAGCCGGTCCGCGTCCGTGTTCTCGGCCGGGGCCTTCGGCGCCGCGGGTGCCAGGCCGGCGCGGCCGCGCAACGCCGTGTGCAGGCCGTCCCACAGCGTGCCGTCGGACTTGTCGCGCGGGTCCGGGTCGACCAGCACGATGCCGACGACCGGGATCTGCTGGTCGGCCAGCTGCCGGGCGACGGTGTGCAGCCACAGCGTGTTCGCGTGCCCGGCCTTGACGACCAGCACGGTCTCCTTGCCGAGGTGCTCCAGGTCCGTCCACGCCGTCCCCGGCGACACCGTGCCGACGCCGACCCGGCGCTCCCCCGGTTCCCCGGCGGGATCCCCGGCACCCAGCACGGCGATCTCGCTCTTCGACTCGGCCGCCAGCTTGCGGACGTCCTCGCCCGGCAGGTCGTCGACGACGCTCGCGGGGAGTTCCGCGGCGATGTCGAGGGCGAGTTCGGCGGCCGTCCGCGCCGCGCCCAGTTCCAGCAGTGACACCTCGCGCGGGTCCTGCCGGATCAGGCGTACCAGCGTCGTGGCGACGCGACGGCGTTCCGAGACGGCACGGGACCGCTTCCACACCTTCGCCAGGCCCCGCTGCTTCGACGGCAGCTGCGCAATCACGGACGCGCCGAGGTGCGTGGAGATCTCGCGGCGCAGCACCGGCCGGTCGCGGGACACCGCGCCGACGGCGACCAGCGCGAGCCCGAGGACCAGGCCGAGCGCGGTGCCGATGCCCGCGTTGGTCGCGGTGGTCTTGAGGAACGCCTTGGGCAGCAGCCGGGCCGCGTCGACGACCTGGGTGCCCGCGGCGACCTGCGGGCTGCCGATGCCTGCCTGCTGGGCGCGCGAGTCGAAGTCGGAGATCTGCGACGCCAGCGCGGCGCGGCGGCCGTAGAGCCCTTCGAGGGTGCTGGCGTTGGCGTTGCGGCCCTTGCCGGTCTCGTCCGCGATCTGCTGGTCGACCTTGGCGAGTTCGTCCTGGGCGTTCTTCCGCTGGTCGAGGATGGCCTTCGACTGCGCGGCCGCGGCGGCCTGGCTGCGCTGGACGTGGTCGGCGATGAACGTCTCGGCCAGCGCCTTCGCCTGCGCCACGGCCTCGTCGCCGCTCTTGGCCTTGACGGTGATCTGCATGACGTTGTTCGTCAGGCCCAGCCCGGCGTAGTTCTTCATGAACTCTTCGGGGGCCTGGGTGCTGCCCAGCTTCTTCAGCGCGCCCGCGGCGATCTGGGTCGTCTGCAGCACCGCGACGTCGGTGCGCATGAGCGTGCCGCTGTCGGTCGGCGAGTCGTCCTGGTGGACGACGATGACCTTGGTGACCGCGGTCGGCGGCGTCGGGAGCACGAAGCCGACGAGCGTGCCCGCGATCAGCCCGAGCAGGGCGGTGGCCAGCCAGAACCGCTTGCGACGGCGGATGGCGACGAACAGCCGCTGGAGGTCGAACAGCGGGGCGGCCGGAGTTTCGGATGCAGTCGTCACGCCGAACCTGCCAGGGCTTTCTCGGGGGCTTTCGCCGCGGGTCCGGCGTCCGGCGCGAGCGGCCGGACGGGATGGGTGAGGACGGCGCCGAGGATTTCCTGGCCCGCGTCGGTGCAGGCTTCGGCGAGCCGGACGAGCTGCCACGCGGTGCGCGTGCCGGCGCCGAGCACGACCAGGACACCGGAACTCGCGCCGGCGTCCGGCACGGCAGGCCGCCCGGCCGAGAACTCGAAGATCCGCAGCGGCACCGACAGCCGGTCGGCCAGCGCGGCGAGCTGCCCGGCGGCCAGCTTGCCCGTCTCGTCGTCGTCGGCGACCAGCAGCAGGAGGTCGGCCGGGCCGGTCGCCAGCCGGGCCAGCACCCGCCGGTAGCGGATGTCGCGGTTGACCTCGTCGGCGGACGTCTCGACCGGCGGGAGCAGCCAGGGCCGGTCGCCGCCGAGCAGCCGCCGCAGCCTGCCGGTGAACCCGGTGGCCGGGCGGCGGTCGCCCTGCGGAGTCGTGACGTCGACGCCGGCGAGGATCGGCGCGCCGAGTGCCGCGGCGATGTCCGGCTCGCCACGCAGGCGCCGGTCGGCGCGGGCGGTGAACAGGTGGCCGAAGACGCCGGCCAGGAAGAACAGCACCGCGCCGCCCGCGGCGAGCTGGACCATCGTCGGGGCCGCGGGCCCGGTGGGCCGCTCGGCGCTGCCCATGACGACGGTGTTGCCGACGCCGGTGGCGAGGTCGGCCTGGTTGAGGTCGTTGATGGCCTGCTCCAGCGACGTCCGCAGCCCTTCGAGCTGGGTGCGGACCTGGACGCTCTCCACGGTCAGCTCGCCGCCGACGTTCTTGGCGATCTCGCTGATCTTCTCGGTGGTCAGCTTGACCTGCTGGCGCAGCGACTCACGCTGCTCCTGCGCCAGCTGCACCGAGGCGTCCGCGGAGTTGCTCGCCAGCTGCACCGAGTACTTGACGTACTGCTGCGCGACCTGGTCGGCGAGCTGCTGGGCGTGCTCGGCGGTGTCGGCCGAGACGGTGATCGTCACGACGTTGCCCTGCGCCACCGACGCGGTGACCTGCTTCTTCAGGTCGGCGCCCGCCGGATGCCACGGCAGCTGCGCGGCGGCCCGGTCGAGCACGACCGAGCTGGTCGCGATCTCGGCCTGAGTCAGCAGCTCGTCGGCCTGCCGCGGGCCCTGGAGCAGCACGCCGGCGGAGGTCTTGTAGCCGGGCGAGAACAGGATCGACGCGACGACGCCGACCAGCGCGCCCAGCACGGCGAGGGCGGCCAGGAGCCGCCAGCGCCGTCGCAGGACCTGCCCGACCAGGGACAGGCGCACCGTGTCTTCGGTCAACGGCGGGATCTCCATTCCTGGAACGGGTACGCCGAACGGGTTCCGTGGATCGGCCGGTCACCCCAACCGTCGTCGGGCCGGGAACATTGGTTACAAGTTCGGTGACTTCTTGACCGAACGGCGATCAGGACCTCACAGCGTGCTCATACGCCGCGAGCAGCGCCTTCGCCGAGTTCTCCCAGGACAGCGGGCCCGCCACCCGGGCCTGGCCGAGCTTGCCCATCCGGACGCGCTCCTCCGGGTCGTCGAGCAGCCGCGAAACCAGTTCCGCGAACGCCGACTCGTCGTTCGCCGGGGCGTACACGGCCGCGTCACCTGCGGAAACGCGGGCCTCGCGCAGCTCGAAGGAGACGATCGGCTTGCTCATCGCCATGTACTCCATGACCTTGTTCATCGTGGAGACGTCGTTGAGCGGGTTGAGCGGGTCCGGCGACAGGCAGACGTCGGCGGTGGACAGGTAGCGGACGAGGTCCTCGTCGGAGATCCGGCCGGTGAACTCGACCTGGTTGGCCAGCCCGAGCTTCGCCGACAGCGCGACCATGTCGTCGAAGGCGTCGCCGGAGCCGACGAACACCGCGTGCCAGTCCGTGCGGCCGACCTCGTCCCGCAGCTTGGCGAGCGCGCGCAGGGCGTAGTCGACGCCGTCCTGCGGGCCCATCACGCCGAGGTAGGCCAGCAGGTACGGCTTGCCCTTCTTCAGCTCGGGCTCGGCGGGCACCTCGTGGAACCGCTCGACGACCGGGGCGCTGCGCACCACGAAGACGTCTTCGGGGCGCTTGCCGCCGCGGATCCGGGCGACCTGCTTGTAGCTCTCGTTGGTCGCGATGACGACGTCGGCGGCGCGGTAGGTGGCGCGTTCGAGGGCGCAGACCCCGCGGTAGAGCAGGTCCTGGCCGCGGTCGAAGCGCGACAGGTACAGCTCGGGGCACAGGTCGTGCTGGTCGAAGATGAACTTCGCGCCCTGCCGCTTGAGCACCTTGGCGACCAGGTAAAGCAGGTCCGGCGGGTTGCAGGCGTGCACGACGTCGACCGGCCCGACCTTGCGGGCCAGCCGCAGCGTGTGCCACAGCGCGCTGCCGTACTCCTGCAGGTAGCCGGCGGGGCCGCCGGTCGCCGCCTTGAGCGGGTACCGGTGGATGTGGACGCCGTCGACGACGGCTTCGGCCTCGGTGTCGCGTTTCGTGCCCTGCGGGCAGATCACGTGGACTTCCCACCCGGCGTCGCGCAGGGTCGTGGACTCCTGCCAGACGCGCCGGTCGAACGGAACCGAGAGGTTTTCGACGAGGATGAGCGCTTTACCAGGCAAGACCGGCATATCCCTCTTCAAGGCGACGCTCGGCGGCGTCGGGCAGGCGGACGAGGTCGACGAGCACCCGGTCGCCGCCGTGCGGCAGGGCCGCCAGCACGTCCGGGTCCTTGCAGCCGACGATGACGACGTCGGCGTGGTCCATGACTTCCGCGACGGACCCGGCCAGCAGCTGGCCGAGGTGCGGCAGCCGGCCCTCGATGTACTCGCGGTTGGCGCCCATCAGCCGCGAGAGGCTGACGTTCGCGTCGTAGATCTTCAGGTCGTAGCCCTTGCCGAGCAGCTTCTCGGCCAGCTCGACCAGCGGCGACTCGCGCAGGTCGTCGGTGCCGGGCTTGAACGACAGGCCGAACAGCCCGACCTTGCGCTTGCCGGTACGCGCGACCAGGTCGAACGCCCGCTGCAGGTGCTCGTCGTTCGACGCGAGCACGTGCGACAGGATCGGCACGCTGACGTCGGCGCGGTGCGCGGCGTAGACCAGCCCGCGCAGGTCCTTCGGCAGGCACGAGCCGCCGAAGGCGAAGCCCGGCCTGAGGTAGGCGGGGCTGATGTTGAGCTTGGTGTCGGCGAGGAAGACGTCGATCACCTGGTGGGAGTCGAGGCCCAGCGCCCGGCAGATCGCGCCCAGCTCGTTCGCGAACCCGATTTTCAGGCCGTGGAAGGAGTTGTCGGCGTATTTCGTCATTTCCGCGACCGGAATCGGCACGCGGAAGACGGGACCGGGCAGGCCTTCGTAGAGCGCCGCGACGGCGTCGCCGCTGGCTTCGTCGATCTCGCCGATCACGGTCTTCGGCGGGTCGAAGAAGTCGCGGACGCTGGTGCCCTCGCGCAGGAATTCGGGGTTCACCGCGACCCCGAAATCGACGCCCGCCGTGCGGCCCGACGCCTTCTCCAGGATCGGGATCAGCAGGTCGAGGCAGGTGCCGGGCAGCATGGTGCTGCGGAAGACGACGGTGTGCCGCTCGCTCTTGGCCGCCAGCGCTTCGCCGATTTCCTCGGCGACGCGCTCGAGGTAGACGGTGGAGAGGCTGCCGTTCGGCGCGGACGGCGTGCCGACGCAGACCAGCGAGATCTCGCTGTCGGCGACGGCTTCGGCGACGTCGGTCGTGGCTCTCAGCGCGCCGCTCGCGACGACCTCGGCGGTCAGCTCGCCGATCCGCTCCTCGACCACCGGCGCCTTGCCCGCGGTGATGAGGTCGATCTTGACCGGGTTGACGTCCACGCCGACCACCCGGTGCCCTTGCCCCGCCAGGCACGCGGCGGAGACACAACCGACGTAACCGAGCCCGAAGACACTGATCTTCACGCCAAACCTCCGCTTTTCCGCGCGACCCTCAAGTTGGTCGGCGGGCGCCCCTGGATCGTTACCGCGGGTGCGGCGGACGGGGGAACGCGTGAGACTGCGGTGAGGCGCAAGGGATCCAGGTGAAATTCGGATTGCGATTTCCCGCGCGGGACGGCGGCGGGCCGTGGCCGAGAACCACGGTCCGCCGCCGTCCGGTGAAGAGATTTCAGTTGTTGTTCACGAACGCCGTGGCGAGGTTCTGTCCCTTGCTCACCGCGTTGGCGTGGTTTTCGATCGGCGAGACCGTCGAGTTCTTGAAGCAGATGTAGGTCACCCCGGAGTCGGTGCCGCCGTTGGACGGGTCGGGGTTGATGCCGAGGTCCTTCGCCGTCGCGTAGGACGCTTCGCCGATGATCTGCGACGGCCCGGTGTCACCGATGACCGCGTACTCCACCTTGCCGTTGTAGATCACCGCGCAGGAGCCGCCGCCCTTGAGGCCGGACGAGGAGTACTTCCAGATGCTGCTGGGACTCGGCACGACGATGTAGGGCAGCTTCGCGGCGTTGAGCGGCTTGCCGTCGGACTGCGGGAACGCCGTGTCGGGCTGGAAGCAGCAGTCGGTGTTCTCGTTGCACTCCGCGGTGCGCTGGCCGTCACAGTCGATGTCCATGTCGGCTTTCCAGAACACCGCGCCGTTCGCGTCGCAGACGGCGACGGTCCGGCTGGAGACGTCTTCGTCGGTCTTGTACTTGCCGTTGGAGATCTGACGGCAGCTGTTCGTCTTCGCCAGCAGCTGGGCGGCGGTCGGGCCGGCTTCGACGGCCGCGGGTGCCGCGGCCGCGAGTGACGGCGGCAGGAGGGCGGCGACGAGGGCCAGCGTCGCGAACAGGATCAGTTTCCGCATTCCCGGTTGCTCCCTTTGGTTAGGAAACTTTCCTTACGGCGGCGGGGCACCAGGATGCACCCGGGACACCACCGGTTCAAGACCCTGTGGTCCGGGAATTTCCCAGCATCCGGCCCGGCTTGACGAAAACCCTGCTCATCCCCCGGTGCGGCGGAACAGGCGGCTCGCCCAGCGTCCCGCTCGCCGGGACAGGCCGGGCGACGCGGTCAGCACGCCGTCGAGCCACTCGCCGTCGAGGTCGTGCCGCAGCTCGGTGCGGGCCTGCAGCCAGCCGTCCCGGCGGGCCCGGCCGCCGTCGCTCGAATAGACGCGGGTGGCCCCGGCCTGGCGCAGCCGCGCGAGCACGCGGCGGTCGTAGGCCCCGAACGGCAGGGAGTACCGCCGCACCGGCCGTCCACAGAGGTCGCCGAGCAGCTTCGGCGCGTCGGTCAGCTCGCGCCGCGCGTGGCGGTCGTCGAGCCGCCGCCAGTCCCGCGGCTCCCAGCCGTGCGAGCCGACTTCCATCCCGGCGCGCACCAGCTCGCGCAGGCCGTCGCGATCGACGTACCCGCGCTGGCCGAGCCGTCCGGCGAGCGGGAAGAACTCCGCCGTCAGCCCGCGCTCGACCAGCCGCGGCAGCGCGATCTCGACGTCGGACTCGTTGCCGTCGTCGAAGGTGAGGTGGACGTCTTCGCGCGCGGCGGCGACGTCGAGCACCCGCTCGAACTGCTCGACGGTCAGCCACTGCTCGTCCTCACCGGGATCGAGCTGACGGGCAGGCCGCCCGATCCCGTGCACGGCGAGGATCACCGTCACCGCTCCCACCGCCCGCCACCCCGAGTAGCCAGTTTGTTACTTCGATTAATCGCGGTGGCAAACGGGTGAGTTACAGGTCCGGGCGAAATCAGCCCTTCCGGATCTCCAGCGTGCAGCACTTCGGGCCGCCGCCCGCCTTGCGCAGCTCGGAAATGTCGACGTAGACCGGCTCGTACCCGCGCTCGGCGAGCCGCTCACCCAGCCGGGTGGCCTCGACCGGCAGCACGACGTTGCGGCCGTCGGACACGCCGTTGAGACCGAAGCACTCGGCGTCTTCCCGGGTGGCGAGCACGGCGTCGGGGAACAGCCGCTCCAGCACGCGGCGCGAGCCGGCGGAGAAGGCGTCCGGGTAGTAGACGATCTGCGCGCGGGTCGTGTCGGTGGCTTCGGCGAGCACGAACAACGCGGTGTCGAGGTGGTAGTAGCGCGGGTCGACCAGCTGCAGCGAGACAACCGGGACGCCGAGGACCTCCTGGGCTTCGGCGTGCGCGGCCGGGTCGGTCCGGAAGCCGGTGCCGGCGAGCAGCAGGGTGCCGGTCCAGGCGAAGTCGCCCTCGGCCTCGTTGATCTTCTCCGGCATGGTGATGTCGCGGTAGCCGTGCTCGACGAACCAGCGGCGGAAGTGCTCGGCCTCGGCGGCGCGCTGCGGGGCGCGGAACCGCGAGCCGAGCACGCGGCCGTCGACGACGGTGCCGGAGTTGGCGGCGAACACCATGTCGGGCAGCCCGGGCTGGGGGTCGATCTCCTCGACGGTGTGGCCGAGGCGGCGGTAGGTGTCGCGCAGCTCGGTCCACTGCGCCATGGCGACGTCGGCGCTGACCGGCTGGGTCGGGTCCATCCAGGGGTTGATCACGTAATCCACCGCGAAGAAGCGCGGCGGGCACATCAGGTATCGGCGGGTGGTCGGTACGCGGGTGGCCAGTGATCCCTGCATGAGTGCAGGGTAAGGGCTGCCTAATATCGCAATCAATCGCTGTTCGCTGCGCATATCTGTGCTAAATGTTGCGTGTGAACACCATCGACCAGCGAATCGTTTCGTGTCTCGTGGCGAACGCGCGCTCCAGCTACGCGGAGATCGGCAAGGTGGTCGGCCTGTCCGCCCCGGCGGTCAAGAGAAGGGTCGACCGGCTCCTGGAGACGGGCATCCTGCGCGGCTTCACGGCGGTGGTCGACCCGGAGGCACTGGGCTGGGGAACGGAGGCGTTCGTCGAGGTCACCTGCCAGGGCAACATCACCCCGGCCCGCATCCGCGCGCGGCTGGAACCCCTGCCGGAGGTGGTGGCGGCGTACACGGTCTCGGGCGCGGCGGACGCCA
Organism: Amycolatopsis melonis; assembly: GCF_040064235.1. Classification (NCBI taxonomy): domain Bacteria; kingdom Bacillati; phylum Actinomycetota; class Actinomycetes; order Pseudonocardiales; family Pseudonocardiaceae; genus Amycolatopsis; species Amycolatopsis melonis. The sequence goes on from NZ_JBDZYD010000011.1 coordinate 252,124, forward strand.
TCGTCCACCTCCGCGCGGCGGACATCCACCACCTGGAGACGGCTTTGGAGCGCCTGCGCGGCCTGGAGATCGTGGACCGGACGGTGTCGACGGTGGTGCTGTCCCGCCTGCTGGAGCGGCCGCCGACGCCGGAGGAGTGAGCCGGGCAAAGTCGCTGTGCCGCGGGGTGACCGGACGTCATGAACGAGTCGTTCACCTCGTCTGACGACAGGAACGAGTCGTTCATGACGTGTGGGTGGAGGCTCGCCGGGGCCGGCGTCCGGGGTCGCCGGCTCACGCCGAGCTGAAGGGCACCTTGCTTACCTCAGATGCACTGAAGGTGCCCTTCAGTGCGACGGCACAGCGCGACTTTGCCGGGACCCTGGACATAGAGTCCGGCAATGTGCCCCCTCACGGCTTTGCCGCGGGGTCCGGGACGCACGCGGCGAGCGGGCGGATCCCGAAACTGTCGGTCCTCCCCGATACGCTGGTGAACGGGGGGCGGAGGCCCGCCCTTCAGCCGCCCAGTGCCCGCAGTACCGCCGGCGCCTCGTCCGGGTGCAGGCGCAGCTCGGTCCGGCCGCCCGCGGCGTGGAACGTCACCGCCTGCCGGTCCACCGCCTGCATCGTCAGCTCGCCCGGGTCGAACGCCGCCGGCTCGCGGCCCGGCGCCAGCCACTGCACCGGTCCCGCACCCACCGCCAGCCGCCCGCGGCGTTCGCGGCCCTCCGTCAGCTGCTCGTCGCGCAGCACGCACGGGTACTCCACCCGCTCGCCACGGGCCTGGGCCGCCGCGCGGGCACGGCGCCGGCGGCCGCCGGACAGCTCGGCCATGTCGACCGTCGTCAGCAGGTTGCCCAGCAGGACGACGAGGCCTTTCACCACCACACCCAGCAGTTCCCCCATGAATCCAGTCATACCCGATCGAGACGCGCCTCCGCCGTGCCACGCTTACGGCATGACCGACCGCATCGTCCGCGAGCACGCCGGCGGCGTTGCCCTGCTGACCGTGGACGCGCCCGGGAGCCGCAACGCGCTGACGCTCGACCTGTCCGCGCAGCTCGCGGCCGCCGTCGAAGCCGCCGAACGGGACGAGTCCGTGCACGCCGTCGTCGTCACCGGCACGCCGCCCGCCTTCTGTGCCGGCGCGGACCTCGACGCACTCGCCCACGCCGACGAACGCGGCCTGCGTGCCATCTACGAAGGCTTCCTCGCCGTGGCCCGCTGCTCGCTGCCGACCATCGCCGCCGTCGGGGGCGCGGCGGTCGGTGCCGGGCTGAACCTCGCCCTCGCCGCCGACGTCCGGCTGGCCGGGCCGCGCGCGAAGTTCGTCGCCCGGTTCCTCGAGCTGGGGCTGCATCCCGGTGGCGGCATGACGTGGATGACGCAGCGGCTGGCCGGCCCGCAGCAGGCCGCCGCGATGACGTTGTTCGGGCAGCCGCTCGACGCCGAAGCCGCCGTGTCCGCCGGGCTGGCGCTGCGGGTCGTCGACGGCGACCATGACGCGCTCGTCGCCGCCGCGCGCGAGCTGGCGGCCCCTGCGGTCGCCGCGCCGCGCGAAGCGCTGCTGGCCACCAAGCGCAGTCTCCGGAAGACCGCGTCGCTGGCCGCGCACGCGGACGCCGTCGACGTCGAAATCGAGCCGCAGCTGGCGTCGCTGGCCTCGCCGGAGTTCGCCACCCGGCTCGAAGCACTGCGCGCGCGGATCCGGGCACCGTCGTGATCCCAGCAGGTGGACCCCCTACGCGGAGATGCGCGTCACAGCGGGAAGACGGCGATAGCCGTTACCATGAGTTACAGGTATTTGCCGGACCAGCACAGAGGCCCGGCAGCGCAGCAATGAGGTCGCCCGCGGGCCGGGACGCGCGGGAACATGGACCCCGGGCGCGAGCTAACCTCGTGATAGGGCCTGGTGATCCGCCTGTCACGACACAGGACAGGCCGACCGAAGGCCGTAAACGTCGGGAGAGAGGGAATCCCTGACCCATGAGCACGAGTGAGAACGGCAACGGCGCTGGTCACGGCTCGCTCGCCGCAACCAGGCCGACCGAGGTCAGCAAGCTGGACCGGGTGGTCATCCGGTTCGCCGGCGACTCGGGCGACGGCATGCAGCTGACCGGCGACCGGTTCACGTCCGAGGCCGCCGCGTTCGGCAACGACCTGTCGACGATGCCGAACTTCCCCGCCGAGATCCGCGCCCCGCAGGGCACGATCCCCGGCGTCTCCTCGTTCCAGGTGCACTTCGCCGACTACGACATCCTGACCCCCGGCGACCGGCCGGACGTGCTCGTGGCGATGAACCCGGCGGCGCTCAAGGCGAACCTCGGCGACGTCCCGCACGGTGGGACGATCATCCTCAACACCGACGAGTTCATCAAGCGCAACCTGACCAAGGTCGGCTACGCGACCGACCCGCTCGACGACGACACCCTCGCCCCGTACCAGGTGCACCGGGTCGCCATGTCGACACTGACCCAGGGCGCGCTCGCCGACACCGGCCTCGGCAAGAAGGACGCCGAGCGCTGCAAGAACATGTTCGCGCTCGGCCTGCTGTCGTGGATGTACCACCGGCCGACCGAGGGCACCGAGCGGTTCCTGCGCGAGAAGTTCGCGAAGAAGCCGGAGATCGCCGAGGCGAACATCCTGGCCTTCCGGGCGGGGTGGAACTACGGCGAGACCACCGAGTCGTTCGCGACGACGTTCGAGGTCGCCCCGGCGAAGCTCGCGCAGGGCACCTACCGGCAGATCACCGGCAACACCGCGCTGGCCTACGGGATCGTGGCCGCCGGGCAGCGCTCGGGCCTGCAGATCCTGCTGGGCACCTACCCGATCACCCCGGCGTCGGACATCCTCCACGAGCTGTCCAAGCACAAGAACTTCGGCATCATCACCTTCCAGGCCGAGGACGAGATCGCCGGCATCGGCGCCGCACTCGGCGCGTCCTACGGCGGCGCGCTCGGCGTCACCTCGACGTCCGGCCCGGGTGTCGCGCTGAAGTCGGAGACCATCGGCCTCGGCGTGATGGTCGAGCTGCCGCTGGTCGTCATCGACGTCCAGCGCGGCGGCCCGTCGACCGGCCTGCCGACCAAGACCGAGCAGGCCGACCTGCTGCAGGCGATGTTCGGCCGCAACGGCGAGTCGCCGGTGCCGATCGTGGCGCCGCTGTCGCCGGCGGACTGCTTCGACGCGGCCCTCGAAGCCACCCGCATCGCGCTGAAGTACCGGACCCCGGTGCTGCTGCTGTCGGACGGCGCGATCGCCAACGGTTCCGAGCCGTGGCTCATCCCGGACGTCGAGTCGCTGCCGGACCTGCGCGTCGACTTCGCCACCGAACCCAACGCCGACAACGGATCCGGCGAGTTCTGGCCGTACGTCCGCGACCCCGAGACCCTCGCCCGCGCCTGGGCCGTCCCGGGCACCGCCGGGCTGCAGCACCGCATCGGCGGGCTGGAGAAGGCCGACAAGACCGGCCACATCTCCTACGACCCGGACAACCACGACAAGATGGTCCGGCTTCGGCAGGCGAAGATCGACGGCATCGACGTGCCCGACCTGGTGGTCGACGACCCGAGCGGCGGCAAGGCCCGCGTGCTCGCGCTCGGCTGGGGCAGCTCGTTCGGCCCGATCGGCGCGGCCTGCCGCCGCGTCCGCAAGCTCGGCCTGCCGATCGCGCAGGCGCACCTGCGGCACCTCAACCCGCTGCCCGCCAACCTCGGCGACATCCTGCGCAGCTACGACAAGGTCGTGGTGCCGGAGATGAACCTGGGCCAGCTCGCGCTGCTGCTGCGCGCGAAGTACCTGGTGGACGTCCACTCGCACACCAAGGTGGCCGGGCTGCCGTTCAAGGCGGAGGAACTGCAGAACGTCTTCTCGGAGATCATCACCGGCGTTACGGAGGCGGCGAAGTGACCGCAATTGACCTGGGGTTGCCCACGCTCGGCGGCCTGGACCTCGTGCCGAGCACCGACGAGCCGCAGAAGGCCAAGGACTACAAATCGGACCAGGAAGTCCGCTGGTGCCCGGGCTGCGGCGACTACGTCGTGCTCAACGCGGTCCAGTCCTTCCTGCCGACGCTCGGCCTCAAGCGCGAGAACATCGTGTTCGTCTCGGGCATCGGCTGCTCGTCGCGGTTCCCGTACTACCTCAACACCTACGGCATGCACTCGATCCACGGCCGCGCGCCGTCGATCGCGACCGGCCTGGCCACCACCCGGCCGGACCTGTCGGTGTGGGTCGTCACCGGGGACGGCGACGCGCTGTCCATCGGCGGCAACCACCTGATCCACGCGCTGCGGCGCAACGTGAACATCAAGATCCTGCTGTTCAACAACCGGATCTACGGGCTGACCAAGGGCCAGTACTCGCCGACGTCCGGGCAGGGCATGGTCACGAAGTCGACGCCGATGGGTTCGGTGGACACGCCGTTCAACCCGCTGTCGCTGGCGATCGGCGCGGAGGCGTCGTTCGTGGGCCGGGCGCTGGACTCCGACCGCAAGGGCCTCACCGAGGTCCTGCAGGCGGCGGCGCAGCACCGCGGGTCGGCGCTGGTGGAGATCTACCAGAACTGCCCGATCTTCAACGACGGCGCGTTCGACGTCCTCAAGGACGCCGACGAGGCCGCGACCCGGCTGATCCCGCTGCGCGCGGGCGAGCCGATCCGGTTCGGCCCCAACCAGGAGTTCGGCGTCAAGCGCGGCGACTGGGGCGGCCTGGACGTCGCGAAGGTCGCCGACATCGGCGAGGACAACATCGTCGTGCACGACCCGACGATCACCGACACGTCGTACGCGTTCGCGCTGTCGCGCCTGGGCGACCAGAACCTCAACCACGTCCCGACGGGCATCCTCCGCCAGGTCGAGCGCCCGACGTACGACGACGGCGCCCGCGCCCAGGTCGAGCAGGCCCGCGCGGCCCGCACCCCGGACCTGCAGGGTCTCCTGCGCGGCAAGGACACCTGGACGGTCGCGTAGTTCCCCAAAGCCGCTGAAGGCCACCATCACGGCATTGGATGCCCTGATGGTGGCCTTCAGCGCATTTGGGACAGCCTGAGTTGGGACACGTGTCCTAATTTTTGGGTCATTCGACCCGGCGGCGCCGCCCTGGTCCTGTTCCAGGCCGCCTGAAGCTCGTCAGGTGAGCGGCCGGAACCCGACGCGCTCGGCGTCCTCGGCGGTGCGGAACCACACCTCGGCGACCATCTTCGGGAACTGCGCCGAATCCTCGGTGCAGTACCGCAGCGCCGTGACGCTCGCCTTGACCGCGAACGCGTCGCTGGGCGCGCCGCCGCCCGGGCGCGGCATCGCCGAACCGGGACCGAACGGGCCGGGCGGGACCGAGTCGCCCGCCACCTGACGGGCGGGCGGCGGCTCGGGCGCCGCGATGCTTGCCGCGGCCTGGTTCGGTTGCACCGCGGGCTCGAACAGCGAGCCGCTGTGCGCACCGGACAGGTCCGGCTCGCGCCGCTCGACCGTGCGCATCGACGGCTGGATCGGCTGCGGCGCGTCGAACCCGCCACGCACCGACGTCTCCCGCGGCTGGCGCTTCGGCAGCACCTGGGTCGCCTCCGCCGGCGTCTCCGGCGGCACGTCCAGGTCGCCGCCCGTCGCTTCGTCGCCGCCGAACGCGTACTGCGGCGGCTCGGCTTCGTCGTCGTGGAGCGAGCCGGCGTGCTCGCCGAGGTAGCGCGTGCGCTCCACCGGCTCTTCGAACGGCGACCGCTCCGACCGCGGCTCGCGGTCGAACCAGTCCGGCGCCGGCGTGTGCGGCTCGGCGGCGGGCGGCGGGTCGAACAGCGAGCCCGAGGGCTCCGGGTCGAACTGCTGCTCCAGCCCGGACACCGGCTCCTCCGGCTCGGCCTCCGGGACCGGGGTCAGGAACTGGGTCGCGGCGGCGCGGTACGGGTCGTCCTGGGCAGGCTCCGGCTCCGGCCGGGTCTCCTCCGGCTCCGCGGGCGGCGTGAACGACGGCACCTGGGCGTCCAGCTCGGCGAAGTCCGCGTCGATGTCATCGTGGACGTCGTCGCGGTGGATCGGCGGCACGGCGGCCAGCGTCCCCGGGTAGGACGTCTCCTGGCGCGACGGCTCCGGCTCGGGACGCGGTTCCGGCCGCGAGAAGACCTCGGTGCCGGTCACGCCGGCGGCGTTCGCGGGGGTGCGCGCGGCGTCGGCGTGTGCCTGGGCCAGCGCGCTCTCCAGCTTGCGGACGCTCTTGCGGAGCGGCAGCACCAGCACCAGCCAGGTGAGCAGCACCCCGACGAAGAACGCCGCGAGGCTCCACACCCAAACCTGTCCGAAAATGGACATCTCTTTCCTGCCCCTGTTTAGTGCGTGCGCGCGACCAGGTAGTCGGCAACCGACTCGCACGCGTCCCGGGCGGGTGACGCGGGCAACGCGGCGAGCTCGGCTCGCGCGCGCTGAGCGTAGTCGGAAAGGGTGACGCGCGCGCGTTCGAGTCCGCTACTCGCGCGGAGCAGCTCCAGCGCCTCCTGGACGAGGGCGTCGTCGGCGATCGGGCCGGACAGCAGCTCGACCAGCCGCGGGTCGGTGTCCGGGTCGGCCAGCGCGTACAGCATCGGCAGCGTCCGGACGCCTTCGCGCAGGTCGGTGCCCTGCGCCTTGCCCAGTTCGTCGGACGGCGACGCGATGTCGATGATGTCGTCGGAAATCTGGAACGCGGTGCCGACGATGTCGCCGAACCGGCGCAGCGCCTCGATGTGCTCCTCGGCGGCGCCGGACATCATGCCGCCGAACCGGCCGGACGTGGCGATCAGCGAGCCGGTCTTCTGCGCGATCACGGTGAGGTAGTGCGCGACGGCGTCGTCACCCGGTCCGGGTCCCACGGTCTCGCGCATCTGGCCGGTGACCAGCTCACCGAACGTTTCGGCGATGATCCGCGCCGCGTCCGTGCCGAGGTCGGCGACCAGGCGCGAGGCATGCGCGAAGAGGAAGTCGCCGGTGAGGATGGCGATGGTGTTGTCCCAGCGCGCGTTGACGCTCTCGGCGCCGCGCCGCATGGTGGCCTCGTCCATGACGTCGTCGTGGTAGAGCGTGGCGAGGTGCACCAGCTCGACCGCGGCGGCGGCGATGACGACGTGGTCGTCCTGCTTCGGCCCGAACTGCGCGGCGAGCAGGGTGAACAGCGGGCGGAAGCGTTTGCCCCCGGCCTCGACCAGGTGCAACGCGGCGTCGTTGACGGCCTGGACGTCGCTGCGGACGACGTCACGCAGCAGCTTCTCGACGTCGGCCAGCCCGCCGGCGATGGCGCGCAGCAGTCCTTCGTCGGCGATCTGCAGGCCGACCGAGGCCCGCAGGTCCTCGATGGCGCCGCCCGGCGCAGCGGGGAGGGATCCCGCCCCGGGGGCTGGGGAAGGCACAGACACGTCGGCTCCGCTCTACTCGTGCACCGGTCGGGTTCCCCCTGAGCGTAGTGGCTGCCCCGCGTCGTCGTTTACCCGCTGTCCAGCGGAAACGGTGACGAACATGACACTCAGCGGCGCCTGGCCCGGATGTCGTCCAGGCAGGTCGAGCCGACGGTCAGATCCCGGTACGGGTAGCCCTCGCGCTCCAGCAGTTCCATGGCCATGAGCTGGGCTTGGTCGTGCGCCTGCTGCGTGGCGTCCTCGCCTGCAGGGACGTCCACGGCGACCCGGTAGCTGAAGCCGCCGAGGTGGTGACTGTAGGTGAGCGCGCCCTCTTCGCTGAAGAGCTGTCCGGCGAGGTCGTCGGAGCCCGCACCGGCAAGGAGCTTTTCCCGGGTGGCCGGAGAGGGCCGGTCGAACTTGCCCCGGACGAGGACTCGGTAGGTCGGCATGCGCGCGAACCTATAGCGCCGGCATCCGGATACCGAAGGGAATATCGACCGGGTGGTTCATGATCCACGAACGGGTGATCGGCGATTCCGGGCGCAACGGACGTCTCCGGCAGGCGGATATTCAGCCTGAGGAAGACCGTTCGGCAGGGAGGACAGCGACATGCGCACGACGATCGCGAGGCGGGCGGGGCTCGCCGGAACGCTGTTGGCGGCCGGACTGGCGGTGGGTGCCGCACCGGCGCACGCGGACACGCAGCCGGGGGTGGCGGACATCGGCTCGGCGGAGTTCACGAAGAACGGCTCGACGATCACGGTCCCGGTCCAGGGCCACTGTTCGATCGACGGCCCGACGAGCGCAACGGCCCAGCTGGTGTCCAAGCCGGGCATCACGTTCGGCGGCGGCACATCGTCCTGCACGACAACGGTGACGGACCCGAACACGGACACGACGACGACCACGTCGACGGCAACGGGCAAGAACTTCGAGCTGTCGGCCCTGGTGAGCGCGGGCGGCCCACGGGTCAAGCTGTCGACGTTCACGGTGAAGTGCGTGGCCACGCAGACCCAGACGAACGCGAACTGGTCGTTCGGCGGAATGACGGGCATCCCCAACCCACCGAGCCCGGTCCCGGCGGGCTACGTGTCCCCGATCAAGAAGTCCAACGGAACGGTGCTGGCGAACGCGGTGTTCAACATCCAGAACCTCCCGGGCGACGGAAGCGTCGGCCTGACGATGCTGCGGATCGACTTCCTGCCGGCGTCGGGCATCAGCGGAAAGGTGGTGCTCGGGGAAACGTCGTGTACCCCGACCCCGTGAGTGCCTGAGTCTGGGGCGAGGGCCGCGGCCGGGGAGCAACCGAGAGGACGGCCGCGGCCCTCGCTCACCGGAACCGTGCGAGCACCTGGGCGACAACCGCTCTGGCCTTCGGCGCGGCGTCCGCCGGCAGGGTGGATGCGACGTCCGAGTCGATGCCGCGCTCCCGCTCGGCACTGATCTGCAGGCGCACCTGGCCTCGGACGTCGAGGTTTCCGTACGGGGAGGCGTGGACGGAGTATTCGTTGCCGCTCAGGGTGCGGAAGACCACGGCAGGCTTGGTGCCGAGGACGACGATCTGCCGGTCTGTCCAGAGGTTCGGATCCGAACCGAAGATGCCCGGGTTGTCCCCCAGCGCGGTCGCGCCGACCTCGATCTGGAGGCGGTGCTGCGGTTCGACGAACCAGCAGGCTCCCGGCGTCGCCACCGGTTCGAAGGCAGTGCCGAACACTGCCGCGACGGCGGCGCGGAAGACCGCGCATTCGACGTTGGGATCGCGCGCGCCCGCGTTCAGGACGGCGTCCACGCCACCGGCGGGAACCTCGGCGTCGACGGCGGGATCGCAGTTGCTCCCATCGGTGTTGACGACCATGTTCGCGCAGGCCCCGACGCGGCCGGAGTCCTGGCCGCCGGGCGGATAGCCCGGCAGCGAACGGGCTCCTGCGGTGGCGAAGTCGCGCACGATTTCGCACTGGGCGTTGTCCTGACGCGCACCGTAGGCGATCTCGAACCGCACGGCCCGGAGAAAGCTGACCGGGACAAGCACGCTGCAGCCCACGGTCTGGCCGTGCACGTACCGCTCGGTCTGGTAACCCTGCACACCGTCCAGGTCGACGATCGCGCCGTCGTTCCGCAGCGCAGCAACCTCCGGCGGCTCGTCACGAACGGTGATCAAGGGCAAGCTGTCCCGGACCAGGTCACACTGACGCCGGCCGTCGGAGACTCGCGCCTCCCGGGTGACGGGCGCGGCGCCTGTAATCTTCCGGCGCTCGTAGACGCCGGGGTCGAGAAGGGAACAGAAGTCCAGTGCGGCGAGGGTGGCGTCGACCGCCTTTTCGTCCCGGTCAGCGGGCCGAGGCAGCTTCGGATGCCACCGCGGTGACGGCGCCGGATGCCGCGTCGCAACGGAGGTCTCGACAGCGCAGCCCGCGGCGAGAAGGCACACCATGACGATGCCGACAGCTTGTCGCAGAGATCGCATTACCCAGAGTATGCGGCGGTAATTCCACGTCGACCAGCCCGTTCCAGCTTTGGCGAGAACATTCAACCGAATTGGTTATCACGCATTGTCACGTGCGGGATTCGGGACAGAACGGATGTTCTCCAGAGGCGACACCGGTGATCGTGAACCCTGGTAATCTCCGACGCGTCGGACTACGCAGGGTGCCCGGGGTGGAGCACCCTGCAGCCAAGGGGAGAGCACAGTGACGACGACGGCTTCGGGGCGCCTCAGCCCTGCCACCGGGGTGCGCGGCCATGCCTGACGGGCAGCCACCGGTCTACGACCCGAACACCCGCCGGGCGCCGTTGCGGCCGGTTACGCCCGCGGCGGGGACCTATGGGATGCCCGCCGGGTCGGGAGCGAGCGGACCAGGCTTCAAGTACGACCGGGAGACGCTGGAACAGCTCGCCAAGGAGTGGAACCAGCTGGCCAACGACTTCTCTGACGACCTTGTCTACGCGACCGTGATCCAACGCGCGCAGGGGCCAGGGGTGGAGTACGCCAGCGGCAACAACGCGGACATGATCAATCGCTCCGGCAGTGCGCTGTACGAAACGCTCATGGCGCGCAAAGAATACTGCCGGTCGATGGCCGCCAAGTTCGAAGCTGCTCTCGGGAAGTACGCCACCGCCGAGGAAACTCACACGACGGACATCAAGCAGACTGGAGGCAGCCTCTGATGCGCCGCCTATTCGTTCTGATCAGCGCATCGTTGCTGGCTCTCACCGCCTGTTCTCCCGAGAAAGCCAAGACGACGTCACCCATCGACAGCAGTGGGCCCAGTCAGACGCAGGCGCCTGTCACCGCCGATGCCGTGCCAGGGCCGCGAGTGCCCAAGGTCGACAACGCGATCGATGTCACACGATTTCTCCAGGCGCCGTGCGATTCCCTGACTGCCGATCAGATCAAAACGCTGCTGGGAGCCGGCGTTACACCCAAGACCGAGCTGGACGCTCCGGCCGGCCCAAGTTGCAGCATACATCCGCCAACCGTCAGCGACGCCGGCGTTGTCGTGATGTTCTCCACTGTGGACAAGCGCGGTCTTACCAGCATTTACCAGGCGCAGGGCACAAAGTATCGGTTTTTCATGCCGATGGATGCAGTGGACGGTTATCCGGCAGTCGCATACGGAATAACCGACGGCCGGAAAACCGATGGCATCTGTCAAGTAGCCGTCGGCGTCAGCGACCAGCAGACTGTCGACATCGCCATCACGCAGTCCAAACAGAACATCGGTCACAAGGACCCGTGCGAAGCGGCCCATGGTGTCGCCGAGTCTGTTGTGGGCAATCTACGAGGTGCTCGATGAAGGTCGCCGAAGGACCGCTGACCGCCGCTCAGATCTACGAGCAGCTCACCGGTGGCGAGGGCACTCAGTCCCTCATCGACGCCCACGACAGCACTGACCAGCTCGGCAAGCGTTTGGCCGAACGAGCCGAGCCAATCAGCGCGCCAGCGGTCAAGACGACGAACGGCTGGCAGGGATCTGCCGGAAACGTTGCGGCCGACGCGACTGTCCCGCTCGTGACGGCCTCGGTCGATGTCGTCCACCTCAAGAACGCGCAGAACGCCGTCGAGGCGCAGATCACTGCCTTCGGCACTGCCAAGACCTGCGCGCGTCGTACTACGCAGGGTGCCCGGGGTGGAGCACCCTGCAGCCAAGGGGAGAGCACAGTGACGACGACGGCTTCGGGGCGCCTCAGCCCTGCCACCGGGGTGCGCGGCCATGCCTGACGGGCAGCCACCGGTCTACGACCCGAACACCCGCCGGGCGCCGTTGCGGCCGGTCACGCCCGCGGCGGGGACCTATGGGATGCCCGCCGGGTCGGGAGCGAGCGGACCAGGCTTCAAGTACGACCGGGAGACGCTGGAACAGCTCGCCAAGGAGTGGGCCGCGTTGGCCGACGAGTTCAAGCTCGACCGCGACGAAGCGAACACAATCGCGCGCGCCAAGGGACCCGGCCTCGAGTATGCGAGCGGCGGCAACGCCGTGCAGGTCCAAAAATCGGGCCGGGCACTCCTCGCGACCCTCAGCGCCCGTGAGGAGTACTGCCGGTCGATGGCGAGGAAATTCGAAGCAGCCTTGGGGAAATACGCCAAAACTGAAGACGCGCACGAAACCGAGATCCATCGAACCGGAGGCAGTCTCTGATGCGCCGTGCAATCCTCCTGATCAGTGGATCGTTGCTGGTCCTCACCGCATGCACGCCCAAGAACGACGGTTCCCCCTTGGCATCGGCCCCCACACCCAGCCAGGCGTCGCCGTCCGGCTCGACGGATCAAGTTCCCGGGCCTGGTGTTCCGAAGGTCGAGAACCCCATCGACATCACACACTTCCAGCAGACGCCCTGCGACTCGCTCACGCCCAACCAGATCGAAGAGCTCCTGGGGTCCGGCATCACCCCCAAACCGGAGCCGGACAGTCAGGCCGGCCCGAGTTGCAGTTGGAACGCAGCCGACAGCTCTCAGGCCGGTGTGCACGTAATCTTCGCCAACGTGGACAAGCTGGGGCTTACCAGCGTCTATCGAGCAAAGGGAACGACTTACCCGTTCTTCGAACCGCTGGACCCGATCGATGGCTACCCGCTGGTCGCCTATGACGGAGAAGGCGACCAGTCCGCCAAAGGGCGCTGCACGGTAGCCATGGGGACCAGCGACACACAGGCCGTCGACATCAGTATCGCGCAATCGGAAGAGAAGGTCGGAAAGAGAAACCCGTGTGCCGCCGCACGGGACGTCGCGGCCAAGGTGCTAGGCAATCTGAAGGCGGGGAAGTGATGGTCGCCGAAGGACCGCTGACCGCCGCTCAGATCTACGAGCAGCTCACCGGTGGCGAGGGCACTCAGTCCCTCATCGACGCCCACGACAGCACTGACCAGCTCGGCAAGCGTTTGGCCGAACGGGCCAAGCAAATCAGCAAGCTAGCGGTCAAGACGACGAACGGCTGGCAAGGCTCCGCCGGGAATGCCGCGGCCGATTCGACCGTGCCGCTCGTCCAGGCCGCCGTCGACGACGTTGTTCACCTCAAAAACGCCCAGGATGCCGTCGAGGCTCAGATTACTGCCTTCGGCACGGCCAAGAACTCCGTTAAACCCGTTTCCGCCCAGCCTCAAATCACCGCCGAGGATATTCTCGGCCTGTTCAACGGGAACGGCAAGTCCTTCCAGACCAAGGTGGCCGGGTGGCAGGCCGACAGCCAGGCCAATATCGACGCCTTTCGCGTCTACCACTACGCGAGCACCGCCAACGGCACCCAGATGCCCGCCCAGTACGCCCAGCTGAACGACTCCGGGGCGCCCGTTGTCATGGACACCGGGACTCCGCCGCCCGCCGACAAAACAACCGGCAGGACCACGGGGACCGATGGCCGGCAGCAGACCCGGGCCCAGACGCGGCAGCCGGGGACTCCGCAGCAGAACCAGGACCGGCCGGCCACCCAGACCCCGAACCAGTACCGGCCGCCCACGCAACCCCCGAACCAGGTCACCGGTGGGCGGCCGCCCGGGTCGGACCAGACCCATGCCAACAGCTACGTGCCCAAGCCCGTCATGCCGCCCGCCGCGAGCAACGGTTACCAGTTCGGGCCCACCGGGCAGCCGATCAACGCCCTCGGGCCCGGTGAGTTCGGTCCCTACGGCAGCGGAGGCGACTTCGGGCCCGGCGCCGGATACAGCGGGTCAGGCTCGGGGACCGGTGGCTACCGGGGAGGCGGTAACGCCACCGGAAGCGGACCGGGCGCCCGCAGCATGGGCCCCGGCTCCGGCGTCGGACGCGGTATGCCCGGCGAAACCGTCGGGCGGCCCGGGATGGGCGGCGGGGCTCCCGGCTCCCGCGGGGCCAACGGCATGCCCATGGGCGCCCCCGCGGCGGGGCAGGGCAAAAAAGAAGAGGACAAAGAAAAGAAAGCCGCCGCCTATCTGCGGAATCCGGATCCGGACGGGCTTTTCGGGGGCGATATCGAAAAGCCCATGCCGCCGGTGATCGGTGAGCGGCGTCCGCGATAGCACCACAGCCACACAAGGGGAGGAACACCGTGGTGCTCGAATTCTCGCTGAACACCCTGCTGACCGCCATGCGGCAAGCCGGGTGCGGTGAGCCGCACCAGATTTTCGCCGGTGGATTGCGGTACATTCCGCCGTCAGTGGAGAACCAGGTGAGCCGGGAGGCTTTCGAAGAACTGGGCCCGTACGGCCTCACCCAGGGAAACAGCTTCACCCCGGAATTCGAAGACCTTCTGCACCTGCTGGACCGCCCGGCGACCGAATACTTCGCCTACGCCCGCGACACCCAGGAACAGGTCGGCGTGCTCGTCGCCGTCCAGGGGCGGTTTGCCGTTGCCGCTCTGTGCCGGGGTGAGCATGTCCGGCTCGAGAGCGTGCAACCGGACACAAGCCCCGTCGACGCGCTCGTCGCCCTGCTGCCGCCGTACGCTCCCGCCCGGTTCACGCCCTATTCGCTCCCCCAGGACGAATTCCGGCGGCGGGACGAAGGCCACGACCTCTACGACGACGCCCCCGCGCGCAGCCGGGCCGCCCGGCAGGTCGACGAGATCTTCGCCCAGCCCTACTTCGGGGTCGGGCAGTTCTACGCCGCGAAACGGGACCATGGCGGCCAGCGGACGCTCACCCGGGACTCCCTCAGCTACCTCGACGTCGAGGCCGGGCGTGTCGCCCTGCAGCTGGCCGGCGGCTACATCACCGTGCTGCCCGGCGAACCCGGGCTGCTCGGCCAGAAGCTTGCCGCCCTGCGCGCGAGCCTGGACCGGTGAATGCGTGAAGGCCCCCGAGAACCGGCTCGGGGGCCTTCACGGATCAACGAACCTACAGCGCGAAACCGCCTGAGCCGGCCCACGACAGGGCGAACGCCGGGACCAGGCCCAGCACCAGCGTCACCGCCGTGCCGAGGAAGATCGCCGTTCCCGTGCCGAAGCCCGGGACCGACACCGACGGGCCGTCCGCCGCCGGCTCCGAGAAGTACATCAGGACGATCACGCGCAGGTAGAAGAACGCCGCCACTGCGCTGAACACCAGGGCCACCACCACCAGGGGCGCCATGCCGTCGGACAGCGCCGCCGAGAACACCACGAACTTCCCGACGAAACCGGACGTCAGCGGGATCCCGGCGAGGGCAAGCAGCAGGAACGTGAAGACCGCGGCCAGCAGCGGTGACCGCTTCGCCAGGCCCGCCCACGCCGACAAGTGCGTTGCCTCGCCGGAAGAATCGCGGACCAGGCTGATCACGCCGAACGCCGCCAGCGTCGTGAACCCGTACGACAGCAGGTAGAACAGCGTGCTCGACAGACCCTCCGACGTCATCGCGATCGCGCCGATCAGCAGGAAGCCCGCGTGCGCGATCGACGAGTACGCGATCATGCGCTTGACGTCCGTCTGGGTCAGGCCCAGCACCGCGCCGATCACCATCGAAATGATCGCCACGCCCCACAGGACCCCGCGCCACTCCCACGAAGTCGAGGAGAACGCCACCGACAGCACCCGCAGGATGCCGCCGAACGCCGCGACCTTCGTGCACGCCGCCATGAACGCCGTCACCGGCGTCGGCGCGCCCTGGTACACGTCCGGGGTCCACGTGTGGAACGGCCCCACCGAGCCCTTGAACAGCAGGCCCACCACCAGCAGGCCGAGCCCGGCGAACAGCAGCGTGTCCGACCGGTCCGAGCCCGCCGCCGCGGCCGCGATGTCACCCAGCTTCACCGAGTTCGCGTAGCCGTACAGCAGCGCCAGGCCGTACAGGAAGAACGCCGAGGAGAACGCGCCCAGCAGGAAGTACTTGACCGCCGCTTCCTGGGACAGCAGACGTCGGCGCCGGGCCAGGCCGCACATCAGGTACAGCGGCAGCGACAGCACTTCCAGCGCGATGAACATCGTGAGCAGGTCGTTCGCCGCGCAGAACGCCATCATGCCGCCGAGCGCGAACAACGTCAGCGGGAACACCTCGGTCTGCATGACCGTGCCCGTCTGCGCGCGGTCCTGGACCGTCCCCGGCCGGATGCTCGCCTGCGCCACCAGCGCGCCGCCCGGCTCGACCACGCGGTCGGAGATGAGCAGCACCGCCGCGAGCGCCAGTGCCAGCAGCGTGCCCCAGAGGAACAGCGCCGGGCGGTCGACCGAGATGGACCGGCTGAACGTCGTCACGCCGCCCGCCGGCGCCGAACCCGTCGCGTACACGATCAGGGCGACGCCCGCGCCCACGATCGCCAGCAGGCTCAGGCCGACCTGGGTGCGGAACCGTGAGCCCTTCGGGAAGAACGCCTCGACCAGCACGCTCACGCAGGCCGCGCCGAAGACGATCAGCACCGGCAGCACGGCCGCGTAGGCGATCGACGGCACCTGCACCGGCGGCTCCGGCGCCTGGGTCAGGAAGATGTCGGGCACGGTTACTTGCCTCCCTGAACCGCGGACAGCGTCTGCTGCACCGTCGGGGTGACTGTGTCGAGCACCGGCTTCGGGTAGAAGCCGAGGAAGATGATCAGCACGACCAGCGGGGCCAGGATCGCGATCTCCCGGCCGCCGAGGTCCTTGATGGCCTTCTTCGCACCCAGTTCCGGCGCGATCGCCGTGCCCGGGCCGCCGCCGGCACCCACGAGAGCGTCACCGCGGACCGGGCCCTGGAAGAGCCGCTGGTAGAGCCACAGGACGTAGGCCGCGGCCAGGACCATGCCCACCGTGGCGAGGATCGTGTACACCGGCTGGTCCACAAAGGACCCGATGAGCACGAGGAACTCCGAGACGAAGGAGTTCGTGCCCGGCAGGGACAACGTGGACAGACCGGCGAGCAGGAACAGCCCGGCCAGCAACGGGGTCACCTTGGCCATGCCGCCGTAGTCCGAGATGCGGGAAGACCCGCCCCGCGCGATCACCAGGCCGATCACCACGATCAGCATGCCGGTCGCCAGGCTGTGGTTGAGCATGTACGTCGCCGAGCCGACCATCGCCTGCTCGTTGAACGCGAAGATGCCCAGCGAGATGAACCCGAAGTGCGCGATGGACACGTAGGCGATGAACCGCTTCATGTCCCGCTGCCCCGCGGCGAGGATCGATCCATAGAGGACACCGATCACCGAGAGCACCAGCACCAGCGGGGCGAGGGTCTTGCTGGCGTCCGGGAACATCGGCAGGCAGTACCGCAGGAACCCGAACGTGCCGACCTTGTCCAGCACGCCGACCAGCAGGACGGCGACGCCGATCGGCGCCTCCCCCGCCGCGTCCGGCAGCCAGGTGTGGAACGGCACCAGCGGCGCCTTGATCGCGAACGCCAGGAAGAACCCGAGGAACAGCCAGACCTGAGTGGACAGTGGCGCGTCGCGCACCACCGTCACCAGCGTGGCCCAGTCGAACGTGCCCTTGCCGAGCTTGTCCGACGCCAGCGAGTACGCCCCGATCGCCGAGGCCAGCATGATCAGGCCGCCGAGGAACGAGTACAGGAAGAACTTCACCGCCGCGTACTGCCGGTTCGCGCCGCCGTAGCCGCCGATGAGGAAGTACATCGGGATCAGCATGATCTCGAACAGCACGTAGAACAGGAAGACGTCGGTCGCGGCGAACACGCCGATCGTGAGCGCCTCCTGCAGCAGGATCAGCGACAGGAACCCGCCCGCGCTGCGCCCCGCCGGGAGCTTGTCCATCGTGCCGAGCCCGCCGACCACGATCGGCACCAGCAGCGCGATCACCGCGATCATGATCAGCGAGATGCCGTCGGTGCCGAACGCGATGTGCACGCCGAAGCTGGGGATCCAGTCGAAGCTCGACGTCATCTGCAGCCGGGGCCCGGCCGCGGAGTAACTGAGCCAGAACGGGATCACCAGCAGGAACTCGAGCAGCGAGAACCCGAACGCGGCCAGCACCGCGGCGCGGTCGTTCCCCTTGAGGAACGCCAGCACCAGCGAGCCGGCGAGCGGCACCAGGATGAGGATGAGCAACCAGGTCATCAGGAGAACCTCACCAGCAGGAGAGCCGCCAGAAGCAGGAACGTGCCGCCCAGCATCGACAGCGCGTACGACCGGACGAACCCGGTCTGCAGCCGCCTCAGCCGGCCGGAGCCGCCGCCGAGCCCGGCGGCGAGGCCGTTGACCGCGCCGTCGACGCCGCGGTTGTCGACGAACACCAGCGCCCGGGAGAGCCAGGTGCCCGGACGGGCGACCAGCGTCTCGTTGAGGGCGTTGCCGTAGAGGTCCTTGCGGGCGGCCCGGGTGACGAACGAAACCCGCTGCGGCTGCTCGACCGGGACGTCACGCCGGAAGATCAGGTACGCGATGGCCACACCCAGCAGTGAGATCACCACGGTGAGCACCGAGACCACCCAGGCGTCGAGCGCCAGGTGGTGGGACTCCTCGATCGCGCCGACCGAGGGGGACAGCCAGTCGCTGAAGCGGTGGCCGAGTGCGAAGAACGCGCCGGCGCCGACCGAGCCGACCGCCAGGATCGCCATCGGAACCCACATGACCGGCTTGGCCTCGTGCGGGTGGAAGGCGTGGCCGTCGGCGCTCTTGAGGTCCTTCCAGCGTTCCTTGCCGAAGAACGTCATCATCATCAGGCGCGTCATGTAGAACGCGGTGAGCCCGGCACCGAGCAGGGCCGCGCCGCCCATCACCCAGCCGCGCCAGCCGCCCTGGCCGAGCGCCGCCTCGATGATCGCGTCCTTGGTGAAGAAGCCCGACAGCGGCGGGATGCCGATCAGGGCCAGGTAGCCGAGGGTGAACGTCCAGAAGGTGATCGGCAGGTGCTTGCGCAGCCCACCGAACTTCCGCATGTCGACCTCGTCGTTCATGGCGTGCATGACCGACCCGGCCCCGAGGAACAGCCCGGCCTTGAAGAAGCCGTGCGCCACCAGGTGCATGATGCCCAGCGCGTACGCGACCGGCCCGAGCCCGACGGCCAGCATCATGTAGCCGATCTGGCTGACCGTGGAGTACGCGAGGACCTTCTTGATGTCGTCGTAGGCACAGCCGATGACGCACCCGAGCAGCAGCGTCACCGTGCCGACCAGCGTGACGATCAGGCGGCCGTCCTCGGTGGCGTTGAAGATGTCCTTCGAGCGGGCCACCAGGTAGACGCCCGCGGTCACCATCGTCGCCGCGTGGATCAGGGCCGACACCGGGGTCGGGCCCTCCATCGCGTCCGGGAGCCAGGCGTGCAGCGGGAACTGGCCGGACTTACCGCAGGCACCCAGCAGGAGCAGGATCGCCATCGCGGTGATCGCACCCGTGGAGAACTTGCCGTCGGCGACCGCCTGGAACACCTGGGCGTAGCCGGTCGAACCGGCGTACTTGAACATGATGAAGATGGCCAGCGCGAGCCCGACGTCACCGACGCGGTTCATCAGGAACGCCTTCTTCGCCGCGGTCGCGGCGGACGGGCGGCCCTGGTACCAGCCGATGAGCAGGTAGGACGCGAGACCGACGCCCTCCCAGCCCAGGTAGAGCGTCACGAAGCTGTTGCCCAGCACCAGGACCAGCATCGACGCCACGAAGAGGTTCAGGTACGCGAAGAAGCGGTACCGGCCCTCGTCGTCGGCCATGTAGCCGATCGAGTAGTAGTGGATGAGCATGCCGACGCCGGTGATGAGCAGCACGAACGTCAGCGACAGCGCGTCGATCCGCAGCCCGAAGTCGATCTGCAGCGCGCCGACCGGGATCCACGAGTACACCTTGGTGTCCACAGTGGACGACGTGTCGGCGGTGAAGAACAGGATGACGCCGTAGACGAATGCCAGGGTGACGGTGGCACAGCCGAGCAGATGCCCCCAGGCCTTGGCGCGTTTCCCTGCCAGCAGGAGGATCAGGGCGCCGAGCGCTGGAAGGGCCACCAGCAGCCACGATGATGCGGTCACTCGGGGGTCTCCTAGTACTTCAGCAGGTTGGTGTCGTCGACCGAGGCCGAGCGCCGGGTGCGGAAGATGGCCATGATGATCGCCAGGCCGACCACGACCTCGGCGGCCGCGACGACCATGACGAAGAACGCCATGACCTGGCCGTCGAGCCCGCCGTTGATCCGGGCGAAGGTGACCAGCGACAGGTTCACGGCGTTGAGCATCAGCTCGATGCACATGAACACGACGATCGCGTTGCGCCGCACCAGCACGCCGACCGCGCCGAGCGCGAACAGCAGCGCCGAGAGCAGCAGGTAGTACGTCGGGGTCACTTCTTCTCCCCCTCGGAATCGGAGCTGTCGGAACCGACCAGCGCGTGCGCGTCCGGCTTCGGGCCCTCGTCGGCGACGAGCTTGCGTTCCTTCGCCAGCTCGATCGCCGAGGTGGACTCGATGATCGCCGACAGCGACTCCGGCGCGACCGAGCCGTCCGGCAGCAGCGCCGGCGTCGCCACCGAGTTGGCGGTGGCGAAGACACCCGGGCCGGGCAGCGGCGACGGCCGGTCGTGCTCGCCGCGGAAGCGCAGCAGCACCAGTTCCTTCTGCGAGAGCTTGCCGCCCTTGGCGTGCCGGTCGGTGAAGGCCAGCACCATCGCGCCGACCGCGGCGGTGATGAGCAGCGCCGAGGTCAGCTCGAACGGGAAGAGGTAGTCGGTGAAGATCAGCTTCCCGAGCCCCTTCGGCCCGCCGCCTGCGGACGTCGCCGCGTCGAGCGGGACGGCCGGGGTGACGTTGTCCAGCGCCCGGTAGATGCCGGTGGCCAGCAGCGCGGCCAGGCCGATGCCGAGCACCGTCGCCGCGAGCCGCTGGCCGCGGAGGACCTCGACGACCGAGTCGGAGCTCTCGCGGCCGACCAGCATCAGCACGAACAGGAACAGCATCATGATCGCGCCGGTGTAGACGATGATCTGGGTGAAGCCCAGGAACGGCGCCGACTGGATCATGTACAGCGCGCCCAGGCTCAGCATGGTCAGCACCAGCCACAGCGCCGAGTGGACGGCGTTGCGGGAGAAGATCATGCCGAGCGCGCCGAGCAGGGCGAGCGGGCCGAGGATCCAGAACGCGACGGCCTCGCCGGTGGTGACGCCCGCGGCGGCCCCGGTCGGGGCCTGGGCCAGAAGTGCGTAGATCACTTCGAAGCCTCCCCGCGCGCCAGTTCGGGACCGTTCACGTAGTAGTCCTGCTCGTTGTCGCCGAGCCGCATCGGGTGCGGCGGCTGCTCCATGCCGGGCAGCAGCGGGGCGAGCAGGTCCTCCTTCGTGTAGATCAGCCGCTGGCGGTCGTCGTCGGCCAGCTCGTAGAAGTTGATCATCGTCAGCGACCGGGTCGGGCACGCCTCGATGCAGAGGCCGCAGCCGATGCAGCGCAGGTAGTTGATCTGGTAGTCCTTGCCGTACCGCTCTCCCGGCGAGTACCGCGCTTCCTCGGTGTTGTCACCGCCCTCGACGAAGATCGCGTCCGCCGGGCACGCCCACGCGCACAGCTCGCAGCCGACGCACTTCTCGAGGCCGTCCGGGTGCCGGTTCAGCTGGTGCCGCCCGTGGTAGCGCGGTGCCGCGGGGGCACCGGCCTCGGGGTACTCCTCGGTGGCGACCTTCTTGAACATCATCCCGAAGGTGACGCCGAAGCCCTTGACGGGATCAAGAAACCCCATCTTGCGCTCCTTCCTGTGCGGTACCGACGGCCGCCGGCTTGCGGCGGGCCGCCTTAGCCTCGGCCTTGGCCAAAGCCTTCTGACGCGGGGTGGTCTGCGGAACCTTGAGGTCCAGCGGCGGAACCGGGAAGCCGCCGCCGGTCACCGGGATCGATTCGCTCTCCTCCTCGCGGCTCGCCGCGCGGACGTAGAAGAACAGGGCGACGACGATGAAGATGGCGACCGCGGCGATGATGATCGAGGCGGTGTTCCAGGTGATGACCTTCGCGAAGGTCACCATGACGATCCACACGAGGTTCAGCGGGACCAGGACCTTCCAGCCCAGGCGCATGAACTGGTCGTAGCGCAGGCGGGGCAGCGTGCCGCGCAGCCAGATGAACCCGAAGAGCAGGACGAACATCTTCGCGAAGAACCACAGCACCGGCCACCAGCCGGTGTTGAGGACGTTGTTCCCGATCAGCGACAGCGGCCACGGGGCCATCCAGCCGCCGAGGAACAGCGTGGTCGCGAACGCCGAGACGATCACCATGTTGACGTACTCGGCGAGGAAGAACATCGCGAACTTCATCGAGCTGTACTCGGTGTGGAAGCCGCCGACCAGCTCCGACTCGGCCTCGGGGAGGTCGAACGGGGCGCGGTTGGTCTCGCCGACCATCGAGATCAGGTAGATCACGAAGCTCGGGACCAGGTAGAGGAACCACACCTTGTGCTGCGCGCCGACGATGTCGGCCAGGTTCAGCGACCCGGCCTGCAGGATCACCGCGACGATCGACAGGCCCATCGCGATCTCGTAGGAGATCACCTGCGCCGCCGACCGCAGGCCGCCGAGCAGCGGGTACGGCGAGCCGGACGACCAGCCGGCGAGCACGATGCCGTAGACGCCGATCGAGGAGCAGGCCAGGATCACCAGCGCGCTGACCGGCAGGTCGAGCAGCTGCAGCACGGTCCGCTCGCCGAAGATCGACACGACCGGCCCGAACGGGATGGCCGACAGCGCGATCAGCGCGGGCACCGCGGACAGCACCGGCGCGAGGAAGTACACCTTGCGGTCGGCGGTGTCCGGGATGATCTGTTCCTTGAACGGCAGCTTGATCGCGTCCGCCAGGGACTGCAGGTAGCCGCCGGGGCCGACGCGGTTGGGGCCGGGCCGGTTCTGCATCCGGCCGACCGCCTTGCGCTCCCAGACGATCAGGAAGATCGTCAGGATCGGCCCGATCAGCAGGATGACCACGCACTTGAGCAGGATCAGCCACAACGGGTCGTCGGCCAGCAGCGCCGCCCGCGTCGCCGCGTCGGGAACACTCCCGACGGCAGCTTCGGTCAGCAGCGGGGTCATTGCCCACCTCCAGCGAGGTTCACCACGGCGCCATGGCCGGCACCGAGCGTCTTGAACACGGCGGAGCCGTCCGAGTTGCCCGGCAGCCACACCACGCCGTCGGGCAGGTCGGCGAGCTCCACCGGCAGCGTGATCGCGCCGCGTTCGGTGCTCACCGTCACCGTGGTGCCCAGCCCCTCGGCGGTCTTCGCGGACAGCCGCGCGACCGGGGTGCGCTGGGTGCCCTTGAGGTGCGGCTCGCCGTCCTGCAGGGACCCGTTGTCGATCAGCTGGCGCCAGGTCGACAGGACCGCCTGGCCGTCACCCGGCGTCGCGGGCGGCGCGACCTCGGCGGCGACGTAACCCCAGCGCAGCGCCGAGGCCGGGCCGAGCTTCTCGAAGTCACCGCGGGCGGCGGACGGCGTCTGCGTGAACAGGTCCGCGTCCATCTCGACGGCCAGGGTGTCGAGCACCCGGCAGTCCGGCAGCGCGCCGGTGCCCTCGATGGTGGTGTCGAACGGACGGGTGCGGCCCTCCCAGTTGAGGTAGCTGCCCGCCTTCTCGTCCGACGCGGCCACCGGGAGGACGACGTCCGCGCGCTCGGTCACCGCGCTGTGCCGCAGTTCGAGGCTGACGACGAACCCGGCGTTGTCCAGCGCACGCAGCGCGAGGTCCGGGTCCGGCAGGTCGAACGGGTCGACCCCGCCGACGACCAGGCCGCCCAGCTCGCGGGCCGACGCGGCCAGCAGGATGTCTGTGGTTTCGCGGCCGGGGGTGGCCGGAACCGGGACGCCCCAGGCGTTTTCGACGGCGACGCGGGCGGCGTCGTCGCTCACCCGGCGCCCGCCCGGCAGCAGCGACGGCACGCAGCCGGTCTCCAGCGCGCCCCGGTCACCGGCGCGGCGCGGGATCCACGCGAGCCGGACGCCGGTGCGCTCCACCAGGTCGTGCAGGGCGGAGAAGAGGCCGGGGATCGCGGCGGCGCGCTCGCCGACCAGGACGACGGCGCCCTCGCCGCGCAGGGCCTCGTCGAGGTCCGGCGCGTGCTTGGCGATGCCCTCGATCGCGGCGGCCTCCTGGCCGGGGACGCAGGCGAGCAGCTCACCGGACGTCTTGCGCACCGACGACGTCGTCCACTGTCCCAAGTGGACGACCCGGGTGCGGTTCTTGCGGGCGGCCTTGCGCAGCCGCAGGAACACGATCGGCGCCTCGTCCTCGGGCTCGAACGCGACGCACAGGACCGTGCTGGCCCGTTCGATTTCGCGGAAGGTGACGCCGGAGTCCGGCGTCGTGCCCACGACGTGCGAGGTGAGGAACGCCAGCTCCTCGGCCGAGTGCGGGCGGGCACGGAAGTCGACGTCGTTGGTCTGCAGGGCGACACGGGCGAACTTCGAGTACGCGTAGGCGTCCTCGACGGTCAGCCGTCCCCCGGGCAGGACACCGACGCCGCCGTTCGACCGGGCTTCCAGCAGACCCTGCGCCGCGACGCGCAGCGCGTCGGTCCAGGACGCCTCTTCCAGCTCACCGGTCTCGCGGTTGCGGACCAGCGGACGCCGGATGCGGTCCTCGGCCGTGGTGTAGCGGAAGGCGAACCGGCCCTTGTCGCAGATCCACTCCTCGTTGACCTCGGGGTCGTCGCCTGCCAGCTTGCGCATGACCTTGCCGCGGCGGAAGTCGGTCCGCTCGGCGCAGCCGGACGAGCAGTGCTCGCACACGCTCGGCGAGGACACCAGGTCGAACGGCCGCGACCGGAACCGGTAGGCCGCGCTGGTCAGCGCGCCGACCGGGCAGATCTGGATGACGTTGCCGGAGAAGTAGGACTGGAACGGCTGGCCGCCCGACGAGGCAAGCTTTTCCGCCGAGGAGGCATCCAATCCTGCCGGGAGGGATGCGAGGGCCAGGACGTCCGCCGTCTCGGCGGTGCCGATCTGCTGGTGGGCGCCGCGTTCGAGCAGCTCGATGAACGGGTCGCCGGCGATCTCGCGGGAGAACCGGGTGCAGCGCTGGCAGAGCACGCAGCGTTCGCGGTCCAGCAGCACCTGCGTGGAGATCGGCAGCGGCTTCGGGAACGTCCGCTTGGTGTCGACGAACCGCGACTCCGCGCGGCCGTGCGCCATGGCCTGGTTCTGCAGCGGGCACTCGCCGCCCTTGTCGCAGATCGGGCAGTCCAGCGGGTGGTTGATGAGCAGCAGCTCCATCACACCCTGCTGGGCCTTGTCCGCGACCGGCGACGTCAGCTGCGTCTTGACGACCATGCCGTCGGCGACGGTCATGGTGCAGGACGCCTGCGGCTTCGGCATCGGCCTGCCGCCCATCTCGACCTCGACCAGGCACTGGCGGCAGGCGCCCGCCGGGTCGAGGAGGGGGTGGTCGCAGAACCGCGGGATGACCGTGCCGAGCCGTTCGGCGGTGCGGATGAGGAGCTCGCCCTTGGGGGCGATGACCTCTTCGCCGTCGATGACCAGCTTGACGTGGCCTTCGGGGACCGGCGTCTCGGTGGTCTCGGGCTTGTCGGGGGCGATCGTCATGATGCCTGCGCTCCCACCAGTTCGCGCTTGTTCGCTTCACACAGGGCCAGGAACTCGTCCCGGAAGTACTTGATGCCGCTCTGGATGGGCGACACCGCGCCGTCGCCGAGTGCGCAGAACGACCGGCCGAGGATGTTGTCGCAGACGTCGAGGAGGGTGTCGATGTCCTCCTCGGTGCCGTGGCCCTCGACCATCCGCTCGAGGATCTGCGCCAGCCAGTACGTGCCTTCGCGGCACGGCGTGCACTTGCCGCAGGACTCGTGCTCGTAGAACTGGGTCCACTTCATCACGGCCCACGGCACCGAGACGGTCTCGTTGAAGACCTGGACGGCGGTGGTGCCCAGCATCGACCCGGCTTCCGCCGCGCCCTCGAAGTCCAGGGGAACGTCGAGGTGCTCGGCGGTGAACATCGGGGTGGACGAGCCGCCGGGGGTCCAGAACTTGAGCGGGATGCCGTCCTTCATGCCGCCCGCCATGTCCAGCAGCTCGCGCAGCGTCGTGCCGAGCGGGCACTCGTACTGGCCGGGCTTCTCGACGTGGCCGGAGATCGAGTAGATCTTCGGGCCGGGCGACTTCTCGCGGCCCATCTCGCGGAACCAGCTGGAACCGGCGTTGACGATGTAGGGCGCGCTGGCGATGGTCTCGACGTTGTTCACCGTGGTCGGCGCCGCGTAGAGACCGGCGGCCGCGGGGAACGGCGGCTTGAGCCGCGGCTGGCCGCGGCGGCCTTCGAGCGAGTCCAGCAGCGCGGTTTCCTCACCGCAGATGTACGCGCCCGCTCCCGCGTGGACGGTGATCTTGAGGTCGAAGCCGGAGCCGAGGATGTTCTCGCCGAGGTAGCCCGCCGCCTCGGCTTCACGCACGGCCGCGTTGAGACGGCGGATGCAGTGCAGCGCCTCGCCGCGGACGTAGATGAAGCAGTGGTTGGACCGCATCGCGTACGAGGCGATGATGCAGCCCTCGATGAGCGAGTGCGGGTCCGCCATCATCAGCGGGATGTCCTTGCACGTCCCGGGTTCGCCCTCGTCGGCGTTGATCACCAGGTAGTGCGGCTTGTCGAAGTTCGGCGGCATGAACGACCACTTGATGCCTGCCGGGAAGCCCGCGCCGCCGCGGCCGCGCAGTCCCGAGTCCTTGATCAGCTGGACGAGCTGCTCCGGCGTCCCGGCCAGTGCCTTGCGGATGGCCGTGTAGCCCTCGAGGGCCTCGTACTGGCCGATCTGCCAGGAGTTCGGCGACAGCCAGCGCTTCGTGAGGACGGGGGTAATGGGATCGGCCATTACTTCTTCTCCACTTCGGGAAGCGGGACATCCTTCGCGGCCGGGGCGACCCAGCCGCGCTCCTGCGCGAGCTTCGCGCCCCGCAACGTCTCGACGGCCTGCGACGGGCCGTCGACGTCGCGGCGGTAGGCCGCCTCGTCCTCCGGGAAGAACCCGGCGAGCTGCAGTTCGGCGCCCTTGAAGTTCGTCAGCGGCGCCCCGCGCGTCGGGTTCGGCTTCTTGCCCGCCATCAGCGCGTCGACCAGCGCGACGGCCTTCTCCTCGGTCTGGTTGTCGAAGTACTCGTAGTTGACCTGGATGACCGGCGCGAGGTCGCACGCCGCGAGGCACTCGGCGTGCTCGAGGGTGATCGAGCCCGGCTCGTTCGGCGTGCCCGCGGTTTCGTTGTGCCCCAGCGGGTTCTCCTCGGAGCCGAGGTGCGTCTGGAGCCGCTTGTAGATCGCGTCGCCGCCCATGGCCGCGCACAGCGTGTTGGTGCAGACGCTCACGAGGTGCTCGCCGCACGGCTTGCGCTTGTACATCGTGTAGAACGTCGCGACCGCGCTGACCTCGGCGTCGGACAGGTCGAGCTGCTTCGCGCAGAACGCGATGCCCTCCTGGCTGACGTAGCCCTGCACCGACTGCACCAGGTGCAGCATCGGCAGCAGCGCCGAGCGGGACATCGGGTAGCGGGCGATGATCTCCTGCGCCTTCGCGTGGATGTCCGCGTCGAAGATGTCTTCCAGCGGCGTCTCGGTGACGATGCCGGCGGCGACTTCGGGGTCCGGCGCGATGGCGACGACGTCGGTGTCGGACCCGGCCGCGGCGTGCGTCGTCGCGGAGTAGTTCGGGCCCGGCTCGGGAACTGCTGTGGTCATCGGTCCACTCCCCCCATGACGGGGTCGATCGAGGCGATCGCGGCGATCACGTCCGCGACCAGGCCGCCTTCGGCCATTGCGGGCATCGACTGCAGGTTCACGAAGCTCGGTTCGCGCACGTGGACCCGCAGCGGCCGGGTGCCGCCGTCGGAGACCAGGTGCGCGCCCAGCTCGCCGCGCGGCGACTCGACCGGCACGTAGACCTGGCCCGGCGGGACCTTGAAGCCCTCGGTGACCAGCTTGAAGTGGTGGATCAGGGACTCCATGGACTGGCCCATGATCTTCTTGACGTGCTCGAGCGAGTTGCCCATGCCGTCGCTGCCGATGGACAGCTGCGCGGGCCAGGCGATCTTCTTGTCCTCGACCATGACCGGGCCCGGCTCGA
Source organism: Amycolatopsis melonis (assembly GCF_040064235.1). NCBI lineage: Bacteria > Bacillati > Actinomycetota > Actinomycetes > Pseudonocardiales > Pseudonocardiaceae > Amycolatopsis > Amycolatopsis melonis. The sequence goes on from NZ_JBDZYD010000011.1 coordinate 279,851, forward strand.
GCTTCTCGAGGCACTGCTCGATGATCTTGAGGCTCTCGTGCATCTCGTGCACCCGGATCAGGTAGCGCGACCAGCAGTCGGCGCCGTTGTCGACCGGGACGTCGAAGTCGAACTCGTCGTAGCAGGAGTACGGCTCGGTCTTGCGCAGGTCCCACGGCAGGCCCGCGGACCGCAGCACCGGGCCGGTGACGCCGAGCGCGAGGCACGCGTCCACCGGCAGGTAGCCGACGCCCTTGAGCCGGTTGCGCCAGATCGGCTGGCCGGTGAACAGCTTGTCGTACAGCGGAAGGCGTTCCTTCATCGTCTTGATGAACGCCTTGACGACCTCGACGTAGTCGGACGGCATGTCCTGCGCGAGTCCGCCGGGGCGGATGAACGCGTGGTTCATCCGCAGGCCGGTCAGGTGCTCCAGCAGGTGCAGCACCTCTTCGCGCTCGCGGAAGCCCAGCGTCATCGCGGTGGTGGCGCCCAGCTCCATGCCGCCGGTGGCGATGTAGACCAGGTGCGAGCCGATCCGGTTGATCTCCAGCAGCATCACCCGCAGCAGCTGCGCGCGGCGCGGCGCCTCGATGCGCAGCAGCTTCTCGACCGCGAGGCAGTACGCCATCTCCGTGGACAGCGGAGCCAGGTAGTCCATGCGCGTCACGAACGTGACGCCCTGGGTCCAGGTCCGGTACTCGCAGTTCTTCTCGATGCCGGTGTGCAGGTAGCCGATGACCGACCGCAGCTGCGTGACGGTCTCGCCCTCCATCTCCAGCACGAGCCGGAGCACGCCGTGCGTCGACGGGTGCTGCGGGCCCATGTTGATGACCATGCGCTCGTCGTGCTGGGCGTCGGCGATGACGTCGTCCCAGTCCCCGCCGGAGACCGTGTAGACGCGGCCTTCGGTGGTGTCGCGGGAGTCGGCGTAGTTCGCGCTGTCCGAGCCCTCGGTGCTCGTGTCCGTTCCGGTGGTGACGTCGGAAAGGTTCTCGGTGCTCACGAGTACGACCTCCGCTGGTCCGGCGGCGGGATCTCCGCGCCCTTGTATTCGACCGGGATCCCGCCGAGCGGGTAGTCCTTGCGCTGGGGGTGGCCGTCCCAGTCGTCCGGCATGAGGATGCGGGTCAAGGCCGGGTGGCCGTCGAAGACGATGCCGAACATGTCCCAGGCCTCGCGCTCCTGCCAGTCGGCGGTCGGGTAGATCCCGACCAGCGACGGCACGTGCGCGTCCTCGACGTCGAGGGTGACCTCCAGGCGGATCCGGCGGCGGTAGGTCAGGGACGTGAAGTGGTAGACCGCGTGCAGCCGCTGCGGGACGTCGACGCCGTAGTCCACACCGGACACCGAGGACAGCAGCTCGAACCGGAGGCCGCCGTCGTCGCGCAGCACCTTCGCGATCGCGGGCAGGTGCTCGCGGGCGACGTAGAAGGTGATCTCGCCGCGGTCGACCGTCGTCTGCAGGATCGCTTCGGCCGGGATCTTGTTGTCCGACAGCGCCGCGTAGAACTCGTCCGCGAACTGGTCGAACCAGCCGCCGTACGGCCGCTCGGCCGGGGGCGGGCTGTACGCCGGGAGCCGGACGCCGCCGTAGCCGGAGGTGTCGCCGGTGCCCTGGACGCCGAACATGCCGCGGCGTTCGCGGCCCGTGACGACGGCTTCGGCCGAGCCCTGCCCCTGTGCCGTGAGGCCGGTTTCCGGGCGCTCGGCGCTGGACTGCTCGCCGCCGGTCTCTGGTTTCTCGCTCATCGCCCTACTTCTTCGCGTACTTGATCGACGACGGGACGAGCTCGGTGCGGGCCCCGCTGGCGGCGCGCAGCGCGGCGCGGCGGGCGTTGATCGGCTCGTCCTGGATCTTGGCGTGCAGCTTGAGGATCGCGTCCAGCAGCATTTCCGGGCGCGGCGGGCAGCCGGGCAGGTACATGTCGACCGGGACGATGTGGTCGACACCCTGGACCACGGCGTAGTTGTTGAACATGCCGCCGGAGGAGGCGCAGACACCCATGGCGAGCACCCAGCGCGGCTCGGCCATCTGGTCGTAGATCTGGCGCAGGACCGGGGCCATCTTCTGCGTGACGCGGCCGGCGACGATCATCAGGTCGGCCTGCCGCGGCGTCGCGCTGAAGCGTTCCATGCCGAACCGGGCGATATCGTAGCGGGAACCGCCGACCGTCATCATCTCGATCGCGCAGCAGGCGAGACCGAAGGTGGCGGGCCACAGCGAGTTCTTGCGCGCCCAGTTGACGAGGCCTTCGAGGCTGGCCAGCAGGATGCCGTTGGGGAGTTTCTCTTCCAGGCCCATGGGTCTAGTTCCAATCCAGGCCGCCGCGCCGCCACACGTAGGCGTACGCGAAGCCGACCGTCGCGATGAACAGCAGGATCTCCACCAGGCCGAACGTGCCCAGCGCGTTCGCCTGCACGGCGAACGGGTAGAGGAAGACCATCTCGATGTCGAACAGGATGAACAGCATCGCGGTGATGTAGTAGGCCACCGGCATCCGCCCGGCGCCGACGAGCGGCTGCGGCGACGGTTCGATGCCGCACTCGTAGGCGGAGAGCTTGGCCTTGTTGTACCGGCTGGGGCCGACGAGCGGGCCCAGCAGGACCGACAGCACGGCGAACGCCAATGCCAGCACGAACAACAGGACCAGGGGCAGGTAGGGCTTCAGGCTCGGGGCCTCTTGCGCCAGCTGCACCGTGTCGGTTCGGGTCAGCAACGTCAGCACGGGGTCTTCGCCATCCTTTCCGCGCCGCTGCGGTTGTGCTTGTGGTGGGGAACCGCTGGGCCTCGTCGGCACCCTAAGGGACCTGGGTCACACCGCCGAGGGTCAGGGTCTCCTTACGGCCCGTGGCTGGACCGTGAGCCGCTTGTGAAATAGTTCACAAGCCACTCGTCGCGGATGTGAAGCGATTCACAAAGCATGGGGGGAGTCTAGGACGCGACTCACACTCTTGTCCCTAGTACCCCGTGTTATAAGGGTCGCCTAAGTTCTGGCGCCATCGTTGTCACGCGCGAGCCACGGCGCCCGCGCGACCTGCGCTAAGGCGTCACAAGATCCAGTTCCGGCGGGACAAACCGGACATCGCGGTGTGAGCTATCCCACTGACCGCACGGCCAACTTGCTGGGCCACTCGTGTGTCCGCGCGCGCAAGAGCCGGGTCAGCGCGGGCTCGGCGTGACCTTCGCCAGCGCCGCGATGAGGCGGTCGACGCCGTCGCCGCCCTTGGCGTCGTAGCAGCCCGACAGGCCCTTGTAGACCAGCGGCAGGAGCTTGTTGATGCGCAGCCCGTACTTCGTGCACGCGTGCATGATCTTCGGCTTGCCGATGATCTTCGCGAAGACGTTGCCCAGCGCGTAGTACCCGCCCATCAGCTCGCCAACGGCCCGCGGGTACGCCTCGAGAGCGCGTTCCCGCGAAGGGCCTTCGCGGCGGGCCAACGCCTGGACGACGACCTCCGCCGCGATCTGCGCGGACTCCATCGCCGCCGAGATGCCTTCGCCGTTGAACGGGCTCACCATGCCGCCCGCGTCGCCGAGCAGCAGGAGGCCGTCGCGGTAGTGCGGGGTGCGGTTGAAGCCCATCGGCAGGCCCGCGCCGCCGACCTTGCCGATCGCGTTCTCCTCGCGGTAGCCCCACTCCTCGGGCGTCCCGTCGAGCCACTGGCGCAGCAGCGCGCGGTAGTCGGTGTTCCGGAACGACGCCGACGTCGACAGCATGCCGAGGCCGACGTTCACCGTGCCGTCGCCGAGCGGGAACGCCCAGCCGTAGCCCGGCAGCAGCTTCGGGTTCCGCGGATCCGAGCGGTCCCACAGCTCCAGATGACCCTCGATGAACGGGTCGTCGTGCCGCGGGCTCTTGTAGTACTGACGCACCGCGACGCCCATCGGGCGCTTCTCGTTCTTCTGGATCCCGACGCTCAGCGCCAGCCGCGCGGACACGCCGTCGCAGGCCAGGACCAGCGGCGCGCGGTAGTGCACCGGTGTCTTCTCCGGCCCGACCTTCGCCTCGACGCCGACGACGCGCCCGGCCGGGCTGGTGATCGCGCCGGTGACCGTCGTGCGCTCGTACAGCCGCGCGCCGGCCTTCACGGCGAGCTTCGCGAGCATGTCGTCGAAGTCGTGACGCGTGCGGGAGACGCCGTACGGCGGGTAGCTGGTCAGGTCCGGCCAGTCGAGTTCCAGCGTCAGGTCGCCGGTGAGGATCCGCAGGCCGCGGCTGTGCACCCAGCCCGCGTCCTCGCTCGTGTCGATGCCCAGGTCGATGAGCTGCTTGACGCCGCGCGGGGTCAGGCCGTCGCCGCAGACCTTCTCGCGGGGGAACTCGGTCTTCTCCAGCAGCAGGACGTCGACGCCCGCGCGTGCCAGGTACGTGGCCACGGTGGACCCCGCGGGTCCGGCGCCGACGACGATGACTTCGGCGTCCTGGTCTGCGGTACGACGGCTCATGGCCGCGAGTTTATGCGGGCTTGCGCGCCCGGTGGATCGCCACGACCCCGAATGTGAGGTTCAACCACTCGACGTCGGTCCAGCCCGCGCTCGCGATGATCTCGCCGAGGGTGCGCTGGTCGGGCCAGGTCAGCATGGATTCGGCCAGGTACTGGTACGCCTCGGGGTTCGACGACGTGCGGCTGCCGACCCAGGTCAGCAGGCGCAGGACGAACTTCCGGTGGACGAACCGGATGGGCGCGAACGGCGGCGTCGACACCTCGCAGATCACCAGGCGGCCGCCCGGCTTGACCACGCGGGCGATCTCGGTGAGCGCGGCCTTCGGGTCGACGAAGTTGCGCAGGGCGAGGGAGATCGTCACGGCGTCGAAGCTCTCGTCGGCGAACGGCAGGTGGAGCGCGTCGGCCGCCACCATCGGCACGTTCCGGTGCTTGCCCGCGCGCAGCATGCCGAAGGAGAAGTCCGCGGCCAGGCACCAGGCGCCGCCGCGGGCGTACTCGACGGTCGACACCCCGGTGCCGGCGGCGAGGTCCAGGACCTTCTCGCCGCGGCGGGCGTCGAGGACGCGGGCGGTGGTGGTGCGCCAGCGCCGGTCGAAGCCGAAGGTCATGAACGAGTTCGCCCGGTCGTACCCGGACGCGACGCCGTCGAACATCGCGGCGACTTCGTGCGGGTCCTTGTCCAGGCTTGCGCGTGACATGACCCGAATCTAGACACCTCAGGGCGCGCGCGTGCGGCGAGGTGGGCCGGGTCGGCAAACCGAAAGCAAAGCCGTAGCAAAGTAACAGCAAAGCCGCCCTCGGCAGTGTCTTTCCCACGGCGGTCGGACAGCCCGCCGAACCCCGAGAAAGGCACTACGAGATGAGCTTCGTCAAGAAGGCGGCGGCCGTGGCCGCGCTGGCCGGCGCCGTCGTCGGTGGTTCCCTGATCAGCTCGGCCCCGGCGCTGGCGGGCACCGACGGTGTGGTGACGATCCAGGGCACCTGTGGCGACAAGTTCGACCCCTCGGTCGGCGGTGGCTCCGCCGCGTGGACGATCACCTGCACCAGCGGCAAGGTCGCGGTCCAGGGCTGGGTCAAGGACACCGACGCCGACGGCAAGGCCGCCGAGGTCTACGGCGCCTGGGGCGACGGCACCAACTTCGGCACCGTCCGCGCCGGCGGCGAGGGCACGAAGAAGGAGTTCAACAAGACCCACGCCGGCTCGCACGTGTACCTCTACCTGCGCGTCATCTGATCTCCCCGGACGGGCCCGTCGCCACGGCCACGGGCCCGTCCGCCAGGATCCGGCGTTCGAGGTCGCGCAGCGCGCGGCCCGGCTCCAGGCCGAGCTGCCGGACCAGCACCCGGCGGGCACCGCGGTAGGCGTCCAGTGCCTCCGCCCGCCGCCCGTCCAGCGTCAGCGCCACCATGAGCAGGTAGTGCAGCCGCTCGCGCAGCGGATACCGCCGCACCAGCCCGGTCAGCTCGGCGACCACGGCGGCGTGCCTGCCGAGGTCGAGTTCGGCCTGGTGCAGCTGTTCGAGCAGGACCAGGCGGCGCTCGGACAGCCGCAGTGCCTCGTCGGCCAGTACCGGGACGTCCAAGCCGCCGTACGGCGTGCCGTGCCACAACCCGAGTGCCTCGCGGATCAGCGCGGTCCGTTCGGCGGGCCGCGGCTCCCCCGCCGCCTGCCCGGCGAGTGCTTCGAACCGTTCGGCGTCGAGTTCGCCCGGCCGGACGACGAGCCGGTAGCCGCCGTGCCCGTAGTCCAGCCGCTCGCGCTCGGGCAGCACGGACCGCAGCTTGTGGACGTGCCAGTGCAGCTTGCGGGCCGCCCGCCGGTCGGGATCGCCGTCCCACAGCGCGTCGGCCAGGACGTCGGCCCGGACGAAGTGGTTGGCGTCGGCCAGCAGCACGCCGAGCAGGATGCGCCGCAGCCGTCCGGGCACCGGCGCCGCCCGCGCGCCGGACACCAGGGTGAGCGGGCCGAGCACCACGAACTCCACGGAAAGCCCCCTTCTCGCGTCGAGAAGTCGATCTTGACCAGCCCGTGTACAAATGACGTACAGAACGGGCAAAGCGGACTCAGCCGTGGGTGGCGAGCATCCCGGCGACCGCCGCGGGCCAGGTGAACTCCTCCGCGCGCGCCCGCGCCGCGGCCCGCCGGGCCTCCTCGGGGCTGTCCAGCAGCTCGGTCACGGCCCGCGCGAAGGCGGGCGCGTGGTCGTCGACCGCCGCGCCGCACCCCGGCCGGACGATCTCCCGCAGCGCCGAGGAGGCCGACACCACCACCGGCGTCCCGGACGCGAGCGCCTCCAGGGCCGCCAGGCCGAACGTCTCGTGCGGACCGGGCGCGAGGGAGACGTCCGCGCTGGCCAGCAGCCGCGCGACCTCGCCGCGGCCGGACAGGAACCCGAGGAAGGTGACCGGCAGGCCGCGAGCCCGGCGCTCGAGTGCCCGGCGCCGCGGGCCGTCGCCTGCCACGACCAGCCGCACCTTCGCGCCCGCCTCGGTCAGCGCGGCGACGGTGTCCACGCTGCGCTCCACGTGCTTCTCCGGCGACAGACGTCCACAGTGGACGATCAGCGCGTCCGCTCCCCCGGCCAGTTCGGCGCGCCTGCCGTCGTCGCGCAGCGCGGGACGGAACGTCGTGAGGTCGACGCCGAGCGGGACCCGCCGGACGTTCGGCGCCGCGATCCGGTCGAACTCCGCGCGCGCGAACGCCGTCGTGCAGACGACCGTGTCGTAGCTCGCGGCCATCCGGCGGTTCGCGACGTCGGCGACGCGGCGCGCCAGCGGCCCCGGCAGCAGGAACTGCTCCAGCAGCCGGTCCAGGCGCTCGTGGGAGATCACCGTGCTGGGGACGCCGTGGCGCCGCGCCCAGCCGCCCATGCCGCGCAGTGTCAGCCGGTCAGACACCTCCAGGCGGTCCGGCGCCAGCTTCCGCAGCACCGCGCGGACGCGGTGCGGGTCGACGGCCCGGTAACCACCGGTGCCCGGGATTTTGGGCGCAGGCAAGGAAAAGCGGCGTACGCCGGTCGGCAGGACTTCGTCGGCGTACCGCGTGCCGGGCACCACGAGCGTCACTTCGTGCCCGCTGGCGACGTAACCGGCGCCGAGGTGGTGCAGCGCCGTGCGCAGGCCGCCCGAGCGCGGCCCGTAGAAGTTCGCGAGCTGGACGATGTGCATCGTCAGGCCGCGCGGGCGGCCCGGCCCTGCACGGCTTCGTAGTGCCCCACCAGCTCGTGGCAGACGGCGGGCCAGGTGCGGCCGAGCACGACCTTGCGCGCCTTCTCGCCGAGCCTCGCGCGCAACGCGGCGTCGCGCAGGGCGTCGACCTTCGCGACCAGCGCCGGGCCGAACCGCGCGCGGTCCGCGGGCAGCAGGTAGCCGGTGCGGCCGGGCAGCACGAGGTCCTTGGGACCACCCGCGTCCGGCGCCAGCACGGGCAGCCCGGACGCCATCGCCTCCTGCACCGCCTGGCAGAACGTCTCGTGCGGTCCGGTGTGGACGAAGACGTCGAGGCTCGCGTACGCCGTCGAAAGCTCTTCGCCGTACTTCGCGCCGAGGAACGCCGCGCCGGGCAGCTGCTGCTTCAGGCTTTCGAGTTCGGGCCCGTCGCCGACGACGACCACGCGGATCCCCGGCAGCCCGGCCAGCGCGGCGAGCCGGTCGACCTCCTTCTCCGGCGCCAGCCTGCCGACGAACCCGACGAGCAGCTCGCCGTCCGGCGCCAGCTCGGCCCGCAGCGCCGGGTCGGCGTGTGCCGGGGAGAACCGGTCGATGTCGACGCCGCGGGCCCAGCGGTGCACCCGCGGGACACCGTGGAGCCGCAGCTGCTCGACCGAGTCGCTGGACGGCGCGAGGGTCCGGTCGGCACGCGAGTGCAGCCGCCGCACCCAGCGCCACGCGGCGCGGGCGGCGAGGCCGAAGCCGTACGCGGCGGCGAACCCGGCGATGTCGGTCTGGTAGACGGCGATCGCGGGGACGCGCAGCCGTCTCGCGGCGGCGAGGCCGCGGGCGCCGACGACGAACGGCGACGCCAGGTGCACGACGTCCGGGCCGAACGCGGTGAGCGCGTTCAGCACCGTGCGCGTGGGCAGGCCGATCGGCAGGGAGCTGACACCGGGGACGTCGAGCGCGGGAATGCGCACGACCGGGGCGCCGCGGTAGCTGTCCGGGCCGGGGCCGGGCGCGATGACCAGCACGTCGTGCGCGCGTTCGCGCAGGTGCTCGACGACCCGCAGGACGGAGTTGGTCACGCCGTTCACCTGGGGCAGGAAACTTTCGGTGACGATGGCGACTCGCACGTCCAGGACGATGGCAGCCGATCCTGGCGGCCTCGTGACACTCCGGCCAACGGTGTCCGAACACTTCGGCCGTTCGAAGATGTCATCTCAAGGTCGTGTCCCGGAAACCAGCGGGGCCCAGACTAAGCAGGCATGACCCTCTTGTCCTCCCGGCCGCCGCGGCCCGTCGAGCCCGGCCTGCTGTCGAGGGCGCTCGAAGTGGCCGGACGGCTGGCCAACGACGCCACCGACGTGATCACCGCGACCGCCGGCCGCGGCGCGCACCCTGCCACGCTGGACTCGCCGTTCGACTGGGTCACCGACACCGACCGGATCCTCGAGCGGCACACGCGGCGCGTGCTGACCGCGGAGTTCCCGGGCATCCCGGTGGTGGGCCACGAGTTCGGCGCCGACCACGGCGCGGACGTCGCCGAGTACCGCTGGGTGGTGGACTCGGTCGACGGCACGGCGAACTACGTGGCGGGCGTACCGTGGTGCGCCTACAGCCTGGCGCTGGTGGACGCGTCCGGACCGGTGGTGGGCGTGGTGGCGGACCCGTACCGCGCCCAGATCTACGCGGCAGCACGCGGCCGCGGAGCCCGCGCGAACGGCAAGCCGGTCCGGCTCACGGACCGCGGCGTAACGGCGGGAGCCCTGGTGTGCACGGAGTTCGCCCGCCGAGGCCCCTGGCCGGGCATGGGCGGCTTCATCGAGCGAGCGGCGGCGGCCCACGCGGGAGTGCGCGTGCTGGGATCGGCGGCATTGTCGATCGCCCAGGTGGCACTCGGCCACGCAGCGGCGGCGGTGCTGCACAGCTACCACGAGTGGGACGTGGCCGGGTCGGTGGCAATGGCCATCGAGGCGGGCGCGGTGGTGCTGGACCGGCACGGCGAGGACACGGCGTTGCCGACCGACGGCCTGCTGGTGGCGGCACCGGGAGTGGCCGACGAAGTGCTGGGCTGGTGGCAGGAGACGGCAGGCTGATCCGTCGCGCGGGTGGCGCGGTCCCGGACCCGGGCGGAGGTATCCGCGCCCACGCACGGCGGCCGGGTTCGGCTTATGGATGGGCTTCGCGGAGAGGACTTCGTGGGGTGGTGGCTGCTGCGGCCGCATGGCAAGGGCGAGGCGGAGCTGGGGTACCGCCTGCTGCGCCAGGGATACGCCGGCTGGAGAAAGCGGGCTGAGCCGGCCCCCGCTGACCGCCCTACACCTCCCCCGCCCCTCGTCCCCGCCGCAGTCAGCACCGGAGAGCCGGGGTCAAGGGTGAGCGAAGCTCATCGCGAAGCGACGCCGAAGGCGCCCTTGAGGCCGGCTCTCCGGTGTTGAACAATCGAAGACGAGGAGCGGAAGACAACCCTCAAGCCGCAACCTCAAACCGAAGCAGCCCGCTTGGCCTGCCGCCGTATCCACCACAACGCAGGCCCAGCCACCAGCCAGGTGAAGAACACGAAACTCCCCAGCGGCAGCAACGTCAAAACCGCCGACCGCCCGGCCACCCTGGCCAGTTCCGGGTCCGACGCGTCGTACTCGATGCGAACCAGCTGGCCCGCCGCCAGCCCGTCCGGGTACAGCACTCCGTTCGCCGGGCTGTGGACGATGCCGTCCGGTGTCTCGAAGTGGATGATCGTGCGGTCGAACGCCACCGAGTCCACCGTGGCCGTTGCCGTGCCGAGCTGGGCTTCGATCGCGTTGTCGTTGCGGATGGCCGCGAACAGCAGGCACACGCACATCACGGTGAGGAGCGAGGCGACGCCGAGGGTGATCCACCACCCGGCGCGCCTCGCCCGCTCACCTCTCGTGCTCACGCCGCGAGCGTAGCGGTCCTCGCTATCCCGCGTGCTCCGCGGCGAGGAACCGGTGGTTCGCCTGGATCTGGTCGTACGACTTCGGCTTCGCCGGAGCCGCGAACCGCGCGGTGACGGCCGCGCCGTTCGGGCCCACCGCGGGCTTGCCCGCCGTGTACAGCCAGGTCTGGAACAGGTCGTGCAGCGGCTTGCCCGAGATCTTCTCCGCCAGCGCGATGAACTCCTGGATCCGGGCGTCCTTGCCCGCCTTCTGGGCGTGCCACGTCTTCAGGATGGTGAAGAACGCGTCGTCGCCGACGGCGGTCCGCAGCGCCTGCAGCGTCAGCGCGCCGCGGTCGTACACCGCGTTGTCGAACTGGTTGTCCGGGCCGACGTCGGCCGGGACGAGCTTCCACAGGGGCGCGTCCGCCGGGTTCGAGTCGTACGTGTACTGCGCCAGCTCGGCGACCGAGCCCTCGCCCTCGTGCTCCGACCACAGCCACTCCGCGTACGACGCGAAGCCCTCGTTCAGCCAGATGTCGCTCCAGCGCCCGAGCGAGACGCTGTCGCCGAACCACTGGTGCGCGTTCTCGTGCGCGATCAGCGTCGTGTTCGAGCCGGCACGGAAGTTGCGGGCGCCGTAGGTCGGCCGGGTCTGGTTCTCCAGCGAGAACGTGATGCCGCTGGTGACCACGCCGCCTTCGGCCTCGAACGGGTACGGCCCGAACTGCGTGCCGAGGAACTCGTTGATCTCCGGGGTCCGCTCGACGCTGGCCTTCGCCGCGTACAGCGAGTCGCCGAGGTCGGCGCCGTAGGCGGTGACGAACGGCTTGCCGTCCGGCGTGGTCGACTCGACGACCTCGTACTTGCCGACGATGAACGACGTGAGGTACGTCGCCTGCGGCTTGGTGCTGCGCCAGTTCCAGCGGGTCCAGCCGGCGCGCTGCTTCGTCTTGCGGACGAGGGTGCCGTTGGAGATGGCGACGGTGTCGTCCGGCGCCTCGATCGAGACGTCGTAGGTCGCCTTGTCGGTCGGGTGGTCGTTGGCCGGGAACCACCACGCCGAGCTCTGCGGCTCGTCGATGCCCAGCGCGCCGAAGGCGCCCTTCTTCCACGCGTTGAGGCCGTCGACCTTCTCGGTCGACGGCGTGTCCGAGTAGGCGACGACGACCGTCGCGGTCTGGCCCTTGAGCAGCGGCTGGGCCGGCGTGACGACCAGCTCGCCGTTGCCGGTCTGGTTCGTGAACTGCGCGGGCCGGTTGTTCACCCGCACGCTGGAGGCCTTCAGCGCGAAGTCGAGGTCGAACCGCGAAAGGTCCTGCGTCGCGGTGAGCAGCAGCGTGGTGGTGCCCGACAGCAGGTCGGTCGCGGGCTGGTAGGTCAGGCGGATGTCGTAGTGCAGGACGTCCGTGCCGCCGTTGCCGGCGTTCGGGTAGTAGGGGTCGCCGACGCCGGGGGCGCCGGGCGACGGCGCCGCGCTCGCGGTGCCGGCGAGCAGCACCGAAACGACGCCGGCCGCGAGCGCACCGAGGCCGGTGCGCGTTCTTGCACGCATTCGAATTCCTCCAAAGGAGTGGAAGCAGCGCGCTCGAACGTAGCCAGGCCAGGCGAAGGCAGGAACAGCCGAAGGGAGGTTTCTTGCTTTCTGGGATTCCACCCGGAAAGCGGTTGACGTCAGGCCGCGGAGACCGCCGAGGACACCGCCGCCCGCAGCCGGGCGTGCAGGTCCCGGTGCCGGGACCGGTCCACCCGCACCTCGACGACCCGCAACCCCGGTTCCGGCCGCAGCGCGGCCCGGAACTCCGTCAGCGTCCCGGCGACGACGTGCGGGACGCGGTAGCCGGCGCACAGCGCGCCCAGGTCGGCGCCGTGCGGGGTGCCGAAGACGCGCTCGAAGCTCGCCGCGTGCTCGGGCGCACCCTGCTCCAGCAGCGAGAAGATGCCGCCGCCGTCGTCGTTGAGGACCACGATCGTCAGGTCGGGACGCTGCTCGGCGGGCCCGGTCAGCAGCCCGGACGCGTCGTGCAGGAACGTCAGGTCGCCCAGCAGCGCGTACGACGGCCCGCGGTGGACGTACGCGGCGCCGATGGCGGTCGAGACCGTGCCGTCGATGCCCGCCACCCCGCGGTTGCGGTGCACCAGCACGTCCGGGCGCAGGCGGCCGGCCAGCGCGACGTCGCGGGTCGGGTTGGACGAGCCCACGACCAGCAGCGAGTCCGGCGGCAGCGCGTCGACCAGCTCGGTCGCGACGCGCAGCCCGCTCGGCCACGGTTCCCCGGCCAGGGTATCCGCGACGGCCGCGGCGGCCGCCGCGTCGGCGCGGCGCCAGCTGGCCAGCCACTCCGGGTCGGCGGGCTTGGTCGGCTCGTCGAACCACTGCCCGACCTGCCGGACGTTGTGCGCCGGCGCAGGCCAGTCCGAGTCCGGGCGCACCAGCAGGACCTCGACCGAGGCGTCCGAGAGCACCTTCTGGATCTGCCGGAACACCGTCGGGCGGCCGAGGCAGAGCACCTGCTCGGGCATGTGCCGCCCGATGAACTCCTCGACGCCGAGCAGCCACGCCCCGGACGAGATCGCCGTGCCGCCGGACAGCCCGAGACCGCCGGTCTCCGACACGACCGGCCAGCCGTGCTGCTCGGCCCACTCGCTGGCCGCCTGGACGCCGGTGTCGCACGCGATGACCAGGCCGTGGCGGGCCGAGGGCACCACGAACGACGGCAGCGCGCCGAAGTCCGGCAGCTCGGTCCAGCGGGACCCGTCGGCGCGGCCGTCGAGTGATTCGTACCACTCGCCGTCGTCGTCGAGATCCGGCACGAGCGGCTCGCGGAACGGGATGTTCAGGTGCACCGGCCCGCAGCGCCACTCGCCGTAGGCGGCGTTCCAGGCCCGGCAGATCTGGCTGCGCCAGTACGAGTTCTGCCCGGCCCGCCGTTCGGCGACGGCCAGCTCGTCGAAGTAGCGGACGGCGTCGCCGTAGAGCTGGTGCTGGTCGATGACCTGCGACGCGCCCGCGGCCCGCAGCTCGGGCGGCCGGTCGGCGGTCAGCACGATCAGCGGGACACCGGCCCGGTCGGCCTCCAGGACCGCCGGGTGGAAGTTCGCGGCCGCGGTGCCGGACGTGCAGAGCACGGCCACCGGGCGGCCGGTGCGTGCGGCGATGCCGAGGGCCAGGAACGCCGCGCCGCGTTCGTCGATCCGGACGTGGAGCTGCAGTTTCCCGGCCGCGGCGGCGTCGTACAGCGCGATCGACAGGGGCGCGTTGCGGGAGCCGGGGCAGAGGACGACGTGGGAAACCGTGTTGCGGACGAGTTCGTCGACGATGACCCTGGCCTGCGCGGTGGAAGGGTTCACCGGCACGCCCCTGGTACACCGAGATCTGTCATGTCCACACGTCCTATCCTCGCAAACGTGGATGACGCCCGAGTTTCCGAGCTGTTCGATCCGGCCGCGTGGACCGAGGTCGAAGGTTTCGCCTTCACCGACATCACCTACCACCGCTCGGCCGAGAGCCGCGGCGGCAAACGCGTCGTGCGCATCGCGTTCGACCGCCCGGAGGTCCGCAACGCCTTCCGGCCGCACACCGTCGACGAGCTGTACCGGGCGCTGGACCACGCCCGGATGAGCGCCGACGTCGGTTGTGTCCTGCTCACCGGGAACGGCCCGTCGCCCAAGGACGGCGGGTGGGCGTTCTGCTCCGGTGGTGACCAGCGTATTCGCGGACGGTCCGGGTATCAGTACGCGAGCGGGGAGACCTCCGACACGGTGGACCCGGCGCGGGCCGGGCGGCTGCACATCCTCGAGTGCCAGCGGCTCATCCGGTTCATGCCGAAACCGGTGATCGCGGTGGTCCCGGGGTGGGCCGCGGGCGGCGGGCACTCCCTGCACGTCGTGTGCGATCTCACGCTCGCCTCGGCCGAGCACGCGAAGTTCAAGCAGACCGACGCCGACGTCGGCTCGTTCGACGGTGGCTACGGCTCGGCCTACCTGGCGAAGATGGTCGGGCAGAAGTTCGCCAGGGAGATCTTCTTCCTCGGCCGCGAGTACTCCGCCGAGCAGATGCACCACATGGGCGCGGTGAACGCCGTCGTCCCGCACGCCGAGCTGGAGAAAGAGGCGCTGACCTGGGCGTGGGAGATCACGCGCAAGTCGCCGACGGCGCAGCGGATGCTCAAGTACGCGTTCAACCTCACCGACGACGGCCTGGTCGGCCAGCAGCTGTTCGCCGGCGAAACCACCCGGCTGGCGTACATGCAGGACGAGGCCGTGGAAGGCCGCGACGCGTTCCTCCAGAAGCGCGACCCCGACTTCAAGGACGTCCCCTATTACTACTGAGCTGCTCCCGGTCCACCTCGACGGCTCGCCCGGCGCGCTCGCGACGCTGAAGGCGGCGGTCGCGGACGCGCTGGGCGGCGGCCCGGCGGTGCTGCCGTTCACCGATCCCGCGCTGCGCGACGCGATGGCCCCGGCCGAGCCCGCCGAGCCGGGCACCGCCGTGGTCATCGCCACGTCGGGGTCGACCGGCGCGCCCAAGGGCGTGCTGCTGTCGGCCCGTGCGCTGGTCGCCTCCGCCGAGGCGACCCACGACCGGCTCGGCGGCCCCGGCCAGTGGCTGCTGGCCACGCCCGCGCAGTACATCGGCGGGCTGCAGGTGCTGGTCCGGTCGCTGCTCGCGCGCACCGAACCGGTCCTGCTGCCCGGGACCGGCTTCCGGCCGGACAGCTTCGCGGCCGCGGCGGCGACGCTGACGGGCAGCCCCCGCTACACGGCACTGGTCCCGACCCAGCTGGTCCGCCTGCTCGACGACGGCGGCGCGGGGCTGGCCGCGGCGAAGACGTTCGACGCGATCGTGGTCGGCGCGGCGGCGACGTCCCCGGCGGTGCGGGAGCGCGCGGCCGACGCGGGCGTGCGGATCGTGCCCGCGTACGGGATGAGCGAGACGGCGAGCGGCTGCGTCTACGACGGCTTCCCGCTCGACGGCGTCCGCGTCGACGTCACCGGCGACCGGATCCGCATCGCCGGCCCGCTCCTCGCGCACGGGTACCGGCGACGGCCGGACCTGACGGCGGAGGCGTTCCGCGACGGCTGGTTCACGACGTCGGACCGCGGGATCCTGCACGACGACGGCCGCCTGGAGGTCCTCGGCCGCGCCGACGACATGATCAACACCGGCGGCGTGAAGGTGTCGGCGAACGCGGTCGAGCGGTGCCTGTGCGCCCAGCCGGGCGTGCGCGACGCGTGCGTCGTCGGCGTGCCGGACCCGGAGTGGGGCGAGGCGGTGGTGGCACTGGTCGTCCCGGCAGGTGAACCCGGCGACCTGCGCGCGGCGGTCCGCGCGGAACTGGGCGCGGCCTCGGCCCCCAAGCGCATCGAATACGACGCGGAGCTGCCGTTGCGCGGCCCCGGCAAGGTCGACCGGGCGGCGGTGCGGTCGCGGCTGGCACCCGGAGCGCGCGGCTGAATGGTGGCACTTCGTTGACATCACGGGGTGCAAGCAGTTGGCTACCGGTCATGACGCGCTGGATCAGAACCGCTCTTCTCAGCACCGCCGTCACCCTGGGGGTCCTTCTTCCCGCCGGGACGGCACTGGCCGACGGCCCCACCGTCGATCCCAACAGCGGCCAGCTGGCGTGGCAGCTGCCGACCACGGACTGACTTCCCGGGTTCCTCCTCGCGGGTGATCACCATGGCGTTGAATGACGCCATGGCGAGCTTGAACGAGTGGATCGAAGGGGCCCGGCCGCGGACGCTGCCCAACGCGGTCGCGCCGGTGGTGGCGGGTGCCGGTGCGGCGGTCGCGCTGGACGCGTTCTCGTGGGGACGTTCGGTGCTGGCGCTGCTGGTCTCGCTCTCGCTGATCGTCGGCGTCAACTACGCCAACGACTACTCTGACGGCATCCGCGGCACGGACGAAAACCGCGTCGGCCCGCTGCGGCTGGTCGGCTCGGGTGTCGCCGCGCCGAAGGCCGTGCTGGCCGCGGCGCTGGCCGCGCTGGGCCTGGCCGGGGTGCTGGGGCTGGTGCTGGTGGCCGTCAGCGGGTACTGGTGGCTCCTCGCGATGGGCGGGCTGTGCATCCTCGGCGCCTGGTTCTACACCGGCGGCAAGAAGCCGTACGGCTACTACGGCTTCGGCGAGATCGCCGTGTTCGTGTTCTTCGGGCTGGCCGGCGTGCTGGGCACGGTGTACGTGCAGGCGGGCCGGGTCAGCTGGGCGGGCCTGGCGTGCGCGGTCGCGGTCGGCTGCTTCTCGACGGCGGTCCTGACGGCCAACAACCTCCGCGACATCCCGACGGACGTCGAGTCGGGCAAGCGCACCCTGGCCACCCGCCTCGGCGACCGCGGCACCCGGCGGCTCTACCTGGCGCTGATCGCGGTGCCGTACGTGCTCGGCGTGGTCTTGGGCATCTTCGACCCGCTGGTCCTGATCACGCTGGCGACGGCCCCGCTGCTGCTCAAGTCGGTCCGCGCGGTCGGCGGCGGCGCACAGGGCCGCGCCCTGATCCCGGCCCTGCGGGACACCGGCCTGGCCATGCTCGCGTGGGCGATCCTGGCGGCGGTGGCCCTCGCCTTCTGACGGGCCCGCTTGAGACCTAGTCCTGCGGGAACTTGCCCGTCGTCAGGAACTCCTCGAACAACGCCGTGTGCGGGGCCAGGTCCAGGCCCTGCTGGGCCACCCACTCGTCGTTGTAGTACGTGTGCGCGTACCGCTCGCCGCCGTCGCACAGCAGGGTCACGACGCTGCCCGCCTGGCCGTCCTCGACCATGCGGGAGATGAGCCGGAACGCGCCGTAGAGGTTCGTTCCCGTCGAGCCGCCCGCCCAGTGCCCGGTGCGCTCGCGCAGCAGGCGGATCGCCGCCAGCGAACCCGCGTCGGGGATCTGGAACATCTCGTCGATGACGCCCGGCACGAACGACGGCTCGCAGCGCGGCCGCCCGATGCCCTCGATCCGCGACGGCATGCCGGTGCCGTAGTCCAGCGCGCCGGTCTCCCATGCGCCGTAGAACGACGAGTTCTCCGGGTCCACCACGCAGATCTTCGTCGTGTGGCGCTTGTAGCGGACGTACCGGCCGAACGTCGCGCTCGTGCCGCCCGTGCCCGCGCCGACCACGATCCAGCTCGGTACCGGGTGGCGTTCCGAGCGCATCTGGGCGAACACCGACTCGGCGATGTTGTTGTTGCCGCGCCAGTCCGTCGCGCGCTCGGCGTAGGTGAACTGGTCGAGGTAGTGCCCGCCGCACTCGGCCGCGAGGCGCTCGGCCTCCGGGTACATCGCGGGGGCTTCGTCGACGAAGTGACATTCGCCGCCGTAGAACTCGATGAGCGCGACCTTCTCCTTCGACGTGCGCCGCGGCACGACGGTGATGAAGCGCAGGCCCAGCATCCGCGCGAAGTACGCCTCGGACACCGCGGTGGACCCGCTGGAGGCCTCGACGAGCACCGTGTCCGGCCCGATCTGACCGTTGACCAGCCCGTACAGGAACAGCGACCGGGCCAGCCGGTGCTTCAGCGAGCCGGTCGGGTGGACGGACTCGTCCTTGAGGTAGAGGTCGATGCCCCACTCCGGGGGCAGCGGGAAGACGTGCAGGTGCGTGTCGGCGCTGCGGTTGGCGTCGGCCTCGATGATCCGGACAGCCTCGCGGACCCAGCTGCGGCTGTGGCTCATTCGGGCTGTCCCGGAGCGTCGCCGCGCAGCTGCGCGCGCAGCTGGGCACGGGCCCGTGCGCGCTTCTCGTTGCGCTTGGCCAGCCCGGCCGTGACGCGGGCGTTGAGGCCGCGGAACAGCAGCAGGCCCAGCGGCAGCCCGACGATCAGCCCGATGACCAGCGCGACCAGCAGCGGCACGCCCACCAGGGCCAGCACCCCGGCGATCACCCCGACCAGCACGAACCGCGCCAGCAGGTACAGCGTCAGGTCACGGGGCAGGTGGCCGGCTTTCTCGTCGCTCACATCGATGCAGGCTACGCCCCGCCCGCCCGGTCCTTCTGCAGGCCCGCGTTGTTCGGGCGGCCCTCGAACCGCGTCGAGAGCACCACGGTGGTGTTCGTCCGCCCCACGCCGGGGATGCGGCGGAGCCTGCCGAGCGTGCGCTCCAGCTCGTCGACGGTCGGCACGCGCACCTTGACGACGAACGCCTCGTCGCCCGCCACCGCGTAGCAGCTCTCGACCTCGTCGAGCTCGGCGAGTGCGTCGGCGACGTCGTCCTCCGTGGCGGTGTCGGTCGGGTGGATGCCGACGAGGGCGGTGACGCCGAGCCCGACGGAACTCGGGTCGACGACCGCGTGGTAGCCGGTGATCACGCCGGCGGCCTCCAGCTTGCCGACCCGCTCGTGTACCGACGACGCGGAGAGCCCGACGGCCCGGCCGAGGTCCGCGTAAGTGGCCCGTCCGTTGATGCGCAACGCTGCGATGATCTTCCGGTCCAACTGATCCACGGCATCACTCTATGCGGTTGGACAATCCCCCATTGGCACCACGTCTCGCCCCCGGCACCCCGCCGGGACGGCGTCTGCGCACGTCACGCTCACCGGACGTTAGTTGCGGACCGTAAACAAACTGTCCGTTTTGACCTTTAAGGGCTCTTTACTCAAGGACAACCGTTCGAGTACCCGACGGGTGAAGTGCAACGATTGCCTCGTTGGCTACCCCGGCGCGACGGGCCAGAAGGGCCCGGACGCCTCCGGTATAGCAGTGAGTTCGTGAAGGAGGCGGAAAATGACCGCGACGATGGGCGGACGTCTGCTCACCCCTGGCGAGGTGGCAGCGCTGTTCCGCGTGGACCCGAAGACGGTCACCCGGTGGGCGACGGCGGGCCGGATCGGCTCGATCCGGACCCCGGGCGGGCACCGTCGGTTCCGGGAGTCCGAGGTGAACGAGCTCCTCGCCGAGCTGACCACTGACGCCAGCGAGCCGGCGCGCGGCGCCTGAACCATCCCGGCACCGGGGCCGTGTCGGGTACGGGGAAACCACCCCGTCCCGCGCGGCCCTTCGCGTTTTCACCGCCACTCCGCACGACGGGGTGGGGCCGGAAGGGCCCGGAGAGGTTAACCTCGGGGGACTGGCAGCCACACGGAAGGATCCGGCATGCTCGCTCTGCTCGCGGCGGTCGGCGCGCTGGTCGTCGCCCTGCTCCTGTGGCGGTCGTTCGCCGGCCAGCGGATCGGGGTGCCCTCGGCCCCGCGCCGGGCCCCGCTCGCCCCGGACGACGACCCCGACTTCCTGCGCCAGCTGGCCGAACAGCAGCGCAAACGCCGGGACGAAGACAGCTGACCCGGCCTTTACCTTTCCCCGGAACCCGTAACTCGCGTGATCCGGCCCGTCACTGACGTGATCGAAGCCGGAACTCGCGAGTTCCGGCTTCAATCACGCGAGTTCCGGCTCTGATCACGCCGGTGACGGCTCAGCGGTAGCCCTGCGAGAGCGGGGTGGCGAAGCCGTCGGCGACCGTGGCCGCCAGCTCCAGGAGGGCCAGGCGGGTGTCGCCGGTCAGGCGGTCCAGCTCGATCTCCGCGCCTTCCTCCAGGTGCGGGTCGAACGGGATCTTGCACACCGCGCGGACCTTCGCGCCGAAGTGCGCCGACAGCTTGTCGAGGTCGACCGAGCCGCCCTTCGGACGCACCGAGTTGATCACCGCGACCGAGCGTTTCACCAGCTCGCCGTAGCCGTGGGCTTCGAGCCAGTCCAGGGTCGCCGAGGCGCTGCGGGCGCCGTCGACCGAGCCGGACGAGACGACGACCAGCGCGTCCGCGACGTCCAGGACGCCCTTCATCGCCGAGTGCATCAGGCCGGTCCCGCAGTCGGTGAGCACGATGTTGTAGAAGTGCTCCAGCAGCGTGACCGTGCGCCGGTAGTCGTCCTCGGAGAAGGCCTCCGACACGGCCGGGTCCTGTTCGCTGGCCAGGATCTCCAGCCGGCTGGAGCCCTGGGACGTGTACGACCGGACGTCGCTGTAGCGCGTGATGCGGGCTGCATCACGCAGCAGGTGCCGGACCGTCGCCGTGGTCTCCAGCGGGATCTTCTGGGACAGCGTGCCGCGGTCGGGGTTGGCGTCCACGGCGACCACGCGGTCGCCGCGCAGGGACGCGAACGTCGAGCCCAGCGTCGTCGTCACCGTCGTCTTGCCGACGCCGCCCTTCAGCGACAGCATCGCGATCTTGTAGCACCCGCGCAGCGGCTGGTTGACGCGCGCGATGAGGTCGCGGCGCTGGGTGTCGGCCGGGCTCTCCCCCGGGTTGATCAGCTTGCCGCTGCCGAGGTAGAGCGCCTTGCGCCAGCCGGACTGCGGGGGCCGCTTGACCTGCTTGACCAGGTGCGCGGTCGCCAGCTCGTGGCCGCCCGGCTGCGCCGCGTGCCGCCCGCCCTGTGGCTGGGGCAGGCCGGACGGCTGCTGCGGGTACTGGGCCTGGGCGTACTGCTGCGCCGGGTCGTACTGCGGCTGCAGCGGCGGCAGGTTCTGGTCGTAGCCGTAGGGCACCTGGTGCGGCCCGGAGACGGCCGGGTTCGGCACCTGGTGGGGACCCGACACGGCCGGGTTCGGCACCTGGTGCGGGCCCGACACCGCCGGGTTCGGCGGCGGCGGGACGGCCTGCGTGGGCTGCACGTCGTACGCCCCGGACGTCTCCGGGTGCGGGTGCGAGTCCGTCCGGTCCTCGGAAAACAGCCGCTGTCCTGGCTGCTCGGGGTGGCCTGGAGCCGATTCTTCGCTGGGTCCGGTCACCGGTGAAAACCTCCGCGCGCTCCGCCTGACACCTCAGTCCCCCGGTGTCGACGGTAGTCGGCGCGCCCGCGGGATGCTCAGCCCACCCCGGCGTAGGAGTGCAAGCCCGCCGTGACGAGGTTCACGAAGAACAGGTTGAAGATGATCGCCGCGAACCCGACGATGTTGATGGCCGCGGCCCGCGCGCCCCGCCAGCCCGCGGTCGCCCGCGAGTGCAGGTAGGCGGCGTAGACGACCCACGCGATGAACGCGACGGTCTCCTTCGGGTCCCAGCCCCAGAACCGGCCCCACGCCGACTCGGCCCAGACCGCGCCGCAGAGCACGCCGAAGGTGAACACCGGGAAGGCGAAGATGGTCGTCCGGTAGGCGATCCGGTCGAGGACGTCGGCCGCGGGCAGCTTCGGGGCGAACCGCGCGAACTTCGTGCTGTCCTTGTCGTACGCGGCGCGGAACAGGTAGAGCACGCTCGCCACGCCCGGCACCAGGAAGACGCCGGAGCCGATGATGGCCGCCGAGACGTGGATGACCAGCCAGTACGACTGCAGCGCGGGCTGCACCGGGGCCGCGGTCGTGTACAGCAGCGTCCCGTTGATGAACATCAGGATCACGACGGGCAGCAGCAGGAAGCCGGTGAGGTGCCGGACCGGGAACTTCCGCATCACGACCAGCCAGGTGGCCACCGTGATGAAGGTGACCGCCATGCCGTACTCGTACATGTTGCCCCACGGCGCGCGGTGCACGGCCAGGCCGCGCAGCACGATCGCCGACAGCTGCAGCAGCGCGCCGAGGACGAGCAGCGCCGCGCCCATCCGGCCGATCCGCTCGGGCTTGCCGACCTCGCGGGGCGCGGCCGGGGCCTCTTCGACCGGCGGCCCGCCGGCGCCGACGAGTTCCCGCGCCCGCAGCTTGGCCCGCTCGGCGGCGAGCCGGCCCTTCGCGCCGAAGCCCTGCTCGACCAGCGTCATCATCAACGCGACGACGTAGATCGCCGCGGCGGTCGTGTAGAGCCAGTCGCTGTAGGTCGACAGCGTCTCGTTGATCGGCATGCCTCAGCCCTTCTGCCCACTGATCAGGCGGTCACTGACCCGGTGGAACTCCTCGCCGTACCCGGCCTGGTCGGTGCGGGCCAGCCCGGCGACCTCGATCACGGTACCCGGCTCGTCCTCGGTTCCCGGCTTCACCCGCACCCACAGCCGGCGGCGCTTGACCAGCAGCGACGCGCCCAGCCCGAGGAACATCGCGATGGCGAAGCCGAGCACGAAGCCCTGCGTCGGGTCGTGGGACACCTGGAGCGAGACCCACTGGCCGACGCCGTCGAAGCGGATCTTCGTGCCGTCGTCGAGCTTGATCTCCTGGCCGACCTTCAGGTTCTCGCGGGCGACCTTCTTCAGCCTGCCGTCGTCGACGAGCGACTGGTCGACCTGGAAGACGGACTGGCCGCGCCCGGCGTCCAGGCCGAGGTCGCCGCGCAGGATGTCGACGGCGACGGCGGGGTCCTTCAGCTCCGGCGCCGACGACGTCAGGACGTTGCCGTGCATGAATGACGTCGGCGCGAACAGGCCGGTGACGGCCAGCTGCCGGGTCCGCCGCTGCACCTCGTCGGTGATGCCGGGCTGGTCGAACTTCGTCGCGCCTTCGGCGAGCATCGTGGCGGGGTCGACCGTGCGCCACTGGGTGTTCTGGGTGCGCTGGGTGCCGTCCGGGAAGGTGACGGTGAACTTCGGCGAGTAGCCGTGGCCGAGCAGGTAGACGCGGTCGCCTGCGGTGCGCAGCGGCGAGTTGACCTCCAGGCCGTACGGGTGCCAGGTGCCCGTCTCGAGGTCCTGGCCGGACTGGTACTCGATGTTCGAGTGGTAGTAGTCGGGCTGGCCGGACTCGGTGAAGCGCGCGGTGAAGTCGTTCACCTTGACGCAGAAGGGGTTCAGGTCGGTGCCGTCGACGCGCAGGCCCGCGTTGAACGAGTCGTAGTTGTAGATGCCGGAGTTGCAGAAGGTGCTGCCGTCGGCCTGCACGATGACCTGGCCCTCGTAGCCGAAGAGCTTGCCGAGCGCGAAGAAGACGATCAGGCCGAGCATGCTGAAGTGGAAGACGAGGTTGCCGGTCTCGCGGAGGAACCCGCGTTCGGCGGAGATCGTCCGGACCCCGCCTGCTTCTTCCCGCTCGACGCGGCGCCAGCCGGACAGCTGCTTGTGCGCGGCGGCGATCTCGGTGGCGACGTCGTTCTCGCCGCGGCCGATCCGGTGGTGCGGCATCCGGGCCAGGTTGCGCGGGGTGAGCACCGGCTGGGCGCGCATCGCCTTGACGTACTCGAAGCTGCGCGGGGTCAGGCAGCCCACGAGCGAGACCATCAGCAGCAGGTAGATCGCCGAGAACCAGACGCTGGAGTAGACGTCGTAGAACTCGAGCTTGTCGAGCAGGGTGCCCCACCAGCCGTGTGCGGCGATGTACTCGTCGACCTTGGGGGCGTTGAGCTTCCGCTGCGGCAGGAGCGCGCCCGGCAGAGCGGCCAGTGCGAGCAGGAACAGCAGGACGAGCGCGGTGCGCATCGACGTCAGGCCGCGCCAGGTGTTGCGCAGGAAGGCGAAGGTGCGCTTCGCGGGCGTCGGGCCTTGCGGCGCTTTGGGGGGCGCTTCGGTGGTCGTCACAGGGGAAGCCTCAGGTCGAGGGCGAATTCGTTGCGGAGCCAGCCCATCAGCTCTCCCCAGACGCCGGTGACCAGCAGGACACCGACGGCCATCAGCAGCACGCCGCCGAAGATCTGCACCTGGCGGCCGTGCCGCCGCACCCAGTCGGTGGCGCGCACGGCCCAGCGGGCGCCGAGCGCGATGAGCAGGAACGGCACCCCGAGGCCGAGGCAGTAGACGGCGATCAGCAGGTAGCCGCGGGCCTCGGCGCCGCCCGTCGCGCTGGCCAGCGTCATGACCGCCGACAGGGTGGGGCCGATGCACGGCGTCCAGCCGAGGCCGAAGATCGCCCCGAGCAGCGGGGCGCCCCAGATGCCGCCGCGCGGGACGTGGTGCGAGCGGAACTCGCGCTGCAGGCCGGGGATCCAGCCGAGGAAGACGAGCGCCATCGCGATGGTGAGGACCCCGCCGACGCGCTGCAGCCAGCTCTGGTTGAGCACGAGCGTGTTGGTGAGCCAGACGAGGGTGCCCAGCGTGCCGACGAAGACGACGGTGAACCCGAGCACGAACAGCAGAGCGGCACCGAGGACGGCCCACCGGCCCCGCTTGCGCTCTTCGTCGGCGCTGACCGCGGGAGCGTCCGCACCGACCAGCGCGGCGAGGTACGCGAGGTACCCCGGCACCAGCGGCACCACGCACGGCGAGGCGAAGGAGACGGTCCCGGCCAGCAGCGCGACGCCCGCGGCGAGCAGCAGCGGTCCGGAGATCGCCAGCTCGGTAACGGAGTTCACCCCGTTGAGGGTAGGCAGTGAGGTCCTGGTGAGAACGCCGGGGCCGCTTCACAGGACCTGAGTCACAGCAGATCAGGACCTTGGTCCCGCCGGCCCGGGTCAGAGGTGGAGTTCGCCGCCGCCGTTCAGCGCCGCGTTCAGGTTGGGGCCGTAGTCGCGGTACTCCTGGGTGTTCAGCTCCGGGGTCCCGTTGCTGGTCACCGTCTCGTACGTCGTGTACGGGTAGCAGCAGCTGCCGATCGACAGCCGGTCGCCCGCCCATGCACCGGACAGGTTGCCGTGGACCAGGCCGTTGCTGTTGTTCTTCCACATGCGCAGCGTGCGGCCGTGGCCGCTCACTTCCTTCTGCAGCGTGAAGCCCTCGACGGCGGCCGAAGCCGGTACCGACACCACCGTGGTCGCGGCGCACGCGATCACCGCGGCCAGCGCCATCTTCCTGAGCATGGGAAACCCCCTGGTCCGGACAAAACGATCATGTGGACCATAACCGAACCACGGCGATGGTGCGGGAGTTTCCCCCGATCGCGGTCAGCCTTCCGCGTTCAGCCGCTGGGTGACCGGCAGGACGTCCTGGGCCAGCACCTGCCGCAGGAACACCGCCGCGACGCGGTGCTGCTTGTCCAGCACGATCGTCGACGGGATGATGTTGCGCGGGTAGCCCTTCAGCTTGAGCAGCACCCGGCCGTCCGGGTCGTAGATCGACGGGTACGTCAGCTGCCGGTCGCGGACGAAGTCCTGGGCGACCTCGCGGGCCGGGTCGCGGACGTCGATGCCGACCACCTGCACGCCCTGCTTGGCCAGCGCCTCCATCTCGGGCACCTCCGTGCGGCACGGCCCGCACCACTGGCCCCACAGGTTGAGCACGACGACCTTGCCCGCGTAGTCGGCCAGCGACAGCTGCTTGCCGTCGTTCATCAGGTCCTCGCCCGCGAGGACCGGGGCCGTCTGGCGCTCGGCGAGGTCGTAGGTGATGTCGACCTTGCCGCCCGGGGAGACGAAGCTGAAGCTGCTCCCCTGCACGACCGCGTCCTTGCCGGTGCTGCAGCCCGCCAGCGCCAGCACCGCCACGACCCCGAGCACCAGCCGTTTCATGCCCCGGTCACCTTCGGGTCGGTGGTGCCGGCGGGCTCGCTGTAGACGATCTCGCGCAGCTCGTCGCCGTCGAAGACCAGGCTGGTCAGCGACGCCAGTGAGCACTGGCGGCGCCGCGGGTCGTGCCAGAGGCGCTTGCCCTCGAGGAACCGCCGGAGCGTCCAGATCGGCAGCTGGTGCGACACGCAGAGCGCCTCGTGCCCCTCGGCCGCTTCGCGTGCCCGGTGGACCGCGCCGAGCATCCGGTGCGCGATCTCGAGGTACGGCTCGCCCCACGACGGCTTGAACGGGTTGACCAGCTTCGGCCAGTGCTTCGGCTCGCGCAGCGCGCCGTCGCCGACAGCCACGTGCAGGCCCTCGAACTGGTTGGCCGCCTCGATCAGGCCCTCGTCGGTCGCGATGTCCAGGCGGTGCGCCGCGGCGATCGGCGCCGCCGTCTCCTGCGCCCGCTGCAGCGGCGACGCGACGACGTGCACGAGGTCGTGGCCCGCGACGGCCTCGGCGACCGTGAGCGCCTGACGCTGCCCGCGCTCGGAGAGCTTGTAGCCGGGCAGCCGGCCGTAGAGGATCTTGTCGGGGTTGTGCACTTCGCCGTGGCGAAGCAGGTGGACGACGGTGGTCACTGGACGGCTCCGGCCGCCGCGCGCGCCGCCGCGGGCAGAGCCGCTTCGATCACGGAGAACGCTTCGTCGTCCATGGCCGCGTTGACGAACCAGGCCTCGTACGCGCTCGGGGGCGCGTACACGCCTCCGTCGAGCAACGCGTGGAAGAACGGCGGGAACCGCCACGTCTCGGACGCCTGCGCGCCGGCGTAGTCGCGTACGGGCTTCTCACCGAAGAACACGCTCACGAGGTTGCCCGCGTACTGGACGTTGTGCGCAACCCCGGCTTCGCTCAGCGCGGCGTGGAAGAGGTCGCCGAGGCGCTTCGCGTTGGCGTCGAGAGCCGCGTACACGGCGTCGTCGGCCGCGCGCAGCGTCGCGAGGCCCGCGGCCACCGCGACGGGGTTCCCGGACAGCGTCCCGGCCTGGTAGACCGGCCCGCCCGGGGCGAGCTTGGCCATCACGTCGGCGCGGCCGCCGAAGGCCGCCGCCGGCAGCCCGCCGGACATCACCTTGCCGAAGGTGTACAGGTCGCCTGCCACGCCTTCGAGGCCGAACCAGCCCGCGCGCGAGACCCGGAAGCCGGTCATCACCTCGTCCATGATCAGCAGCGCGCCGTGCTCGTGGGCCAGCTCGCGCAGGGCCGCGTTGAAGCCGGGGTCCGGCGCGACCGCGCCCATGTTGCCCGCCGCGGCCTCGGTGATCACCGCGGCGATCTCACCCGGGTTGTCCACAAAGGACTTCCGGACGGCGTCGAGGTCGTTGTAGGGCAGCACCAGCGTGTCCGCGGCCTGCGCGCCGGTGACCCCCGGCGACGTC
The DNA here is from genome assembly GCF_040064235.1 of Amycolatopsis melonis. NCBI lineage: Bacteria > Bacillati > Actinomycetota > Actinomycetes > Pseudonocardiales > Pseudonocardiaceae > Amycolatopsis > Amycolatopsis melonis. Next base: position 306,971 of record NZ_JBDZYD010000011.1, read on the forward strand.
GGCAGGCCGAGCGTGGCGACGCCGGAGCCTGCCTGGGCGAGCAGCGCGTCGACGTGACCGTGGTAACACCCGGCGAACTTCACGATCTTCGACCGGCCGGTGAAGCCCCTGGCCAGCCGGATCGCGCTCATCGTGGCCTCGGTGCCCGAGTTGACCAGCCGGACCTGCTCGACGGGCCCGACCCGGCCGATGATCTCCTCGGCCAGCTCGACCTCGCCGATCGTCGGGGTGCCGAACGACAGCCCGGACGTCGCCGCCGCGCGCGCCGCCTCGACCACCGCCGGGTGCGCGTGGCCCAGGATCATCGGGCCCCAGGACGACACCAGGTCGACGTAGCGGTTGCCGTCGGCGTCCCACAGGTGCGGGCCCTCGCCGCGGACCATGAACCGGGGCGTGCCGCCCACCGAGTTGAAGGCCCGGACCGGCGAGTTCACCCCGCCCGGGACGGCCGCCTTCGCGCGTTCGAACCATGCCTTGGACTGCTCGGTTCCAGTGCTCACTCCTTCAGTGAACCTTATTCAGCCGTCGGCCGGCGCAACAGGTCGCCTCAGGCGGCCCAGTCACGGTCCGTAGCGCCGTCCTAGCCAGAATAAGGTTCAGTCTCGCAAAACCGCATAGGATGGCAGGCAGCCGCCCGGAAGGGAAACAGCCGGTGACCGAACGCGTCCACCACCGCAACCCGTGGCTGATGCTGGCCGGGTTCCTGGGGGTCGTCGCGGTGGTGGCCGTGGTCGGCGGCCTGGCCGCGGCGTCGGCACGCGAGGTCTACGCGCGGCTCGACCAGCCGCCTTGGGCGCCGCCCGCGTCCCTGTTCGGTCCGGTGTGGACGGTGCTGTACGTCACCATCGCGGTCTCCGGCTGGCTGTACTGGCGCACGGACGGCGAGACGCGCGGGTTCGCCGCGTACGGCATCGGCCTGCTGTTCAACCTGCTCTGGACACCGTTGTTCTTCGAGAGCGGCGCACCGGGGCTGGCGCTGATCGACATCGTGGCGCTCGACGTCGTCGTGGTCGTCACGATCGTGCTGTTCGCCCGCCGCTCGAAGCCCGCGGCCGCCCTGCTGCTGCCCTACCTCGCCTGGCTGTTCTACGCGACCGCCCTCAACGGCGCGGTCGTCGTGCTCAACTAGCGCGCCGCCTGCTGGGTGATGGCCTGCGCGGCGACCGTCCCGTCCTCGCCCGCCTGGCCCTGGACGACGACCGTCGCACCCGGCTTCAGGTCCGTCACCTTGCCCGGCTGGGTGACGCCGACCGTTGTCGAGTCCGATGTGGACACCTTGACCTCGGTGCCCTGCGCGGTCTTCACGTAGACCGTGCTGCCCTCGACGCGGTCGACCGTGCCGGTGGTGCCGCGCCCGCCGCGGAAGCCGCCGCCCTGCTGCCCGGCGCCCGCCTGCTGCCCGCCCTGGCCGCCCTGGCCGCTGCCCGCGGAGCGCGGGGACGTGGCGGGCGACGAGCCGAACGCCGCATGCGTCCAGGCGCCGCCGCCGAACGCGATCGCGAGGACGACGAGCCCGGCCAGCACCAGCGTGGTGCGGGAGTACGGCCGGGCGGCGCGGCGCATTTCGGCGTTCAGGTCGCCGTCGACCGCCGGGCCGGCGATGACCTGCTCCGCGTCCGAAGGGGTCGAAGACATCAAGGGGCTCCTATTCGTGCCGCAGTGCGTCGATCGGCCGCAGCTTGGCGGCCCGGTTCGCCGGGAAGCTGCCGAAGAACAGCCCGATCAGGGCGGACACCGCGAAGGCGAGCAGGATCGACGAGGGCACCACGACCGGCTTGATCCCGGAGATGGTGAACCGGCTGCCGAGCAGCCCGATCGCGACGCCGAGCAGCCCGCCGAACAGGCTGAGCATGGTGGCTTCGGCGAGGAACTGGCCGAGGATGGCCGAGCGCGGGGCGCCGATGGCCTTGCGGATGCCGATTTCGCGGATCCGCTCGGTCACCGTCACCAGCATGATGTTGGTGACGCCGATGCCGCCGACGAGCAGCGAGATCGCCGCGACCGCAGCCAGCAGCACGGTGAACGTCTCGGTCGCCGACGTCCGGGTCGCCAGCAGCTGCTCGGAGTTCTGGACCTGGTAGTCCGGCGTGCCGCCGAGGCGGATGCCGTGGCGGGCGTTGAGGATCGCGGTGATCTCCGACTGGGCCAGCGACACCGAATCGGCGCTGGTGGCCTGGACGGCGATCTGGCTGAGGGTGCCGTAGCCGGACAGGGAGTTCTGCACCGCCGAGATCGGCGCGATGGCGACGTCGTCGGCGTTCTGCAGCCCGGTGCTGCCCTTGGCCTGCAGCACCCCGATCACGGTGAACTGGATGCTGTCGAGCAGCACGTTCTTCCCGACCGGTTCGGCGGTGCCGAACAGCGCCTGCGCCGTCGTCGGGCCGAGCACCACGACCTTGCGCGCGGTGGTGACGTCCTCGCCGGTGAACAGCTGCCCGTCGGCGATCTCGCGGTTGGTGGTCGTGAAGTAGGCCGGTTCGGTGCCGGCGACGCTGGGGATGTCGTACGACGTCTGCCCGTACGTCGCGGTCGCCGTCGTGTTCACCACGGGCGAGGCGGCCTTGACGTCGGGGGCGCCGACGGGGTCGACGAGTGCGTGCGCGTCCTGGACGGTCAGCGGCCGCGCCGACGCACCCTGCCCGCCGCCGCGGACCGGGGAGACGCTGACGACGTTGGTGCCCAGGCCCTGGATGCTGGCCGCGATGGCCGCCGAGGCGCCGTTGCCGACCGCGACGAGCAGGATGACCGCCGCGACGCCGATGGTGATGCCGAGCGTGGTCAGCGCCGAGCGCAGCTTGTTCGCGGTCAGGCCGCGCACCGCGAAGCGCAGGATTTCGAGGAGGTTCACGAGACCGCTCCCACCGCGCGCGTGACCTCGTCGGACACGATGCGCCCGTCGTCGACGCGGACGACGCGGTGCGCGTGCGCGGCGACCTCGTCCTCGTGCGTGATGACGACGATGGTGCGGCCGAGCCGGTTCAGCCGGTCGAAGACGCCGAGGACGTCTTCGGTGCTGCGCCGGTCGAGGTTGCCGGTCGGCTCGTCGGCCAGCAGCATCGCCGGGCCGGTGACCAGTGCCCGCGCGACGGCGACCCGCTGGATCTGCCCGCCGGACAGCTCGCTCGGCAGGTGCTTGGCCCGGTCGGACAGGCCCACCATGTCCAGCGCCGCGAGCGCCCGGCGCCGCCGTTCCGCCCTGCGGAGTCCACTGTAGACCAGCGGAAGTTCCACATTGGACAATGCGGAGGTCCGCGGAACGAGGTTGAACGACTGGAAGACGAAGCCGATCTTCCGGTTGCGCAGCAACGCCAGCTGCCGCTCGTTGAGGTTGCCGACGCCGAACCCGTCCAGCAGGTACCGGCCCGCCGTCGGGACGTCCAGGCAGCCGAGCATGTTCAGCAGCGTCGACTTCCCCGAGCCCGAGGCGCCCATGATCGCGACGTACTCGCCGGGCCACACGGTGAGGTCGACGCCACGCAGCGCGTGCACCGCCGTCTCGCCGGTGCCGTACGTCTTGCGCAGCCCGGAGACCGCGATGACCGGGTTCATCCGCGGCCGCCGAAGCCGCCGCCGGCGCCCGTGCCGCGCTGGCCGCCGCCGGGGAACCCGCCGGTGAACCCGCCCGTGCCGCCGGTGCGTCCGGTGCCGCCGGAGGTGCCGGACTGGGTGGTCGCGGTGAGCACGACGTTCTCGCCCTCGGTCAGCCCGGAGGTGATCTGGACGGTCGACTCGCCGCGGAGGCCGACCTGCACCTGGCGGGTGACGTTCCGGCCGTTCTCCTGCACGGTGACGACGTTGGTGCTGCCGACGGACTGCACCGCGGCGGCGGGCACGCTGAGCGCGTTCTCCGCTTCGGCGACGGTGATCACGACGCTGGCCGACTGCCCGGGCCGCAGCCCGTCCGGCGGGCTGGCCAGCGCCAGCTGCGCGCCGTAGGAGACGACGTTGCCGCTGGTGGTCGGGGTGAGGTTGACGCTGGACACGGTCGCCTGGATCGGCTTGTCCGGCAGCGCGTTGAGCGTCACGGTGGCCTTCTGGCCCGCCTTGACCTTGCTGACGTCGATTTCGGCGACCGAGGTGTCGACGACCAGGCCGGTCAGGTTGGTGATGGTGATGAAGCCACTGGAACCGCTGGTCGTCGTGGCCGCGGCGGAGTTGTTCGACGAGCCCTGGCCGTTGCCGGACGACTGGCCGCCGCTGTTCGCCGAGCCGGTCGAGGACTGCTGCCCGACGGTGCCGTTGATCGCGGTGACCGTTCCGGCGCCCGGCGCGTAGAGGGTGGTGTTGTCGAGGGCCTGCTGCGCGGTCTGGACGTCCAGCTGGGCCTGGTCCAGCTTCGCCTGCGCGGAGGTGACGCTGTTCTGGGCGCTGTTCTGTCCCGTGGCCGGGGTGGTTTCGGCGGTCTCGGCGGCGTCCAGGGCATCCTGCGCGACGGCCAGGTTCGCCTTGGCTACCTGAAGCTGCTTCGCCGCCTGAGTGCTGTCGATGGTGGCGAGCTTCTGCCCGGCGCTGACGACGTCCCCGACCTTCACGTCGATCGAGGTGAACTTGCCGGCGGTCGCGAAGTTCGCGACGCCGGTGTAGCTGCTGGCGAGGGTGCCGGCGGCGGAGACGGTCTCGGTGACCGTCGCCCGGCGCACGGGAGTGCTGCGCGTCTGCGCCTGCGCGGTGTTCGGCTCGGGACTGAACGCCTGGTAGATGCCGAAACCCGCTCCGGCAAGCAGCACGACCAGAGCACCGTTGATCACCCACGCCTTCGAGGCACGCACGCGCGTCATGCGGCAACCTTGGTGCGGTTGCTTGGCAATGGGCTGTCCGCAGCCTGTGTGGCAGCTGTGTATCAGGCCTTCGGCGAGCGGTGCCGCGCACGGACGGCGAGCAGCAGCTGACGCACTGCGTCGACGAGCAGCAGCGCGGCCACGGTGCCAAGCCCGATGGCGGCGGCGAGCTGTCCCCCGAAGTACCGGTGCGACTCGAGGACGGCGCCGTCGTCGGTCCGGGTGACGACGGTGGCGACGGCCCCGTGCCACAGGGCATAGGCCCCCCACCCGGCCAGCACGGCGAGGACGACCTCCACAACGGAGACCCCCAGCCGCCACGGCTTGTGCAGCCGCGCGGGCGGCCCGGGTTCTTCCGGCGGCCAGAGCTCGGCCCCGGTGGGCTGCGGAAGGTCGATCACGGAAGGGATTTTCTCATGCTTCCCGGAGAACCGCCCGGACGAGCCCCGCCGCCGGTCCGGATTCGGCGGCCTCAGGCCTTCCCCGGCGTCCCTCGCACCAGGCGGTCCAGCGCGTCCCGCAGGGCCTCCACGTCTTTCGCCCACGCGAGCACCACAGTCCCGTCCGTGAGCTGCACCGGCAGCGAGTCGTACTTCCGCGGCACCGCCCAGCCGCCACCCAGCACGCGCGCTCCGACCGGCGCGCCCACGTCCGTCACGGACGCGACCTGCTCCGCGGGCACCTTCTCGCGGCCCTGCCGCAGCTGCTTCGTCGTCACTTCCAGCGACAGGAACCGGCGCCGCGCGTACACCCACGGCACCGTGATGACGCACAGCCCGAACCCGACCATCAGCCAGCCCACGACGTGCACCGGGCCGCCCGTGACCAGCTCTGCCAGCGCCCCGAGCAGGGCGAACGCCGGGCCCCACAGGATAGCGCCCCAGCTCACGCCCGGCTCGGCGTACAGCCTCACTGCTTGGGGCCGGCCTTCGGGAAGTATCCGGTCACCGACGGCAGGTACAGCAGCACCACCGCGATGACGAACACCAGGATCGACGCCAGCGTCAGGTAGTTCAGGATCGGCGCGACGGTGAAGATCAGCAGCACCATCACGATCGGCAGGATCGTCAGCACCGTCCGCGCCGAGCGCGTGCCCTCGCGGGCCTTGTACGCGAACAGCAGGAACAGCAGCGTGAACACGACCGACCCGCCGAGCAGGTACCACAGCACGTTCGTGACGCCGTCGGCGATCGCTTCCGGCGTGATCTTCGGGTCGTGGGTCGCCTTGACGATCTGGTCGATGATCGCCGACTTGCTGCTCAGCAGCTGGACGTAGCTGAGGATGAGCAGCACGCCGCCGCCCAGCCACAGCCAGAACGACACGGCGACCGGCCGCGGCGGGTTCGCCTTCGGCGCCTGCTGCCCCGGCAGCACCGGATCCGGCGAGCGGCCGCGCTTGCGGCGTTCGTCGTCGGTCAGCCCGTCGAGGTCCTCGGTGGTGTCTTTGTCGGCCACGCGTGGACTCTAGCCCGTCAGTCCAGCCAGGCGGCGGCTTCGGCGGCCCAGTACGTGAGGATCATGTCGGCGCCTGCCCGGCGGATCGACGTCAGCACCTCCAGGACGGTCCGCTCGCGGTCCAGCCAGCCGTTCGCCGCGGCGGCCTCGACCATCGCGTACTCGCCCGAGATGTTGTAGGCCGCCACCGGCACCGGGGAGATGTCCGCCGCCGCCTTGATGACGTCCAGGTAGGCCAGCGCGGGCTTGACCATGACCATGTCCGCGCCCTCGGCGAGGTCCAGCTCGATCTCGCGCAGCGCCTCGCGGCCGTTGCCCGGGTCCTGCTGGTAGGTCTTGCGGTCGCCCTTGAGCTGCGAGTCGACGGCTTCGCGGAAGGGGCCGTAGAAGGCGCTGGCGTACTTCGCGGAGTACGCGAGGATCGCCGCGTCCTTGTGCCCGACCTCGTCGAGCGCCCGGCGGATGACGCCGATCTGGCCGTCCATCATCCCGGACGGCCCGAGCACGTGCGCCCCGGCTTCGACCTGCGCGATCGCCATCTGGGCGTAGATGCGCAGCGTGGCGTCGTTGTCGACCGCGCCGTCGGCGTCGAGGACGCCGCAGTGGCCGTGGTCGGTGAACTCGTCGAGGCAGGTGTCGGCCATCAGCACGGTGGCGTCGCCCAGCTCCTGCCGCAGGTCGCGCAGGGCGACGTTGAGGATGCCGTTCTCGTCGACGGCCCCGGACCCTTCGGCGTCCCGCGTCTGCGGGATGCCGAACAGCATGAGCCCGCCGACCCCGGCGTTGACCGCGTCGACGGCGGCCTTCCGCAGCGTGTCACGGGTGTGCTGGACGACGCCCGGCATGCTCGCGATCGGCCGGGGCTGGTCGAGCCCTTCGGCGACGAACATCGGGAGGATCAGCTGGCGTGGCCGCAGCGTCGTTTCGCCCACCAGCCTGCGCATGGCCGGGGTGGTGCGAAGCCTGCGGGGACGATGCTCGGGGAACACCCTTACCAAGTTACTCCCGCGGCTTTCGCCGGAGTTCCGCAAGGGTGCCGAGCGGTCCTCCCCGATCGCCGAACGCACGGCCGGCGACTCGCGGGGCCGAATGCCATGAACGACTCGTTCATGTCGTCAGGCGACATGAACGAGTCGTTCATCACGTCGGAACTCAGGAGCGGCGGGCTCGCTTCGCCTTGCGCGGCGGCGGCAGCGCACCCTCGGCACGCAGCCGGGCGGCGTGCTCGGCGAGCGCGTCCACCAGGTGCGGGACATCCGCCTTCTCCGGCTGGACGTCGACCCGGAGCCCGAACTCGACCGCGGTCTCCGCGGTCTTCGGGCCGATGCACGCGACCAGCGTGCGGGTGTGCGGCTTGCCGGCGATGCCGACCAGGTTCCGCACGGTCGAGGACGAGGTGAAGCAGACCGCGTCGAAGCCGCCGGTCTTGATCATCTCGCGGGTCTCGGCGGGCGGCGGGGCCGCCCGGACGGTCCGGTAGGCCGTCACGTCGTCGATCTCCCAGCCGCGCTCGCGCAGGCCTGCCGACAGCGTCTCGGTGGCGATGTCCGCCCGCGGCAGCAGCACGCGGTCGACCGGGTCGAGGACGTCGTCGTACGGCGGGAACTCGGCCAGCAGGCCCTCGGACGACTGCTCGCCGGTCGGGACCAGCTCCGGGATGATGCCGAACGAGCGGACCTTCGCCGCGGTCGACTCACCCACACAGGCGATCTTCACGCCGGAGAACGCGCGGGCGTCGAGCCCGAACTCCTCGAACTTCTCCCACACCGCGCGCACGGCGTTGGTGGAGGTGAAGACGATCCACTGGTAGCGGCCGTCGACCAGGCCCTTGACCGAGCGCTCCATCTGCGCCGGGCTGCGGGGCGGCTCGACCGAGATGGTCGGCACCTCGTGCGACGTCGCGCCGTGGCCGCGCAGGCGCTCGGCCATCTCGCCCGCCTGCTCCTTGGTGCGCGGCACCAGGACCTTCCAGCCGTACAGCGCGCGCGACTCCCACCACGACAGCTTCGAGCGCTGCCCGGCGGCCTGGCCGATCGTGACGATCAGCGGCCCGACCAGCTCGCCCGCGTCGTTGGCGACCTTCTCCAGGGTGGTGTCCAGCGTGCGCTGGGTGTTGATCGTGCCGTTCGCGGTGACCGCGACCGGGGTCGACGCCGGGACGCCGTGGCCGGTCAGCGCCGAGGCGGCCTCGGCGAGGTGCGCCGACGTCGCGTGCAGCACCAGCGGGCCGGGCGCGGCGGCCAGTGCCGCCCAGTCGACGTCGCCGCGGACGTCGACCTCGGTGTGCGTGCCGCCGAGCGCGACACCCGCGTACGCCGGGACGGCCGCGCCCGGGGACACGCCCGGGATGACGTCGAACACGGCGCTCGTGCGCGCGACCGCCTGGACCTCGGCCACGACGGCCGGGGTGGTCAGCGGGTCGCCCGCGACCAGGCGCAGCACCAGGCGGCCGGCCTTGGCCTCGGTGGTGAGGTCCTTGGCGACCTCGGCGGCCTCGCCGACGGCGGGCCGGACCTCGGCGCCCTCGGCGGCCATGGCCAGCACGGCCTGCGGCACGTCGGGGTCGGTCACCACGACCTCGGCCTTGGTCAGCAGTTCCTGGGCGCGGACGGTGAGCAGGCCGGCGTCGCCGGGCCCGGAGCCCACGAAGGCTACGCGCCCGGTGGTCTTTCGCGCGGGGGTCATCTGTGCGTTTCTCCTCTTGCGGCGGCCGTGCGCGATCGCCCGGCCACAGGTCTCCTACGTTCGAAGTCGTGACGCCCAGGGAGTCACTGAGTCGGGCCGGAGAGGGCTCCGGCGCCGAGGTCCAGCAGCTCGGCGGCCAGGTCCTTGCCCAGCTGGGCGGCCTGGTCCTTGTCGGCAAGCGCGGAGGCCCGGACCATGTCCACCGCGCCGTTCTCGCCTTCCGCGGCGGCGGTGCCGCGCAGCGAGATCCGTTCCACGACCTTGCCCTCGGCGTCGAGATCTTCGACGATCTCGGCGAGCGCGCCCACCGGCGCACTGCACCCCGCCTCGAGCGCGGCCAGCAGGGCCCGCTCGGCCGTCACCGCGGCCCGCGTGCCCTCGTCGTCCAATGTGGACCTCAGCAGCTGCTCGATGTCCACGTCGGCGGTCCGGCACTCCACCGCCAGCGCGCCCTGCGCGGGCGCCGGCAGCATCTGGATCGGGTCGAGGGTCTCGGTGATCGCCTCGGCCCGGCCGATCCTGGCCAGTCCGGCACGCGCGAGCACCACGGCATCGAGCTCGCCGTCGGTCACCTTGCGCATGCGGGTGTCGATATTGCCGCGGATCGGCACGATTTCCAAACCGAGACCGAGCGCGCGCAGCTGCGCGGTGCGCCGCGGCGAGCCCGTGCCCACCTTCGCGCCCGGCAGCAGCTCGCCCAGCGTCAGCCCGTCGCGGGCGACGAGCGCGTCCCGCGGGTCCTCGCGCGGCGGCACGGCGGCCAGCGTGATGCCCGGTTCGGGGGCCGTCGGCAGGTCCTTGTACGAGTGGACGATGACGTCGACGTCGTTGCGCAGCAACGCTTCCCGCAACGCCGACGTGAAGACACCGACCCCGATCGTGGGAATCGGCGCAGAGGACTGGTCACCGGGAGTGGTCACCTGGACGATCTCGACCTCGACGCCGGTGGCGCGCAGCGCGTCGGCGACGGTCCCGGTCTGGGCGAGCGCGAGCTTCGAACCGCGCGTACCCATGCGAATGACTCTGGTCACTACTACTTCTTCTCTGGTGGGGGCTTCGGGCTCGCCACCGCGGCGGGTGCCTGCGGGTCGAGGCAGAACAGTTCGCGCAACGCGTTCGCGTAGTCGGTGTCGGCCGTCTCGGCGGCCAGCTGCTTGACCCGCACCGTCGGCGCGTGCAGCAGCTTGTCGACCACCCGGCGGACCGTGCGGCCGACCTCCTCGCGGACCGCGCCGTCGAGGTCGGGCAGCCGGTTGTCCAGCCGCAGCAGCTCGGCGTCGACGACTTCGGCGGCACGGCGGCGCAGCGCGGTCACCGTCGGCGTCACCTCGGCACTGCGCTGCCCGGCGAGGTACTCGCGCACCTCGTCGAGCACGATCCCGGTCGCCTTGGCCGTCTGGCGCTCGGTGGTCGGCGTCCCCGCCTCCCGCATCCGGCGCTGGATGGTGGCCAGGTCGACGACGCGGACGTCCGCCAGCTCGCCGACCTCCGGGTCGACGTCGCGGGGCAGGCCGAGGTCGCAGACGACGAGGTCGCGGCCACCCCGGGGCAGCACGTGCTCGGGGCCGAAGACGGCGTCCTGCGCGCCGGTGCAGCAGATCACGATGTCGGCGTCGCGGACGGCGCCTGCCACCCCGGACAGCGGGATCGCGCGGGCGGGCACGCCCTGCTCGGTGACGTTCGCGGCGAGCCGCCGCGCGCGGGCGTCGGTGCGGTTGGCCACGGTGATCTCGCCGATCCCGGCCTTGCGCAGCTGCGACGCGCTCAGCGCGCCCATCGAGCCGGCACCGACGATGACGGCGTGCTTGCCGGCGACGTCACCGGCCGCGGCGAGCGCCTCGGACACGACCGACGCGCCGAGCTGGTCGAGCCCGGTCTCGGTGTGCACGCGCTTGCCGACACGCAGCGTGGTCTGGATCAGCTCGTGCAGGGTGCGCCCGACCGTGCCGGTCTCCCGCGCGGTGGCGTAGGCGGTGCGGACCTGGCCGAGGATCTGCGTCTCGCCGACGACCATCGAGTCCAGGCCCGAGGCGACCGAGAACAGGTGCTCGACCGCGGCGCCGGCGTAGTGCACGTACAGGCTGTCGTAGAGCTCCGCCGGTTCCATCCCGGCCTGGCGGGCCAGCACCTCGGAGACGTCGTTGAGGCCGCCGTGGAAGGTTTCGACGACCGCGTAGACCTCGATCCGGTTGCACGTCGAGACGAGCATGACCTCGGTGATGTGCTGCGCCTGCTGCAGCTCGTGGAGGACCTTGCCCACCTCGGGCGCCGGCACCGCGACCCGTTCGAGCGTGCTCAGCTCCGCACTACGATGCGAAAGCCCGACCGCCAACACGCTCATCAGCGCACCACCATTTCCCGTCCGCCGTCCGGACCCGAACCGTTCCGCCCGCCCTGGCCATTCTCGGACGGCAGGCCCGCACCGGGTAATCCGGAATTGCCCTGATTCCCGGCGGCGTCATCCGCGCGGCGGGCCACATGGAACGAGAGTATCTGCAGCTCGACGGCCAAATCTACTTTGCGGACCTCAATGTGAGCTGGAACCTGGAGCACGACCGGCGCGAAGTTGAGGATGCACTGGACACCGCCCGCGACAAGGCGGTCACACACCGACTGCGCGGCGGGCGGCGGGGTGGCGATCACGCCGATGGAGATGCCGCGCTCGGCGCAGATCCGCGGGATGTCGTCCATGTGCGACACGGGCAGGCCGCCGACGGGCACGCCGATCAGGTCCGGGTCCAGGTCGAACAGCGCCTCGACCGGGAAGCCGCGGCCAGGGAAGCCGCCGTAGTTGGCCAGCGCGTGGCCCAGGTTGCCGATCCCGACCACGGCGACCTTGTGCTGGCGGGTCAGGCCGAGGATGCGCTCGATCTGGCTGACCAGGACGCCGACCTCGTAGCCGACCCCGCGGGTGCCGTAGGAGCCCAGGTAGGAGAGGTCCTTGCGCAGTTTCGCGGAATTGACCCCGGCGGCCTGTGACAGCTCTTCGCTCGACACCGTCGTCGCGCCCTGTTCGGACATTCCGGACAGAACACGCAGGTAAACGGCGAGCCGGGCCACCGCGGCCTCGGGAATCGACTTCGCCCGGACGGCCTCAGGGGCATCCCCGTCGGGCACGGCGGGCATTTCCGCGGTCGGGGCGTTGTCGGCGTCCGGAGTGTCCGGACGGCGGGACCGTCGTGGCGGCCGGCCCGCGGAGCTCGCTCCGTCGCGCCTCCCCCGCTGTGTCACCACGCCGTCGTCTCCTGCCCGCTGCCTGCCCGGCGGCCATCGCCACGACCGGTCCGAAGTTGTGTCTTGACCCAGGGCACGCAGTCCGGTTCGATACCGGCCGCCCGGGGGCGATGGCCCTACGGTAGACCACTTGTGAACGCACGCACAAAGTCACTGGTCGGAGGCGGGTTCCGCAGGGCAGCCGATCATGACACGGCGTCAGAATCCTTGCCCGGCAGGCACTTCGGCTCCCAGCTCACCCCAGCGCCCCAAGGTGGCCTTCGGTGCGTTGAACGCAACCAAGGTGGCCTTCGGTGCTCCACCCATGCCCCCGCCGCCGCCCTCAACGGAGGCGCTTCGCGCCGCGGTGCTGATTCAGCGCAACCAAGGCCACATTGGGTCGTTCGGGGCCAGTGCGTCAGCGGGCGTCGAGGGTGACCGAATGCCAGCCGGTCGCCCCGTCCGGGGCCGGGTCCGCGCGGTTCTCCGTCTGGGTGTAGCCGCCCTGGTCGGTCGCCCGGACGAACGCCTGGTGCGTGCCCTTCGGCACGTCCAGCTCGATCCACCACATCCGCCAGGTGTCCTTGCTCACCTCGGCCGACAGCGTCGCCTCGCGCCACTCGCCCTGGTCCAGCCGGACCTCGACCTTCGCGATGCCGGTGTGCTGGGCCCACGCCGTGCCCGCCAGGCGGACCTTGCCCGCGCTCACCTGCGTGAACCCGCTCGGCGTGTCGATCCGGGACTCGGTCTTGATCGGCGCCTGCTCGGCCCAGCCGCGGCTGAGCCAGTACGCCTGCCGCGCGTCCCAGCGGGTGAATTCCAGGGACTCGACCCACTTCGTCGCCGACACGTAGCCGTACAGGCCGGGGATGACGATCCGGGCCGGGAAGCCGTGCTCGACCGGCAGCGGCTCGCCGTTCATGCCGATCGCCAGCATCGCGCCGCGGGCCGGGTCGAGGGCGGCGTCGGCCGGGGTGCCGCACGTCCAGCCGTCGACGCTGGTGGCGAACATCTGCTCCGCGCCCGGCTGCACCCCCGCCTCGGCCAGCAGGTCGGCCAGGTCGACGCCGATCCAGGCGGCGTTCGAGATCAGCGGGCCGCCGACCTCGTTGGACACGCAGGCCAGCGTCACCCGGCGCTCGACCAGCGGGCGGCTGCGGATGTCGGCGTAGGTGAACGTCACCTCGCGGTCGACCATGCCGTGGATCTTCAGGCGCCAGTCCTCGGCCCGGACCTGCGGCACGACCAGCGCGGTGTCGATGCGGTAGAAGTTCGCGTTCGGCGTGATGAACGGCGGCGAGCCGAGCTTGGCGAAGTCCGCGTCGGCGGGCAGCGGCGGCGCGGTCCGCGCGGGCACGAGCGGCCCGACGGCGGCCCGCGACTCCGCGGCGTCCGAGCCCGTCCCGGCCACCTGCCCGGCAACGGCCGCGACACCCGAACCCGCCACGACACCCACCCCGGCCCGCAGGAACTTCCGCCGGTCGAAGCCCGCGCCGGGGACCGCCTCCGGCGGCAGCGCAAGGCGGTGCAGCCAGGTGAACACGGCCAGGCCGGCGACCAGGGCGGCGACCGGCGCGAGCAGCGCCACCTGCCCGAGGTCGGTGCGCACGTACACGGCGGCGACGCCGGCGGCGCCGAGCACGAAGACCAGGATCTGCCCGGCCCGCGGCGTCCGGCGCGACAGCTGCCCGGCCAGCAGCGCGAGCAGCACGAGCACGACGGCCAGGCCGATCTTGAGCACCGGCTTGTCCCAGGTACCGAGCGTCCGCTCGGCCCACTTCACGATCCCGGTCGGGCTGTGGTCGACGACGTAGTTCGCCACCGCGATGAACGGCGAAGCCGTGTACCCGACGAAGCCCGCGACCAGGTGCCCGACGCCGAGGGCGGCCGCCAGCGCGAGGAGCCCGATCACCGTCGCGACCGGCAAGGAAAGCCTTCTGGCCGGTGCTTCCTGCAGAGTGCTCACGTCTCCATCATCGGAGCGCGGGCCCGCCCGGGCGGGCCGGAGCCCCTTACGAGCCGGTTACGGCTCAGGCCAGCGCCTGCCGCAGCCGGTCCTCTTCGACGCGCCAGTAGCCGTGCTCGGCGCCGTCGACCAGGATCACCGGGACGCGGTCGCCGTACTCGGCGCGCCACTCCGGGTCGGTGTCGACGTCCTCGGCCTTCCACGCGACGCCCAGCTCACCGCAGATCCGCGCCACCTCGGCCTCCGCGACCTCGCAGAGGTGGCAGCCCTCGCGGCCCATGACCGTCACTTCGTGCGCCATGCCGTCCTTCCTACCGCAGCCGCATCCGGCGCAGCTTCCCGGTGGCCGAGTGCGGCAACGACTCGGCGAACTCCACCGCGTGCGGCACCTTGTACCCGGCCAGGTGGGCGGCGCAGTGCTCGACGACCTGCTGTTCCGACAGCGACGCCCCGGCCGCGGGCACGACGAACGCCTTCACCGCTTCGCCGCTGCGCTCGTCGACCACGCCGACGACCGCGGCCTCGGCCACCTCCGGCAGCCGCCCGATGACCTCCTCCACCTCGCGCGGGAAGACGTTGAAGCCGTTGACGATGATCAGGTCGTTGGCCCGGTCGACCAGGTGCAGGTCGCCGTCGGTGTCGAGGTAGCCGACGTCGCCGGTGCGGAACCAGCCTTCGTCGTCGGGGCCGTGGTCGCCGTCGGGCCAGTACCCGGAGAACAGGTTCGCGCCGCGGATCGACACCAGCCCGGTCTCGCCCTCGGCCTCGAAGACGTCGTCGACGTCGTCCGGGTCGAGCGGCACGGCCTGGTCGGTGCCGTCGCTGTCGACCAGCCGCAGCTCGATCCCGGGCAGCGGCCGCCCGACCGAGCCCGGCTTCGGGTAGCCGGTGACCAGCGTCGACGTCACGACCGGCGCGCACTCCGTCAGGCCGTAGCCCTCGTAGACGTCGAGGCCGGTGGCCTCGCGGAGCGCGGTCAGCACCTTCGGGTGCAGCGGCGCGGCGCCGGAGGTCATCCACCGCACGGTGGCCAGGCCGCGGCGCAGCTCGTCGGCGCCCAGCGCGGCGAACTCGGCGTACATGGTCGGGACGCCGAGGATCGACGTGACGTGCTGCTCCGCGCAGTCGTCCAGCGTGCGCTGCGCCTCGAACCGCTCTGACAGGACTGCGGTCGCGCCGGCGTTCGTGGCCTGCAGCAGGCCGGGTCCGAGGCCGTAGACGTGGAACAACGGGATGGTGATCAGCACGCGGTCGTCGTGGTCCAGAGCGCCCTCGACGCCGCTGACCTGCTCCAGGTTCGCCAGCAGCGCCCGGTGCGACAGCATCACCCCGCGCGGCGGCCCGGTCGTGCC
This sequence comes from Amycolatopsis melonis, assembly GCF_040064235.1. Classification (NCBI taxonomy): domain Bacteria; kingdom Bacillati; phylum Actinomycetota; class Actinomycetes; order Pseudonocardiales; family Pseudonocardiaceae; genus Amycolatopsis; species Amycolatopsis melonis. The sequence continues at coordinate 322,420 of NZ_JBDZYD010000011.1, forward strand.
CGACGTGTACGAAATGACCGCGATGTCCTCGCCGGACCGGCCGGCGTCGGCGACGTCGGCTACTCCATCCGGGTCCGATTCCGGCGTGAGACCGCTCACGCCGTCCGGCAGCGGCGCGTCCGCGTCCCGCTGCACGACGACCCGGGCGCCGCTGTGGCCGAGCAGCGTCTCGAACTCGGGCGCGGGGACCTGCGGCGACAGCGGCACGACGATCGCGCCGGCCCGCAGCGCGCCGAAGAAGGCCACCACGAAGTCCACCGAGGTCGGCAGCCGCAGCGCGACCCGGTCGCCGGGCCGGACGCCGGCGTCCGCCAGCTTCTTCGCCTGGACCTGGACGGCCGCGGCGACCTGGCGGTAGGTCAGGCCGTGCCCGCTGCCGGTCTCGCACACGGCCGGGTGGTCCGGCCACCGGTCCGCGGCCCGTGTGAGCAGCCCGCCGACCCCCGCCAGCGTCCCGTTTCCGGCATTCACCCGCGGCCCACCTCTCTTCGCCCGGACAAACCGTTGCAAGTCTGTCATTCGAAGCGACGTCATGGGGGCGAGCCGCGAGCGTCGCGTCTTCGCAACCCCGGGAACCACTACCTACTTAGCGGTAACTACACGTATGCTGCACTGCGTCGCAGGTGGTCTTGATCACCGAAGCGGCCGGAGAGAGGGAGTCGCCGTGCGGAACTTGCCTGCCCACGAGGTCGTGGGGCACGCGAGCCGGAAGGCCCCTGCTCGTCCGGATTCCGGGGGTACCGTGGCCCGCAGGGCCAGAGCCGCCGCCGGAGGTGCCGCCCGATGACCTTGCCGACCGCAGTGAGCCGCGGGCCCGTCTTCATGTTCGCCGAGCGCGTGTTCGGCCGCGCGTCGGCCGTGCCGATCAGCAGGCAGGCGGCCGACGACGACGAGCGCGCCGAAGCGGCGAAGGCGGAAGCCTGGGAGCTGGTGCGCGCCGCGCAGGACGGCGACTCGTCGGCCTTCGGCCGGCTCTACGACCGCTACGTCGACGTCGTCTACCGGTACGTGCTGTTCCGGCTCGGCGACCGCGACCTGGCCGAGGACGTCACGAGCGAGACGTTCCTGCGCGCGCTGCGGCGGATCACGTCGGTGAGCTACCAGGGCCGGGACGTCGGCGCCTGGTTCGTCACCATCGCCCGCAACATCGTGCTCGACCACGTCAAGTCGAGCCGGTTCAAGCTCGAGGTCGTCACCGACGAGGTGACCGAGCCGGGTGCGGCGCCCTTCGGCGTCGGCGCGACCGCGCAGGCCGGCCCCGAGCAGGAGGCGATCAGCCGCGCCACCCGCACCGAGCTGCTGCGCTGCGTCGCGGAACTGGGCGACGACCAGCGCGAGTGCATTGTCCTGCGGTTCCTGCAGGGGCTCTCGGTGGCCGAGACGGCGGAGATCATGAACCGCAACGAAGGCGCCATCAAGGCGCTGCAGCACCGCGCGGTACGCCGTTTGGCACAACTTCTGCCCACCGGATTGCGCTGAACCCGCGAACTTTTCCGCTCGTCGCCCGAAACCGGTAACCCTCGCGGCTTCTGGATCGTTACTCCCCGCAGACCGGTGTCAGGACCGGCCAAGGCCCGGGATGGAGCAGCGCAGTGAGGTTTGCGCGTGAGCGAGCCGAGATCGAGCGGTTCGCGCGTGCCCTGGAGCCGTCCCCGGTACGCCGGGACGGCGAGTTCGCCGACGAGCTGGCGCTCGTGGGCGTCCTGCGCGACCTCGGCGCGGCAGGCGCCCCGGACCTGGAGACCCGGCAGCGGATCCGCGCGGAGATCGCGGGCCGCCTGGAGACGGCGGCGGCCACCACCCCACGTCGGAGGTGGCGGCCGCGGACCGCCGACCTGGTGGCCGCCGCGCTCTTCCTCGTCCTCATGCTCTCCGGCCTGGTCCTCGTGCTCTCCCGCAACGCCCTGCCGGGTGACGCGCTGTACAGCGTCAAGCGCGCCGGGGAGTCGACGGCGCTGGGCCTGACCTTCGGCGACCAGGCGAAGGCCCGCAAGCACCTCGAATTCGCCACCAACCGGATCACCGAGCTGGGCGAGCTGGCCGCCGAAGGCGCCGGCGAGGCCGACTACCGGAAGGCGTACGAAGACTTCGCGGCCGACCTCCGCGCCGGCGTCGCGCAGATGGCCACGGTGGCCACCAGCGACGGCGGCGGCGCGCAGGCACTGGCCGATGTCCGGCTGTGGGCCCGCAACCAGGCGGCGCGGCTGACGGCCCAGCCGCTCCCCGCCGACGCGACCGCGGTGTTCGGCGAAGTGCGGGACCTGCTGGGCAAGGTCCAGGAGCGCACGAGCGGGCTGGTGGCGCGGATGAACTGCTACCGGATCACCACCGGCGCGTCCGACGAGCTGGGCCCGATCCCGGCGACGGGCGAGTGCACGGCCCGCCCGGCCCCGGCGGCGGAACCGCAGACGTCGGTGCCTGCCTCGCCGTCGGCGTCGTCGTCGGAGAGCACCGCCCCGGCCCCGACGGGCACGCAGCTGCCGCCGTCGGACGCGGCGGCGACCCCGGGCATCCCGGCGCCGACCGGCGGGGTGACGCCACCGCCGGTGTACGGGCAGGTACCGACGACGACGCGGCCGCCGCTGCCGACCACCACGCCGTCACCGCCGCCGCTGGTTTCGATCCCGCCGTTGCTGCCGGGCCTGCCGCCGATCGTGATCGGCTGAGGTCCGCCCCACACCTGCGACGGCGCGGTGGGTGGCTCGCTACCCTGTGCGAAGGACCCGGACCTTCGCAGGGACGTGGCCTGGGCAGACGTGGAGGCGGTGTGCGTGTCAGCTTGGCGTGGCAGGGATAAGAGTCAGGAGCTGGAACGGCTCGCCACGCTCGCGGGCGAGGCGTCGGCCGAGGCTGCCCACGCCAGGGTGATTTCCGAGCCGGTGGCCCCGCCTGCCCCACCGGACCTCACGGCGGCGGCGTTCTTCGACGTCGACAACACGATGATGATGGGCGCGTCGATCTTCTACTTCGCGCGCGGCCTGGCGGCCCGGAAGTTCTTCACGTCGTCGGACCTGGCCGGGTTCGTGTGGAGCCAGATCAAGTTCCGGCTCGGCGGCCGCGAGAACAAAGAGGACATCAAGACCCACCGCGAGCGCGCACTGTCCTTTGTGGCCGGCCGCACGGTGGCGGAGCTGACGTCGATCAGCGAAGAGATCTACGACGAGCTGATGGCGGACAAGATCTGGTCCGGCACCAGGGCCCTGGCCCAGATGCACCTGGACGCGGGCCAGCGAGTCTGGCTGGTGACGGCAACACCGATCGAGCTGGCGGCAATCATTTCCCGCAGGCTGGGCCTGACGGGAGCGTTGGGAACGGTGGCCGAAACCCGCGACGGCGTGTACACGGGCCGCCTGGTGGGCGACCTCCTGCACGGCCGCGCGAAGGCCCACGCGGTCCGGGCGCTGGCGTCCCGCGAGGGCCTGAACCTCAAGCGCTGCACGGCATATTCGGACTCGGCCAACGACATCCCGATGCTGTCGGTGGTGGGAACAGCGGTGGCGGTCAACCCGGACGGCGGACTGCGCGACGTGGCCAGGGCGCGCGGGTGGGAGATCCGCGACTTCCGGACCGGCCGGAAGGCGGCGAAGATCGGGGTCCCGTCGGTCCTCGGGGCCGGGGCGCTGGCTGGTGCGGTGGCCGCGGGAATGGCCTACCGGCGCCGCTGATCCCCTCGCCCCTGGTCGGCCTGGCCCCAAGACGGCCCCCACCCATCCCGGGGGGCGTCCCCCGGACCCAGTCTACCGGCCCCCACGCCCGAAAACCGGTCTCGCGGAAATCTGTGGACAACCCGGACCGATGTGGACAACTCAGCCGCGGAAAACCGACTTCCGCTGTGCCAGCCGCTGGTAAAGCGTCTGCTGGATCGACTCGCGGACCTGGTCGGTCAGCTGGAACACCAGCATCGGGTCCTCGACCGCGTCCGGGCCGTACTCCTCCGTCGGGATCGGGGCGCCGAACTCGATGCTCCACTTCGTCGGCAGCGGGATTGCTCCCAGCAGGCCGAAGTGGGGGAAGAACGGGGTCACCGGGAAGTACGGCAGGCCCAGCATGCGGGCCAGGACCTTGATGTCGCCCAGTTTCGGGTAGATCTCCTCCGCGCCGATCACCGACACCGGGATGATCGGGACGCCCGCGCGCAGCGCCGCCGACACGAAACCGCCGCGGCCGAAGCGCTGCAGCTTGTAGCGGGACGAGAACGGCTTTCCGATTCCCTTGAACCCCTCCGGCCACACGCCGACCAGCTCGCCTTTGCGCAGCAGGCGTTCCGCGTCCGCGTGGCAGGCCAGCGTCTGGCCCGACTTGCGGGCGAACGAGCCCACCAGCGGCACCTGGAACACCAGGTCCGCGCCGAGGCCGCGCAGGTGGCGGCCGCCCGTTTCGTCGTGGACCGCCACCGCCGTCATCAGGGAGTCCAGCGGGATCGTGCCCGAGTGGTTCGACACCAGCAGCGCGCCACCCGTCGCCGGGAGGTGCTCGACGCCGTGTGTTTCGACGCGGAACCACTTCTTGTACAGCGCGCGCAGCGGCGGCAGGAACACCGCGTCGGTCAGCTCGGCGTCGAAGCCGAACTCGTCGACCGTGTAGTCGCCGGTCAGCCGATCGCGCAGGAAGCCGAGCGCCGAGCGGGCCACGTCCGACAGCACTTCGGGCGGCTGTGCCGCTCCCGGCAGGGTGACGACCGGAGCCGCCTCCTGCTTCGGAGTCACCGTCTCCGGCTTCTCCCGGCCCGGCCCGTGCAGGGGGATGACCTGCGCCTCGGCACCGCCCACGGTTTCCGCCTCGCTTTCGAAGTCGTCCCGGTCGTGCGCTCTGGTCACCGGCTCGCCTGCCCGGTCGCGGCGGCGACGAGCACCTTGCCCGCCAGCCCCGCCAGCTTGCCGCCGTCGAGGACCGGCCGGAGCCCGCGTCCGGTGATGTAGTCGTCGAACGCCTCGCGCGTGGTCCACCGCGGGGTGTACCCGAACTCGCTCTTCAGCTTGGTGATGTCGACGACCCGGCCGAAGTTCAGCAGCCGGACCTGGTCGGCGGAGAAGTCCACCACGCGGGCACCGCGCAGGACCTTGCCGACCGACGGCACCACGCTCCGCGGCATCGGCAGCTCGACCCGGCCGGCCCGCCGGATCGCCTGCGAAAGGGTGAGTACCCCCTCCGATCCGACGTTAAAGACGCCGGGCCGGTCGATCAGCGTGGCCCGTTCGAGCACGGCCAGCGCGTCCGAAGAGTGCAGCAGCTGGATGCGGGCGTCGTAGCCGAAGACCGTCGGCACCACCGGCAGCGCGAAGTAGCGCGAAAGGACGGTGTCGGTCTCCGGGCCGATGATGTTGGCGAAGCGGAACAACGTCGTGGTGATGTCGGGGCGGCGCCGCACCAGGCCGCGCACGTAGCCCTCCATCTCGACCGCGTCCTTCGCGTACCCGCTGGTCGACGTCGGGATGAGCTCGGAGTCCTCGGTGAACACCGCCTGCGAGCGCGGGCTGGCGCCGTAGACGGCCGCCGTCGACTTGACCACCAGCTTGCGCACCTGCGGCGAGCGCTGGCACGCGGCGAGCAGCCGCATCGTGCCGATGACGTTGACTTCCTTGATCGCCGTGCGGCGGCCCGGCCCGGCCGGGTGCGCGGTGCAGGACGCGTGCACCACGGTGTCCACCCTGGCGGTGCTGATCACCTTGGCGATCAACGGGTTCCTGATGTCCGCGCGGACGAACTCCGCGTGCCCCATGCGCTGCAGCACCGTCTTCGCGGGCGGGACCGTGTCGACACCGATGACCCGTTCGAAGTCGGGGTTGTTGCCCAGCCGGGCCAGCAGTTTCCCGCCGAGTTCCCCGGCGACCCCGGTGACGAGCACGATGTTCGACGGCATGCGACTCCCTGCGGCAATGGGCGTAGGCGGGGTGGACGATCACCCGAGGTGCGCGTACCTGCACTCACTGGAAGCATCGCGCGGACGCCCTTGAGATGTTACCGCTCTTCAGTGGTAGCTCCGGGCCGTCTTACGTGCTATTAACCGCAGTTCCCCCGGAAAGCGACGAACGCCTCACTCGAACGGGCGGAACCGGCCCACCACATGGACGTGGGCCCGCCCGGGGCGGGGCGGGCCCCCGCGACCCGCGGCCGGCTTTAGTTCATGCCGGCCGGCCCCCCCGCGACGGGGGGCACCGGCCCCCCCACTGGGTGGGGGCCCGTCCAGGGACTGGACGGGCCACGGCTACGCTCGGCAGGATTACTTACTTGCCGGCCTTACGACGCTGCACTCGCGTGCGGCGCAGCAGCTTGCGGTGCTTCTTCTTCGACATGCGCTTACGGCGCTTCTTGATGACAGAGCCCATGGGCGCTCCTTAGGTCGTCGTCGGTCACGCTGCCCGGCGCAGCGTCCAACGGGTGGAGCGCACAGGCCCGAGCGGTCTTTTAGGGTACCCGTGGCCCTTCGCGGGCCGGTCGGCGGGCACGTTGTAGCACTGCGCGCCGCTGGCCACGGCGTGCCCGCAACCGGTTCATCCCACGTCGTAGTAGGCGCCCTGCAGGTATTCGTGCACTGCTTTCTCCGGCACCCGGAAGGACTTGCCGACCCTGACGGCGGGCAGTTCACCCGAGTGCACGAGACGGTAGACGGTCATCTTGGAGACCCGCATCAGCGTGGCCACCTCGGCGACCGTCAGGAACTGGACCTGCCCGACTGCGGGCAAATCCTCCTTCTTGTTCGGCGACATGTTTACCGCGTCCTTCGACACGTGTCGCGCCACGAGGCTTCCCCACCTGTGGTATCGACACGCACGTGCTCTATCGAGAGTAGCGGGACTGGTGGGACTAATGCGACGCCTGTCACCGAGATGGGCCCCTACCTGCGCTAACGCACGAGCGGCTACCCGTGCAAGATCCGCGGGATCACCCATTCCGCCGAATTCCGGCAGCGGGGAGCGGCTCTGTTCCCGGCTCCGGCGGCAGGCGCAGCGCCCGGACGGTGAACGAGATCGCGTGGTACCAGCCGCAGAGAAGCAGCACTTCGAGCGCGCCGTCCTCGCCGGCCGCACCGACCAGCTCCGCCCAGGTGGCGTCGCCGAGATCGGACGTCGCGCGCAGCTCGTCGACGGCCACGAGCACGGCACGGTCGGCCGCGTCCCAGCACGGGCCCGCCGGGCTGCCGGCGCCGAGCGACCGGATCTGCGCGGCGTCCAGACCGGCCTTCGCGGCGAAGGCCGCGACGTGGACGCCCCATTCGTAGCCGGCGCCGCACAGCGCGGTCGTCCGGTCGATGACCAGCTCGCGCTGCCGCACCGAGAGAGCCGACTGCCGGGAGAAGTAGTACCGGCCCCAGCTCGCCACGCCCCTGGCCAGCGCCGGGCGGCGCGCCCACACGCGGAACAGCTGGAGCGGCGGCCCGAGCCGGTCGAGGGCGTCGGCGGTCTCGGCGTCGTACGGCGGCTCCACCGGCTCGATGCGCTTCGAATTCAGAGGCATATCCGGCACGCTAACATCGGCGCTTCGGAAAGGAAAGCACGATGACGCCACTGCCCGGCCGCCCCGTCCGCGGCTCGACGACCGGACGCCCGATCATGGCGCTGCTCGACCTGCTGGGCAGGCGCTGGACACTCCGGATCCTGTGGGAGCTGCGCGACGGCGCGAAACCGACGTTCCGCGCGCTCCAGCAGCAGTGCGACGGGATCTCGTCGAGCGTCCTGGCCACCCGGCTGCGCGAGCTGGGCGAAGCGGACCTGGTCGGCCACGCCGGCGACGGCTACACGCTCACCGAGCAGGGAAAATCGCTGTTCGGGACGCTGGTGCAGCTCGACGCCTGGGCCGCGCAGTGGCGCCCGAAGGCTGGCTAGTCCTGTTCGTGGGCCTTGCCCAGTTCCACCGACCGGTCCCGCGCCGCCTCGATGGCGGCCAGCATCGCCGCGCGGACGCCGTGCTTCTCCAGCTCGCGGATGGCGTTGATGGTCGTCCCGGCCGGGGACGTCACGGCCTCGCGCAGCAGCACGGGGTGCTCCTCGGACTCGGCGAGCATCTTCGCCGCGCCGACGGCCGACTGGATGATCAGCTGCCCGGCCAGCGCCCGCGGCAGGCCCAGCAGGATGCCGGCGTCGATCATGGCCTCGACCAGGTAGAAGAAGTACGCGGGCCCGGAGCCGGACAGCGCGGTGACGGCGTCCTGCTGCGCTTCGGGCACCTCGACGACCTTGCCGACGTGCGAAAGCAGGTCCCGCACGACGGCGAGGTGCTCGGCGGTGGCGTACCGGCCGGCGGAGATGGCGCTCATGGCCTCGTTGACCAGCATCGGCGTGTTCGGCATGACCCGCACGACGGGAACGCCCTCGGCGAGCCGCCGTTCGTACAGCGACGTGGGCAGCCCGGCGCACAGCGACACGACGAGCGACGCCGGCCCGAGCAGCGGCGCCAGTTCGTCGAGCACCGGCTCGATGTCCTGCGGCTTCACGGCGACGACGAGGATGTCGGCCCGCTTCGCGGCTTCCTCGACCTCGACGCCGCGGATGCCGTAGCGCTCGGTCAGCTCCTCGACGCGCGCCGGGTACCGCTCGGTGAAGAGGAGGTCGCCCGGCTCGTGACCGCCGTGCAGCAGCCCCGAAAGCAACGCCTCGCCGATCTTGCCCGCACCCAGCACCGCGATGACCGTCATGGCGCAAGCGTGCCAAACCCCGCCCGGCGGCCGGGTGCCGGGGCCGCGGCCGGCGACATGAACGACTCTTTGCTGTCGCCGGACGACATGAACGAGTCGTTCACCACACGCGGGCCGGGACCAGCCGCCCGGGGCCGGGGCCGAAACCCGGGGCCGGGATCAGCCGCCCGGGGCCGGGGCCAGGCCGAGCTGGCGGGCCTGGCACACCAGCCGTCCCTGGGCGTCGACCACCGTGGCGTCCGAGTCGAACCAGGACTCGTGCACCGAGCGGGACTCCACCACCACCCGCAGCCAGCCCGGGGCCGGGCGGGTGCGCAGCAACGCCGTCAGCTGGACCGTGGGGGCCCAGCCGATGCGGCCGAGGTTCATCACCACCGGCGGGTTCACGTCGGAGGCCAGCAGCGTGAAGTACGGGTCGACCAGGCTGTGCCGCGGCCGGACCCACAGCCGCATCCGGGGCGGCTCGCCGGTGCGCCCGGCCAGGTAGCCCGCCGTCGCCGGGTCGAGGCGGACTTCGCAGCCCTTGGCCAGGTTGAACGGCCCCTCCGTGCTCTCGGCCATCGTGAGCGCTCCCGGTGGGGGCTCGGCAGGCATCGACGGCACGTCCGTCCACTCCGGGCGGCGCATCGGCAGCCGCCCGGTCGTCACCCTCGCCTCGACGCAGCTGCGGCCGCGCTGCTCCATGCGGACCTCGACGACCGTCGCGCGGCGGCCGACCTTGCGGACGTCCGTGCGCAGCAGCACCGGGCCGAGTGCGAGCGCGTGCAGGAACTCCGCGCTCACCACGAGCGGCTCGGCGTGCGGCTCACCGCGTTCGTGCAGGGCGGCGATCGCCGCCTTGGCCAGCAGGGCCAGCAGGAATCCCCCGTGCGGGTGGGAGCCGATGGCCCATTCCGCGCGCAGCACCGCGGTGAAGGTGCCGTCCCCCAGCGACCGCGCCGCACTAGCCGTGTCGAAGGACACGGCGGTGCCGTCCATTGCGCTCACGAATGCTCCGCGCCGATCGGGGAAGCCGGGTAGGTGACGACCAACGAGCGCGACGGGTTCACGGTCCGAACTTTACGGGTTCGACCGGCGCAAATGCACTCGGGCGTAGTCGTGTCCTGTCAGAACGTGCTCAGTTACTGCCCGAGGTGGAAGCGGGCGAACAGCAGTGCCTCGGCCAGATCGCGGACGCGCTGCGCGGCGGTCACGGCGTGCCGGGTGTTGATCTCCAGCACGATCTGCCCGGCGAAACCGCTGCTGACCAGCTTCTCCAGCACTTCGGCGCAGGGCTGGCCGCCGCGGCCGGGCACCAGGTGCTCGTCCTTCGGGACGCCGGTGCCGTCGGCCAGGTGGACGTGCGTGAGCCCTTCGCCCATCCGCTGGGCCAGTGCCAGCGCGTCCATCCCGGCGGCCGCTGTGTGGGACAGGTCGAGCGTGTAATGCCTGAAACCGACATCCGTCGGGTCGATCGACGGCCGGAACGCCGACACGCGCGCAGTGCGCGAACCGCCGGGCGGGCGGACCTTGAACATGTTCTCGACGGCGATTTCGATGCCGCTGTCGCGTTCCAGCTCGTCGACGAGGTCGCCGAACGCGTCGCCGTACCGGCGCTGCCAGCGGAACGGCGGGTGCACGACCACGGTGCGCGCGCTCAGCTCGTGCGCGGCGTCGACGGACATCCGCAGCCGCACCACCGGGTCCGGCGACCAGATCCGCTGGGTGATCAGCAGCGACGGCGAGTGGATCGACAGCACGGGCACCCCGGTGCGGCGCGACCACCGGCGCAGCGCGGTGACGTCCTGGCTGACCGGGTCGGCCCAGACCATCACCTCGACGCCGTCGTAGCCGAGCTCGGCGGCCAGCTCGAAGGCCGTCCCGGCGCGCAGCGGCCACACCGACGCCGTGCTGAGGCCGACGGGGATCGCCTGCTCGTCTGTCACGGGCGTCATCCTGCCTCGTCACCGCGGGTGCCCGGCGGCGGCGGGCCGGTAAGGGGACGCGGATCACCGCGTCCCCACCGCGCCTAGCGGCCGACGAGCAGCAACGCGGCCGGGGACACCGTCACCACCAGGCCGACGAGCACCGCCAGCACAGTGGTCTGCAGGTCCTCGGCACGCCGGATCTTCCGCACGATCCAGACCAGCGCGACGACCACCAGCAGTGCCGCGACCAGCGCGGCGGCCGGGATGTTCACCCACAGCCAGTTGAAGCCCAGCCACACGGCCGCGCCGCCGACGACACCCAGGGCCAGCTGGGCCGCCAGTGCCAGCCACGCCTTGCCGGGCGAGGCCGCGGGCGCCGGCTCGGCGGCAGGCTCGGGCACATCGTCGTACTCGTCGTCTTCGTAGGCTTCGCCCTGCTCGTAGGCGTATTCGTCGTGCTCGAAGTCCGGGCCGTCCGGCGGGTAGCCGTCGGTGAACTCGCGCTCGTACGGCTCGAGGTCGTCCGGGATCGGGGCCCGTGACGCCCGCTCGCCGGGCGCGAACGGCATCGGCGGCGGGTACGCGCCGGTCGGCGGGCCGCCGTCGTCGTAGGCGTCCTGGTAGCCGCTGCTTTCCGGGGCGAAGCCGTCGGGCTCGAAGTCGTCCTCGGGGTAGCCGTCGTCCGGAGCGTCGGCAGGCACCGCCGGCATCACGCCGATCTCGGTGTCCTCCATCTGCTCCTTCTGCCGCCGCTTGCGCCAGTTCGCCAGGCCCGCGGGCGAGGACGGCTCCGGCTTCTTCGGCGGCACCGGCGGCTCGTCGTCGGCGACGGCCGAGAACTGCTCGGTGTGGTCCTCCTGCTTCGGCTCCGGGCGGCGCGCCGGGGCGCGGCGCGGGCGGCCCGGCGCGGCGGGCGGCGTCGCGAACGAGCCGCTGGCCATCGGGGGCGGCGGCACGTCGATGTCGGCGTCCGGGGTGCCGTTGAGGCCGTCGAGCCGGGCCGACAGCGGCCCGCCGGACGGCGGTGGCGTGGGCAGCTGCTGCGACGGCTGGGGCGGGGGCACCGGCAGCTGCTGGGACGGCTGCGGCGGCGGCACCGGCAACTGCTGCGAAGGCTGCGGCGGGGCCGGACGACGCCGGACCGGCGGCACCGCGGCGCGCGTCTCCTCGGCCGCCGGGGACGGCGGCGGGGTCGGCAGCTGCTGCGACGGCTGGGGTGGCGGCACCGGCAGCTGCTGCGACGGCTGGGGCGGCGGCACCGGCAACTGCTGGGACGGCTGGGGCGGTGGCGGCTGGCGGCGCGGGGCGGCCCGCGGCGGCACGGGCAGCTGCGCCGACTCCTGCGGGCGCGCGAACTGCCCGGACTCCTGCGGGGCGGGCCGGGTGAACTGGCCCGAGTCCGGCGGCGCCGGGCGCGCCGCGCCGGGGGCGGGCCGCGCCGGGGGCGGCGGCACCGGCCGCGGCAGCGGCTGGGAGTCCTGCGGGACGGCCCGGGGCGCGGACGGCGGCTCGGCGCGGCGGCGCCCGGCGGGACGGCCGGGCGGGGACGGCGGGGGCGGGGTGCCCTCGGCGGCCACCCGGTCGATGATCGCCTGCGGGCCGGTGTCGCTCACACCCGGCCGCCGGTGGGTCCCGGTCGTGCCGGTGGCTTCGGGAGTGCCGGGTTCGTCGTCGTCCTCGGCCGCGCGCCGTCGGCGACGGCGTCCGCCGTCGACCTGGGCACCGTGCTGGGCGAGCAGCTCAGCCACGGTCTTCTGCGGCTGGTCGCCTCCGGTCTGGTCCGTCATGCCTGGTAGTCCCCTGCGCGCACCGAATCGTCGGCACCGGGCGAAGCGGTACCCGACGGCACACCGGCGGCGCCGCGCGCGCTGTACGCCGACCTCTGCATGTCCGTCACCTCTCCACCGTGCCCGTGTTCACCGGGCGAAGTCCAGCCGCGTGCTTTCACCGGTCCTCCTGTGCGCCGAAGCGCCCCAGCAGGGCGGCTCCAGTCTCATCCGCGCCGTTGGAATGGTCCAGCCGCCGCAGGATCACACCCTCTCGCAGAGCCCAGGGGCAGATCTCGAGTTCGGGCAATCCGAGCGCCCGCATCGCGGCCTGCGCGACGAGCGCGCCCGCCACCAGCTGGTGCGACCGGCTCGCGCTGACGCCCTCCAGCTGCGCCAGATCGGCCGACGGCATCCGCGAGATGAAGGCCAGGAGCTGGCGCAATGCGGTGTCCGTGAGGGTACGTCGCACGCGCGGGCCCGCCGCCGAGGGGGCGGCGCCGGTCAGCCGCGCGAGCGAGCGGAACGTCTTCGACGTCGCGACGACACGATCAGGTTCACCCCATTTGGTGACCTTCCGCGCGAGGTCGGTGAGCTGGTCGTCCAGCCACGCCGAGGTCGCGACGAGCTCCGAGCGCGTCGGCGGGTCGTGCTTGAAGCGGGTGCGCGTCGTGCGGCCCGCGCCCAGTGGCAGGGATTCGGCCAGCACGGGCTCCTCGTCGCGGCCCATCGCGACCTCGAGGGAGCCGCCGCCGATGTCCAGGACGAGCAGCTGGCCGGCCGACCAGCCGTACCACCGGCGAACGGCGAGGAACGTGAGCCTCGCTTCGTCGGTGCCCGAAAGGACCTGGAGTTCGACGCCGGTCCGGTCGGCGACGCGGGCCAGCACCTTCGCGGAGTTCTTCGCTTCGCGGACGGCGGAGGTGGCGAAGGCCATGACCTCTTCGCAGCCGAGCCGCGCGGCGGCTTCCTTCGCGGATTCGACGGCGGTCACCAGGTCGTCGGCCCCGGCCTTGGACAGCTCGCCACCGGGGGTGATCTGCTCGGCCAGGCGCAGCACGGACTTTTCCGAATGCATCGGCGTCGGGTGGGCGCCCCGGTGGGCGTCGACCACGAGCAGGTGGACGGTGTTGGAACCGACGTCGAGTACCCCTAGGCGCACGGGGGTCCAGGGTACCGGCCCGAGCGCCAGGTCTCGAACCTGTAACCAACAACACTCGGTGCGGTACCGCTCCGGCGCGCCTCCACGCCGGGGCGGTACCGCCCGAAACGGACTTACGACTCGAACTTGTAGCCCAGGCCGCGGACCGTGACGAGGTGCCGCGGCGAGCCGGGGTCCGGTTCGATCTTCGACCGCAGCCGCTTCACGTGGACGTCGAGCGTCTTCGTGTCGCCGACGTAGTCCGCGCCCCACACCCGGTCGATGAGCTGGCCGCGGGTGAGCACCCGGCCGACGTTGCGCAGCAGGTACTCCAGCAGGTCGAACTCCTTGAGCGGCAGCGAGACCTCGGTGCCGTCGACGGTCACCACGTGCCGCTCGACGTCCATCCGCACCGGGCCCGCCGAGAGCACCAGCGGCGCCAGTTCGCCGTCCGAGCCCGGCTCGCCGCCGCGGCGCAGCACCGCGCGCACCCGCGCGATCAGCTCCCGCGCCGAGTACGGCTTGGTCACGTAGTCGTCGGCGCCCAGTTCCAGGCCGACGACCTTGTCGATCTCGCTGTCGCGCGCGGTCACCATGATCACCGGCACGGCCGAGCGCTGGCGCAGCTGCTTGCAGACGTCGGTGCCGCTCATCCCGGGCAGCATGAGGTCGAGCAGCACGATGTCGGCGCCGTTGCGGTCGAACTCCTCCAGCGCCGCCTGGCCGGTGCCGGCCACGGCTGCGGTGAACCCTTCCTTGCGCAGCAGGAAGGCGAGGGGGTCGGCGAACGACTCCTCGTCCTCGACGATGAGAACCCTGGTCACAGGTTTCCTCCATGATCTGGGCTGTCCTGCCCGGTAACCACGAGCCTCGGGGTGCGCTCGGGGGTCTTCTCCTGCCGCGGTGCCGGCGAGGTCCTTGCCGTCCGCGCCGGCTCCGTGGCCGGGTCGGGACGGACGTGCGCGGGGATGCGCAGGGTGAACGTCGAGCCGGTGCCGGGACGGCTCCACAGCCCGACCGAGCCGCCGTGGTTGGCCGCGACGTGCTTGACGATGGCCAGGCCGAGCCCGGTGCCGCCGGTCGCGCGCGAGCGGGCCTTGTCGGCGCGGTAGAAGCGCTCGAACACGCGCTGCTGCTCGTCTTCGGCGATCCCGATGCCGCGGTCGGTGACGGCGATTTCGACCATCCCGTCGGCGAGCCGTCGCGAGATCGACACCGGGCTGCCCGCCGGCGAGTAGTTGACCGCGTTCTCCAGCAGGTTCGACAGCGCGGTGACCAGCAGCGTCCGGTCGCCCTCGACGAGCAGGCCGCTGGGCGCGTCGGTGGTGATGCTGATGTCGGCGGACTCGGCCGACAGCGTGGTGCGGCCGAGTGCCTCGCGCACGACCGCGTCGACCTCGACGACGTTGAGGTCGGGCAGCCGCTCGGCGCCCTGCAGCCGGGAGAGCGCGATCAGCTCGGTGACGAGCTGGCCGAGGCGCGTGGACTCGCGCAGGATCTTGCCGCCGAAGCGGCGGACCTCGTCGACGTCCTCGGCCGCGTCGAGCACGGCCTCGGTGAGCAGCGCGATCGCGCCGACCGGCGTCTTGAGCTCGTGGCTGACGTTGGCGACGAAGTCGCGGCGCACGGCCTCCAGCCGGATGGCCTCGGAGTGGTCGACGGCCTCCACGACGGTGAAGCCGTCGCCGAGCGGCCGGACCTGGCCGAGCACGGCCTCCGGCTGGCGGCCGCGTGCTTCGAGCGGCGAGAGGTCGATCTCCGCGGGTTCGTCGGTTTCGACGACCTGCTCGGCCGCCTTGCGGGCCCGCGCGTCGGCCTGGTTGACCTTGACCAGCCCCAGCTCGTACGCGCGCGGGTTGTGCAGCACCATGTCGCCGAAGCGGTTGAGGACGACGATGCCGTTGTTCGAGGAGCGGACCAGCCGTTCGAGGAGCTCCGCGACGGTCGGGCCCGGCGGCCGGGCCACCACCCGGCGGGTCCGGGCCCGCGCGAAGAGGAAGCCGGCCACCGCACCGGCCACCAGTGCGCCGATGGCCAGTGCGAGTGAAACAGGCGTGGTCACGGGCCGATCGTAAGCTGAGAAGTGGGCTTCCGGCCTAGCGTTGTCCGCCTTGTCGTGAGCACCGCGACACCTGCGGAGGACATGTTCGCCGGGGTGTCAGCCCGCGTTCACCCGGTCGATTCCCGACCGAGACCTTCCGGGTGAATCACCCTTCCCCGTCGAGGGTTTTCAGATCATCGTCGGTGAGCTTCAGCGCCGCCGCGGCGACGTTCTGCTCGAGGTGCGCGAGATCGCCCGTGCCGGGGATGGCGAGGACGTGCGGGCCCTGGTGCAACGTCCACGCGAGCCGCACCTGGGCCGGGGTGACGTCGTGACGGCGGGCGACCTCGGCCACCCGCGTGTCCTCGGCCGGGCCACTGGTGACGGCGAAGAACGGCACGAAGGCGATGCCCCGCTCGGCGCACATCCGGACCAGTTCGTCGTCCTCGCGGCGCGTGGTCAGGCCGTACTGGTTCTGCACGCAGACGACCGGCGCGATGGCGAGGGCCTCGGTGAGGTGCTCCGGGCCGACGTTGGAGATGCCCAGCTCGCGGATCATCCCGGCCTCGCGCAGCCCGGCGAGCACGCCGAAGCCCTCGGCGAGCGAGCCGGTGCCGCGGTCGAGGCTCTGCCCGATCCGGTAGTTGACGACGTCGAGGTGGTCGAGGCCCAGCTGGCGCAGGTTCTCCTCGACCTGGGCACGCAGCTGGTCGGGGCGTGCGGTGTGGAAGGTGCCCTCGAAGTCGCGGCCGGGACCGACCTTGGTGGTGAGCACGAGGCCGTCGTACGGCGCGAGGGCCCGGTTGATCAGCTCGTTCGCCGAGCGCGGGCCCTGGAAGTAGAACGCGGCGGTGTCGATGTGGTTCACGCCGAGTTCGACGGCGCGGCGGAGCACCGCCAGCGCCGGCTCGCGGTCGCGGACCTGCCAGTCCGGCGTGGTCGTCAGGCGCATCGCGCCGAAGCCGAGCCGGTTCACGGTCAGGGAGCCGAGCTGCCAGGTGCCCGCCGCCGCGGCGGGAAGGGTGTTCGTGGTCATGCCGCCAGCCTTCCGGCGCGGCCGTTCCGCCGCCGGAAATGGCACCTTGCTGCCACACTGGACCACGTGGAGAAGGTGACCGACGTCGTCATGGTGCGCGGCGAGGCCGAGCTGTTCGAGCGGACGGCGCACCTGTTCGCCGCGGCCACGGAGATCTCGTGCGCGGCCCGCGACCTGCACACGTGGTCGGTCGCGCACCCCGCGGCGCCCGACCGGGAGCAGTCGGTGCGCGGCATGACGATCCGCAAGGTGTACCAGCCTGGCGTGCTGTTCGACCCGGCGCTGGCCGGGCACCTGCGGCGGCTGGCGGGCAGCGGCGCGGGCATCCGGATCACCGAGCGCGAGATCAACGAGACGATCCTGCTCGACCGGCGGCTCGCGATCGTGGCGGGCGACCGCGTCGGCGGCGTCCGCGGCTACACCGTGATCAGCAGTCCGGACCTGGTGCACGGCATCCAGTCGCTGTTCGAGGCCGCCTGGCACGCGGCCACCGACCTGGCCGCCTACCAGGCCCGGTTCACCGAGCTGGGCGCGCGGGAGATCCTGGAGCAGCTGGCTTCGGGCTGCAAGGACGAGACGGCGGCCCGCGCGCTGGGCGTCGGCCTGCGGACCTACCGGCGGCGGGTGGCGGAACTGATGGAGCTGCTCGGCGCGACCTCGCGGTTCCAGGCCGGGGCCCGGGCCCGCGAAGCCGGGCTGCTGTGAAGCGCGCGCTGCTGGCGCTGGTCCTCGCGACGTCGGCGTGTACCTCGGCGGTGTCCGGGACGGCGACCCCGCTGACCGGCAACCTCGCGGTGGTCAACGGGCCCGGGACGGCCGCCGCGCTCGCGGGCGTGAAGACGGCGGCCGAGGCCGTGTTCAGCTACGACTCGGCGAACCCGGCGGCGTTCGACCAGGCCGTCGCCACGCACGTCACCGGGGCGGCGAAGACCCAGCTCGCGACGTTGTTCGAGGCGATAAGGAAGAACGCGCAGCCGGTGCACCTGACCACGCAGGTGCGGCAGGCGGCCGCGGTGGAGCTGACCGGGAACCGGCTGCGCGAGCTGGCCGTGCTCCAGCAGGTCAACGGCACCAGCACGGGGCTGGCGACGGCCGCGTTCACGGCGCTCGAAGAGGGCGGGCGGTGGCGGATCTCGGACGTCGCGGTGAACCCGGCCCAGCCGGCACCGGCCCCGCACCCGGACGACGGCAGCCTCGCCGGCCTGCGCGACTCGGCGCTCGCCGGAGCCCGCGCCGTCGCCGGCGGCCTGTTCACGACCGACAGCACCGACCCCGAAGGCTCGTACGCGCGGGCCGAAGCGGTCGTCGCCGGGCCGCTGCTGGACGACTACCACGCCAAGAAGGCCGGCTACCTCGACGCGATCCGCAAGAGCGGCACGAAGGTCGCCCTCGGCCCGGACCCGCTGGCCGGGGTGACCGTCCTGCTGGGCGGTGAGGCGACCGTGCTGTTCTTCACGTCCCTGCAGGTCACCGGCCCCACCGGCACTTCGAACCGCCCCTTCACGGTCGAGCTGGTCCTCGTCCGCCAGGGCACCACCTGGAAGGCGACCGCGGTCCGGCCGGTCACCGCCTCCTGAACTTCCTCCGAAGGCCACCATCAGGGCACTGGACGCGGTGAAGGCCACCATCACGGCATCCAGTGCTGTGATGGTGGCCTTCAGAGGCTTGCGGAACGGGCGTCAGCGGCCCTGGTTGGCGACCGCGGCGGCCGCTTCCTTGGCGGCTTCGGGGTCGAGGTACTCGCCGCCCGGCTTCACCGGCTTGAGGTCGTCGGTGAGGTCGTAGCGCAGCGGGATGCCGGTCGGGATGTTGAGGCCGGCGATGTCGGCGTCGGAGATCCCGTCGAGGTGCTTGACGAGCGCGCGCAGCGAGTTGCCGTGCGCGGCGATCAGCACGGTCTTGCCCGCACGCAGGTCCGGCACGATCGCGGACTCCCAGTACGGCAGCAGCCGCTCGACGACGTCCTTGAGGCACTCGGTCAGCGGCGCGTCGTCGCCGAGGTTCGCGTACCGGGCGTCGCCGGCCTGGCTCCACTCGTCCTTCGGGTCGATCGCCGGCGGCGGGGTGTCGTACGAGCGGCGCCAGAGCATGAACTGCTCCTCGCCGAACTCGTCGAGGGTCTGCTTCTTGTTCTTGCCCTGGAGCGCGCCGTAGTGGCGCTCGTTGAGGCGCCAGTCGCGCTTCACCGGGATCCAGTGCCGGTCGGCCGCGTCCAGCGCGATGTTCGCGGTGGAGATGGCCCGCCGCAGCAGCGAGGTGTGCACGACGTCCGGCAGCAGCCCGGCGTCGGCGAGCAGCCTGCCGCCCTGGCGGGCTTCGCCCTCGCCCAGTTCCGACAGCGGCACGTCCACCCAGCCGGTGAACAGGTTTTCCGCGTTCCACGTGCTCTGCCCGTGCCGCAGCAGCACCAACGTCCCGAGTTCAGCCATGTGCCCAGCCTGCCAGAACGGGCCACCCGGCCCGTCGCTGACCTCGACCTACCCAGAGTGCGTTACCGATCAGTAACACCTCACTCTTCGACAAGTCCAACGGCCAACAACGCGCAAAATCCCCGCAACGGACTGCGGACCGTTATCGATCTTTCGAAAGTTCACCCGAACGGCGTAGTCAGTAGTCTTGTGATTACCCGTCGAGATCTGACAGGTTGGCTAGGTCCCGAGCGGCCGGATTCCACGCACTCCCCGGCCGGATTCGGGCTTCGACCGCGGCTCGTCTCCCCCCTGCCGAGCCGCGGCCCGCCGGCCCCGTTGGCATCCCCCTCGTCACCGGGTCCTGATCGGCGGGAACTTCAGCGGGGCGGCTCGAGATCGCGACTCCCCCTCCCTCGAGCCGTCCCGCCTGTTCCCGCTCACACCGGACGTCATGAACGAGTCGTTCACCTCGTCCGGCGACAGGAAAGAGTCGTTCATGTCGTGGGGCCGGAGGCTTTCACGGCACCCGGGCCGCCTCAGCTCTCGGTCGGCACCGGCTTCGCCGCCCGCCGCCGCCGGTACGCCCACCAGCCGAGCCAGCCCAGCGGTCCCAGGATCAGCAGGAACGGCGCCAGCGCTCCCAGCACGGTCAGCAGGCCGCCCCCGAAGGCCAGGAACGCGTCCCATCCCGCAGCGAGCCCGCCGAGGAATCCACTGTGGTCCTCGGCCGCCGGCGGGGGCGCGGCCACGCCGCGGACCGTCATCGCCACCGTCGCCATCGCGACGCTGCCCGCCAGCGAGTTCCGCTGCTGTTCGAGCGACTCCAGCGTCGACTCGCGGCTGGTCAGCTCGCTTTCCACCGACGCGATCTCCGACACCGACGTCGCCCGCGCGAGCAGTGCGCGGATGCGCTCCACCGACGCCCGCTGCGTGGCCAGCCGGGATTCGACGTCGACCACCTGCTCGGTCACGTCCTGGGTGGACAGCTCGCGCTTCACCAGGCTGCTGCCCAGGTGCGACAGCTGGTCGAGCACGCCGTCGAGCTTGTCGGCCGGCACCGCGAGGCTGAGCGTCGCCAGCTCGTCGCCGGTGCTCTCCTGGCCCGTGTAGCCGCCCGCGCCCTGTGCGATGCCGCGGGCCTGCGCGACGACGTCGGTCACCTTGGTGGCGGTCAGTTCGAGCCGGGCGCTGCGGGCCAGCTTGCGTTCGGTCGCGCCCGGCTGGGGCGGTGTCACCGAGCCGCCCTTCTCGGTCTTGCCCGCGCCCTGCTGCGGCGCCGCCGGCGCGACGACCGCGTTGTCCGCCGTGGACGCTCCCTGCCCCGCCGACGTGCAGCCGGCCAGCACGAACGCCACCCCCGCCAGCGCGAGCGCCGCTCTCCCTCGAGTCCGCATCCTGCGTCTCCCTCCAGATCGACTGGCGGTGAGACGGACATCCGGTTCAGCCCCGTTGCACGGGTCCGGTCACGACTCGGTCAAGCCCGGTTCGTGCGGCTTCTCCGGCGTCACCAGGTGCTTGAACGCCTGGAGGTTGGCCAGCGACTCGCCGCGGGAGACCCGCCAGTCCCACTCGCGCTTGATGGACGTCGCGAAGCCCAGTTCCAGCAGCGGGTTGAAGTCGCCGTCGGCGGCTTCGACGACCTGGCCGAGCACCTTGTCCAGCTCGTCGGCGGTCATCGTGTCCCTGCCGAACCGGCCGACCAGGTAGATGTCGCCGAGACTGTCCACTGTGTAGTGAACGCCGTACAGTTTCGCGTTGCGCTGCAACAGGAACCGGTAAACGTCCTCATGGGACTCGTCGGGACGGCGGCAGACGAAGGCCTCCACCGAAAACGCGTGGTCGCCGTCGACGAGCCACACGTTCGTCTGCAGCTTCTTCGTCCCCGGCAGCGTGACGAAGTACTTGCCGGGACCGCGTTTGTCGTACTTCAGCCCGGCTGCGTCCAAAGTGGACTGGATCAGCTGGTCCAGGCTCACACCGCCACCTCCGCGCGCAGGTCCAGCGCGCGGGAAAACGCGCTCGTGGCCTGAGCATAGATGTCGAGCAGCGCGTCGGTCGTGCGGCGCCAGGAGAACCGCCGCGCGTGGACGACGGCGTTGGCGGCCAGCTCGGCGCGGCGGTCCGGGCGCAGCGCGACCGCGGCCAGCGCGTCCGCCCACTCCTCGGCGCCGTGGCCGGGCACCAGCAGCCCGGAGACGCCGTGCGGCACCGCCACCGGCAGCCCGCCGACCTCGGCGGCGACCACCGGAGTCCCGCAGGCCTGTGCCTCCAGCGCGACCAGGCCGAACGACTCGTTGTAACTGGGCACCGCGACGACGTCGGCGGCGCGGAAGACGCGGGCGAGCGCCTCGCCCGGCTGCGGCGGCAGGAACCGCACCTGCGGCTCGATGCCCAGCGAAACCGCCAGCTCGCGCAGCGCCTGCGGCTGCTCCAGTCCGGTGCCGGACGGGCCGCCGACGATCAGCACGACCAGGCGCGAAGCCAGTTCGGGACGGCGGCGCAGCAGGGCCGCGGCGGCGTGCAGCAGCACGTCCGGCGCCTTGAGCGGCTGGATGCGCCCGGCGAAGGCCAGCACGACGTCGTCGCCGGCCAGGCCGAGGGAAGCGCGGGCGGCGGCCTGGGAACCCGGCGTGAACCGTTCGAGGTCGACGCCCGGCGGCACGGCGTGCACGGCGTGCGGCTCGGCGCCGTACAGCTCGATGAGCTGGCGTGCCTCGACCGCGGTGTTGGCGACCAGCTTGTCCGCCTCGGCGACGACCTGCTCCTCGCCGATCACGCGGGTGCGCGGCTCGGGCTTGTCGCCGTCGGCGAGCGCGGCGTTCTTCACCTTCGCCAGCGTGTGCGCGGTGTGCACCAGCGGCACCGACCACCGGTCGCGCGCGAGCCAGCCGACCTGGCCCGACAGCCAGTAGTGGGAGTGGATGAGGTCGTAGTGGCCGGGCTCGTGGAAGGCCTCGGTCCGCAGCACGCCGGAGGTGAACGCACACAGCTGGGCGGGCAGCTCGTCGCGGCCCAGCGGTTCGAACGGCCCGGCCTGGACGTGCCGCACCGTGACGCCGGGGGCCAGCTCGGCCACCGGCGGCTGGTCGGACGCGGTCGCGCGGGTGAAGACCTCGACCTCGACGCCGCGGCGGGCCATCTCGGTCGCGGTCTGGCTGACGTAGACGTTCAGCCCGCCGGCGTCGCCGGTCCCGGGCTGCTCGAGCGGCGAAGTGTGCACGGACAGCACCGCGATCCGGCGCGGGACAGCGCGGAACCTCCGGATGTTGCTGGTCACCTGGTCACGTCTCCTGCGTACGTCAGCATTCCTCGGCGAACTGCCGCAGTACCGCGTCGAAGTCGGCCGCGGACTCGGCGAAGGGCGCGTGCCCCCCGTCAACGAACCAACGCGCGGTGGCACCCGGAATCTTCCCGAGAGCGTGCTCGGCCGCCGAGGGCTCGATCACGCGGTCGGCC
The DNA here is from genome assembly GCF_040064235.1 of Amycolatopsis melonis. Classification (NCBI taxonomy): domain Bacteria; kingdom Bacillati; phylum Actinomycetota; class Actinomycetes; order Pseudonocardiales; family Pseudonocardiaceae; genus Amycolatopsis; species Amycolatopsis melonis. Next base: position 344,810 of record NZ_JBDZYD010000011.1, read on the forward strand.
GTGCCGTGCACGACCAGGACCGGCTTGTCGAGGCCGGTCAGCACGTCTTCGCTGCCGATATCCCGGCGGAACAGCGCCGAGCGGACGGCGGGCGGCACGCTCAGCGACGCGCCGAGCAGCGCCTGGGCCTGCGTGCCGGGAACCGGCGTGGCGACCATCTCGCGGCTGAACGCGGTCAGCGCGGGGACCGCGATGTCCGGATCGTCCGCCAGCATCGCCCGCATGTGCTGCCGCATCAGCGGGCCGACGCGGCCGCCCGGCCGGTCCCGGCCGATCTCGGTGATCGCGCCGACGAGCACGATGCCGCGCAGCCGTGCGGTGCCGTGCACGCGGATGTGGTCGGTGAGCACGAGACCGCCGTACGACCAGGCGACGACGATCGCGTCGGGACCCGCGAAGTCGAGGACCGCGGCGAGGTCGTCGGCCCAGACGCGGGGGTCGTCGTACCCCGACGCCGGGACGTCGGAGGCGCCGTGGCCGCGCAGGTCCATCGCGACCAGCCGGAACCGCCCGGTCAGTGCCGGGTCGGCCAGCTGCGCCGCCCAGCACCCGCCCGACTGCGCCCAGCCGTGCACGAACACGATCGGCGTGCTGTTCCCGGCGCCTTCGACCCGGAGGCCGAGCCGGACCCCGCCGTGGCCGACGACTTCGGTGCGCACCGCTTACTTCGCACCCAGCCCTTGCCAGGCCGCCCAGCTGTAGTTCCAGTCCTTGACGTCCGAGGCCATCGGCGGGCCGAGCTTCGAGCCGGTGATCTCGACCGGGTCGCCGATCAGCGCGGAGTCGAAGTAGTCCTTGGCGTCGGCCTCCAGCAGGTTCACGCAGCCGTGGGAGTTGTTGTTCTTCCCGATGTTGGCCGCGTTGTCCTGGTTCTCGTGGATGAACTCGCCGTGGTTGGAGAACCGGCAGGCCCACTTCTTGTTGACGTTCGTGTAGCCGTAGCGGGCGTTGTCGAAGATCGCCGACGGCTCCTTGCTCATGATGATGTAGGTGCCGTTCGGGGTGTTGCGGTCGACCTCGGCGTCCAGCCCGTTCGCGCACGGGTAGCTCTTGACCTGGGCGCCGTTGCGGTAGACGCGCATCTGGTGGTCCGGGGTGTTGACCTTGACCACCTGGTTGCGGCCGATCTTGAACTTCGTGGTGACGTCGGCCTTGCCGTACGCGCCGCCGCCCAGCTCGACGCCGTAGAGCTTCGCCTCGACGTGCACGGTGATGTTCTCCGGCCAGTACTCCTTCGGCCGGTAGTCGACCTGGCTGTCGGACAGCCAGCCCCAGGCACCTTCGACGTCCTTGTCCGTCTTCACCGACAGCGCCTGCTCGACCGCCTTGCGGTTCTTCACCGGCGAAGCGAACTTCACGCTGATCGGCATGGCCACGCCGACGGTCTGGTTGTCGGCCGGGTTGAGCGTGGCGCGGACCTGCTTGGCCGGGTTGAGCGTGCTGAAGCTGCCGGTCAGCTCGACGGGCTTGCCGTCGCTGCCGGTCGCCTTCGCCGCGTAGGTGTAGGTCTTGCCGTAGCCGAGCGGCTCGGAGCTGGTCCAGGTGAGGCCGTCGGGCGCGGTGTCGCCCTTGACGGCCTTGCCGCCCTCGGCGGTGACCTTGCACTCGGTCAGCTTGCCGTCGGTCACCTTGATCACGACCGGCTTGAGGACCGGCGCGTCCTTGGCGTTGACCGCGGGCTCGGCCGTGATTTTCGCCACGGGCTGCGCGCCGCCCTGCCCGTCGGCACCCGCGGCACCCGTGGGCAGCGCGGTACCGCTGTTCTCGCTGGAACACGCCGCGGCGACCAGTGCGGCCCCCGCCGCGAGAGCGGCCTTGAAGACCGTACGCCGTTCGATCACCGAAAAACCTCCTGTGTAACTGCGGGGGCCGGGCCCCCGCACCCCCGCCGTGGGGGCTCCGCCCCCCGGACCCCCCGAAGCCGGGAAACCCCCACTGACCAGCAGGGCACAAGCCCATAGCGCTGGTGACCCGTTCGACGTTACCTGCCGAAAGGAAAAGACCAACCGATCAGGTGGGCATCGCCTTTGTCGACAAGACGTCCCAGACACGGACGGGTTGCCCGATCCGGCTCAGATCACGCAGTTGATCAGCAAAGGTTCGGGGTGCAGCAGGACGCCGAAGCGCGCGTACACGCCGTCGCGGACTTCGCGGGCCAGGGCGAGCAGGTCGTCGGTGGTCGCGTCGCCGCGGTTGGTCAGCGCGAGCGTGTGCTTGGTCGACAGCGAGACGCGGTTCCCCGGCCCGGGGTACCCCTTGGCGAAGCCGGCGCGCTCGATCAGCCAGGCCGCGGACAGCTTGACGCCGCCGTCGGCCGGGTACTGCGGCACCTCGGCGCCGACGGCCTCGGTGATCCGCGCGAGGACCGCCTCCGCCTCGGCCGACGGGACGATCGGGTTGGTGAAGAACGACCCCGCGCTCCACGTGTCGTGGTCGTCCGGGTCGAGCACCATGCCCTTGCCGCGACGCAGCTTCAGCACGGCTTCGCGGGCTTCGGCGGCCGGGACGCGGGCACCGATCCCGACGCCGAGCGTGCGCGCCAGCTCGGCGTAGCGGATGGGCGCGGAGAGGCCGTCTTCGCGGACGGCGAAGCGGACCGAGAGGACGACGCCGGTGTCGGTGCCCTTGAGGACGCTGGTGCGGTAGGCGAAGCCGAGGTCGTCGGCCTTGAGCGCGCGCACTTCGCGCGTCACGCGGTCGTACAGCTCCAGCGAGACGATCGACTCCGCGACTTCGCAGCCGTACGCGCCGACGTTCTGGATCGGCGTCGCGCCGACGCTGCCCGGGATGCCGGAGAGGCATTCGAGTCCGCCCAGCCCGGCCTCGACCAGCGCGGCGACGAACGCGTCCCAGTTCTGGCCGGCCTGCGCCTCGACGACGTCGCCGTCGCGCCGCCAGCCGGTGGTGGCCACCTCGACGAGCGTGCCGTCGAACCCCGCGTCGCCGACCACCAGGTTGGAGCCGCCGCCGAGCAGCAGCACCGGCTCGCCCGCCGCGTCCGCCGCGCGGACGGCTTCGACCAGGTCTGCGCTGGTCACGGCACTGACGAAGCGGCGGGCCGGGCCGCCGAGACGCAGCGTGGTGTACGCGGCGAGCTTCGGAAGGGCGGGAGTTCGGGCGGTGTTCACGCGTCTGACGGTACTGTCCGGCTCATGGGATCCCGGATCGAGCACCGTGCTGCGTTCTCCGCCGACGTCGCGTCGACGTACGCGGCCGTCGCGGGCGAGGACGCGCTGCGGGCGCGCCTGGAGGAGCTCGGCGGCCACGACGCGGCGCTGCTGTCGTACGAGGTGTCCGACGCGGGCCTGCGCTACCAGCTGCGGCAGGGCATCAGTGCGGACAAGCTGCCGTCGGCCGTGCGGACGCTGCACAAGGGTGACCTGCTGGTGACGCGGACGCAGCTGTGGCGCCCCTCCGGCGCGGAGTACCAGGGCCAGGCGTCGGTCGAGGTCGGCGGCGTGCCCGGCGAGATCAAAGCGCGGACGGCGCTGCTGGCCGACGGCGAGAAGACGGTCCTGCGCACGAGCGGCGAGGTGACGGTCCGGATCCCGCTGTTCGGCGGGAAGCTGGAGAGCGTGATCGCCGAGCAGGTCACCAAGCTGCTGGAGCGCGAGGCCGAATTCACCGCGAAGTGGCTCACCGAAGCAGGCTGACCCCGGTCGGCGCGCCGACCCGCGGCACCACCAACCCGAACCGCCTCCGCCGCGTCGACCGGTGGATCGCGGCGGCCCCGGCGACCGCCCGGCTGCTGCGCTCGGCGGCCGATCCCCTGGTCGTCGACCTCGGGTACGGCGCTTCCCCGGTGACGACGGTCGAGCTGGCACGGTGGCTGCGCCGCGTCCGGCCGGACGTCCGCGTGCTGGGCCTGGAGCTGGATCCCGAGCGGGTCGCCTTCGCGCAGCCCGCCGCTTCGCCGCCCCTGCTGGAGTTCCGCCGGGGCGGGTTCGAGCTGGCCGGGACGCGGCCGGTGCTGGTCCGGGCGTTCAACGTGCTGCGGCAGTACGCGGAGGACGAGGTCCCGGGCGCGTGGGGCCTGATGCTGGACTCGATGCCCGCCGGGGGCCTGCTGGTCGAGGGCACGTGCGACGAGATCGGGCGGCTGTCGTCGTGGGTCCTGGTGTCGGCTTCCGGGCCGGTTTCGCTGACGCTGTCGATGCGCCTGGCGGGGCTGGAGAAGCCGTCGACGGTGGCCGAGCGGCTGCCGAAGGTGCTGATCCACCGGAACGTCCCCGGCGAGCGGGTCCACACGCTGCTGTCGACGCTGGACACCTGCTGGGCGACGGCGGCGCCGCACCAGGCGTTCGGCGTGCGTTTCCGCTGGCTGGAGACGGTCCGGCTGCTGGCCGCCCGGGGCTGGCCGGTGCTGGGACCGCCGTCCCGGATCCGGCTGGGCGAGCTGACCGTGCCTTGGGAAGCGGTCGCCCCCGCCTGAACGTTCACCGGGGCACCCCCGCTGCGTCACCCCGGAGTGACCTGCGGTGATCACCATTGAGCCGTGGAACTCCTGGGGCAGGTCACCGAGCTGCTGCGCGACGCGCTCGGCTCGCCGTGGCTGTGGCTGCTCGTCTTCGCCGTCGCCGGGCTGGACGCGCTGCTGCCGTTCATGCCCAGCGAGACCACCGTCGTCACCGTCGCCGTGCTGCTCGGGCCCGACCCCGCGGCACTCGCGTTCCTCGCCGCGGTGGCCGCCGGGGGTGCGTGGGCGGGCGACTGCCTCGGGTACGCCGTCGGGCGCTCGGCCGGGCCGCGGGCGATCGCGCGGCTGCAGCGCGGGCCGGACGGGCGGCGCCGCTATGCATGGGCCCGTGACCAGGTGCGCCGCCACGGCGGGCTGCTCATCGTCGCCGCGCGCTACCTGCCGGGCGGGCGTGTCGCCAGCGCGCTGGCGACCGGCAGCCTCGGCTACCCGCTGCGCCGGTTCGTGCCGCTCGACGCCGCCGGCGCGACGCTCTGGGCGGTGTACAGCGTGCTGATCGGTCTCGCCGGCGGCGCCACCTTCGCCGGCGAACCGGCCAAGGGCCTGCTGCTGTCGTTCGGCCTCGGCCTGAGCCTGGTCTTCGCCATCGAGGCCGGGCGGCGGCTACGGTCGGCGCATGCTCGAAGCGATCGACGTCCACGCCGACGGGCTGAAGCGGGCGGCGCTGGCCGCCGGGCCGCAGGCGCCGGTGCCGAACTGTCCGAAGTGGACTGTCCATGACCTGGTGACGCACATCGCGTTCGTGCACGGCTTCGCCGTCGGCCTGGCAACGAACCGGCCGGTGCGGCCGACACCGCCGACGGGCTGGGACGACGTCCTCGGCTGGTGGGACGGCCAGCGCCTGGCCCTGCGCGAAGCTCTCGGCCGCGCCCCGGAAACCCCGGCGTTCTCGCCGTACCCGGGCTTCACGGCAACGGTCGGCGACTGGACGCGCCGGATGGCCCACGAGACGGCGATCCACCGCCTCGACGCCGAATCGGCGCTCGCCGACGTCCCGCCGACCCGCTTTTCGCCCGCGTTCGCCGCCGACGGCATCGACGAGTTCCTGACCTACCTCCTGCCCCGCCTCGGCCGGAACCCCGGCGTGCGGGTCACGACGCCGGAGCGCACCTGGACACTCGGCGAGCCGGAGGCCGAACTGGACGGCACCGCCGACGACGTCTACCGGGCACTGTGGGGCCGCCCCCACCAGGCGTCGATCACCGGCGACCTCGCACCACTCGCGGCACCCTGACCAGCGCCAGGGACAATGCCAGGCGTGACCTGCCCCGCTGCGGCCGGAACCCCTCCGGAGCGCACCTGGACACTCGGCAAGCCGGCGGCCGAACTGGACGGCACCGCCGACGACGTCTACCGGGCACTGTGGGGCCGCCCCCACCGGGCATCGGCCACCGGCGACCTCGCACCACTCGCGGCGCCCTGACCAGCGCCAGGGACAATGCCAGGCGTGACCGCTCCTGAACGCCGCTACGTCATCACCTTCGGCTGCCCCGACCGCACCGGCATCATCGCCCGGATCTCCGGGTTCCTCGCCGAGCACGGCGGCTGGATCGTCGAGGCGGCCTACCACACCGACCCGGACACGGGCTGGTTCTTCACCCGCCAGGTCGTCCGGGCCGACTCGCTGCCGTTCGACGCCGCCGGGCTGCGCGCCCGCTTCGGCGAGGTGGCCGCGGACCTGTCGGCCGACTCCAGCTGGCAGGTCAGCGACACCGGCGAGCGGCGCCGCGTGGTGATCCTCGTCTCGAAGGCCGGGCACTGCCTGTACGACCTGCTCGGCCGCGTCGCGTCCGGCGAGCTGGACGTCGACATCGCCGCCGTGATCGGCAACCACGACTCCCTCGCCGACATCACCCGCGCGCACGGCATCCCGTTCCACCACGTGCCGTTCCCGGCCGGGGACAAGGCGGCGGCGTTCGAGGAGGTCCGCAAGCTGGTCGGCGAGCACGAGCCGCACGCGGTGGTGCTGGCCCGGTTCATGCAGATCCTGCCCGCCGGCCTGTGCCGCGAGTGGGCAGGCCGGGCGATCAACATCCACCACAGCTTCCTGCCGTCGTTCATCGGCGCGAAGCCGTACCACCAGGCGCACACGCGCGGCGTGAAGCTGGTCGGCGCGACCTGCCACTACGTGACCGCCGACCTCGACGCGGGCCCGATCATCGAGCAGGACGTCATCCGGGTCGACCACGGCGACTCGGTCGGGGACATGGTCCGCAAGGGCCGTGACATCGAGAAGGTCACGCTGGCCCGCGGCCTGCGCTGGCACCTGGAGAACCGGGTACTGGTGCACGGCAACCGCACCGTGGTCTTCTGACGCGGTTGCCGTGCCCCGGGATCACGCCCCGATGGTCGCGGCGTCGATGACGAACCGGTAGCGCACGTCGGAGTTCTCGACACGCTCGTAGGCCTCGTTGACCTGGCCTGCCGAGATCGTCTCGATCTCCGCGCCGATGCCGTGCTCGGCGCAGAAGTCCAGCATCTCCTGCGTCTCGGCGATGCCGCCGATCATCGACCCGGCCAGCACCTTGTTGCCGAGCAGCAGCGAGAACGCGTTGTACGACAGCGGCTCGCCGGGTGCGCCGACGTTGACCATCGCGCCGCCGACGCGCAGCAGCCCGGCGTAGTCGTCGAGGGGCAGCTGGGCCGAGACGGTGTTGATGATGATGTCGAACGTGCCCTTGAGCACCTCGAACGTCGACTCGTCGCTGGTCGCGTAGTAGCCGGTCGCGCCGAGCTTGAGGCCGTCCTCCTGCTTCTTGAGGCTCTGGCTCAGCACGGTGACCTCGGCGCCCATCGCGGCGGCGAACTTGACGGCCAGGTGCCCGAGCCCGCCGAGGCCGATGACGGCGACCTTCTTGCCGGGACCGGCACCCCAGTGCCGCAGCGGCGAGTAGGTGGTGATGCCCGCGCACAGCAGCGGCGCGGCGACGTCCAGGCCGAGGCCCTCGGGGATGCGGCAGACGAAGGCGTCCTTCACGACGACCTGGCGGCTGTAGCCGCCGTAGGTGTTCTCGCCGTCGTAGCCGACGCCGTTGTAGGTCATCACGCTGCCCTTGACGCAGAACTGCTCGGTGCCGGCCCGGCAGTACTCGCACTCGCCGCAGGAGTCGACCATGCAGCCGACGCCCACGCGGTCGCCGACCTGGTACTTCGTCACGGCCGAGCCGACCGCGGCGACGACGCCGGCGATCTCGTGGCCCGGCACCATCGGGAAGATCGCCTGGCCCCAGTCCTCCTTGACCTGGTGGATGTCGCTGTGGCAGATGCCGGCGTAGGCGATGTCGATCAGCACGTCGTCGGGCCGCAGGTCACGGCGCTCGATCGTGGTCGGCGCGAGCGGCGCACCCGGCGCCGCGGCGGCGATGGCGTGCGTGGTCGTGCTCATGAAACCCTCCAAGTACGGGTACTGTCGGTGCGTAAGAGCCCTCTTACATCCTCTCTACGTAAGAGGCGTCTTACATATTTCGATCGAGAGATGTGATCCACGTCATGGGCGGGAAGTACCACCACGGCGATCTCCGGGGCGAGCTCGTGCGCGTCTCCCTGGACCTGATCGCCGAGCAGGGGCTCACCGGGTTCTCGGTCGCGGAGGTCGCGCGCCGGGCGAAGGTCAGCCCCGGCGCGCCGTACCGGCACTTCGCCGACCGCGAGAGCCTGCTCGCCGAGGTGGCCTGCCACATCGCCTGCCAGCTCACCGAGCGCGTCGCCGCCGCGGCGGGCGAGCACGAAGACCCGGCCGACGCGCTGGCCGCCGCCGCGGGCGCGTACACCCGCTACCTGATCGAGCGGCGGGCCGGGATGAACGTCCTGTACGCCGACGGCCTCCACGGCCCGCAGTACGTCGAGCTGCACGAGCAGACCCGGCGGCTGAGCGACGAGTTCCTCGTGCGGTGCCTGGCGGTCGCCCCCGATCCGGCGACGGCGCTGGAGCTGCTGGAGCAGCTGTTCACCCAGGCCCACGGCTACGGCACGTTCCAGCTCGACGGCGTCTTCGTGAAGCACGGCTACTCGGTGGACCTGGTCGTCCGGAAGTCGACCGAGGCGGCGCGGATCGCCATTGCGGGCAGAACCGGCGGAACTGTCGGGGGTGGCCGCTAGGTTGTGCGCATGGGGATCATCCAGGGGACAGTCGTCGATTCGCAGGAGGCCCTGCGGGCGGTGGTCGGCGAGGTCGCCGAGCTGACGCAGAAGAAGGTCATCGACCGGATCGACGAGCACGCGCGGAACCTGATCGCGCACTCGCCGTTCGTGCTGCTGGCGACGTCGGCGCCGGACGGCAGCTGCGACGTCTCACCGCGGGGCGACCCCGCCGGGTCGGTGCTGGTGCTCGACGAGCGCACGCTGGTGCTGGCCGACCGGCCGGGCAACAAGCTGGTCGACAGCTTCCGCAACATCGTCGACAACCCGCACGCGGGGCTGTTGTTCCTGGTGCCGGGCATGAACGAGACCCTGCGCGTCAACGGCCGCGCGACACTGGTGTCGGACGCGCCGTTCTTCGACGCGCTGGTGGTCAAGGGGAAGCGGCCGCAGCTCGCGGTGGTCGTCGAGGTCGAAGAGCTGTACATGCACTGCGCGAAGGCGTTCCTGCGGTCGTCGCTGTGGAAGCCGGAGACCTGGCCGGACCGCTCGGCCCTGCCGACGCTGGGCACGATCCTGCGTGACCAGATCGCGCTGCCGACATCGGCGGAGGAGCTGGACGCGCGACTCAACGAGCGGGCGCTGACCCAGCAGTACTGATCCCCGCCACCACATCCAGCAGCCCAGGGAACCGCGCGTCGAACTCCTCCCGCCGCAGCCGGACGAACGTGCCGTTCCCCGCGTCGCGCTGGCGGACCAGCCCGGCCTCGCGCAGCACGCGCCAGTGGTGCGTGCGGGTCGACTTGGCGATCGGCAGCGGGAACGACGAGCAGGCGCGCTCGGCGCCGTCGCCGTCGACGAGTTCCAGGACCACCGCGCGGCGGTGCGGGTCGGCGAGGGCGGACAGGACCGTGCCGAGGTCGACGTCGGCCATCTCCGGGATCGGCAGTTCTCCGGGCATGCTGGACATGGTACGGCAGCTGTCGTACCTTCAGCGAGGTACGAACTTCATCGAACCTCCGGGAGGCCGCCGTGCTGTGCGTGTTCGACGTCAACGAGACGCTGCTCGACGTCGCCGGGCTCGACGCCACCGTGGGCGGCGCCGAACTGCGGCGCGAGTGGTTCGCCCTGGTCATCCACACCGCGCTGACGGTCACGGCGACGGGCGGCTACCGCGACTTCGCGGGCATCGCGGGCGCCGCGGCCGTCGAAGTCGCCGCCCGGCACGGCCGCGAGATCGACGTCGCGAAGCTCGGCGAGGGCCTGCGTTCGCTGCCCGCGCACCCGGACGTGGCGCCCGGCATCGCCAAGCTCCGCGAAGCCGGGCACGACATCGTCGCCCTCACCAACTCGCCGCTGGCCACCGCCGAGGCGCAGCTGCAGAACGCCGGGCTGGCGACACTGTTCGACCGGATCTTCTCGGCCGAGCAGGCCGGGCGCCTCAAGCCGGCGCCCGAGCCGTACCAGCAGGTCCTGGCCGCCTACCCGGGCAGGACGGCGGTCATGATCGCCGCACACGACTGGGACATCGCGGGCGCGCAGGCGGCCGGGCTGCGGACGGCGTTGCTCACCCGCCCCGGTGTCCACCCGCTGCCTGGCTCGCCCGCGCCCACCTACACCGCGTCGACCCTGCCCGAGCTGGCCGGGCTGCTCTAGTCAGTCCGCGATCCGGACCAGCATCTTGCCGGTGTTGGCGCCCGACAGCAGGCCGAGGAAGGCGTCCGGCGCGTTGCGGATGCCGTCGACGAAGGTCTCCGAGTACTTGATCTCGCCGGAGTTCACCAGCGGCGCGATCTCCTCGACGAACTGCTGCTGCAGGTGCCAGTGGTCGAGCACCAGCAGGCCGCGGATGGTGAGCCGCTTGGCGATGACCTGCGCGAGGTTGCGCGGCGCCGGCGTCGGCTCGGTGGCGTTGTACTGGGAGATCATCCCGCAGATCGCGATCCGGCCGTGCAGGGTGATCGCGTCGATGGCCGCCTCGAGGTGCTCGCCACCGACGTTGTCGAAGTAGACGTCGATGCCTTCGGGGGCGGCCGCGTGGAGCTGCTCGGCGACCGGGCCGTCCTTGTAGTTGAAGGCCGCGTCGAAGCCGAGGTCCTCGACCAGGTGCCGCACCTTCTCGGCCGAACCCGCCGAGCCGATGACGCGCTTGGCGCCCTTCAGCTTCGCGAGCTGGCCGACCAGCGAGCCGACAGCGCCGGCCGCACCGGAGACGAACACGGTGTCGCCCGGCTTGAACTCGGCCGACACCAGCAGGCCGGAGTACGCGGTCAGGCCCGGCATGCCGAGCACGCCGAGGTAGGTCGACAGCGGCGCGGCGGCGGCGTCCACCTTGACGTAGCGCCCGGCGTCGAGCACGGCGTGCGTGCGCCAGCCGGCCTGGTGCAGCACGTGGTCGCCGACCTTGACGTCGTCGACGTTCGACTCGACGACCTCGCCGACCGCCCCGCCGCTCATGACCTCGCCCACCTGGAACGGCGGCGCGTAGGACTTCACGTCCCGCATGCGGCCGCGCATCGCGGGGTCGACGCTCATGATCAGGTTGCGCACCAGGATCTGGTTGTCGCCCGCCGACGGCACCTCGGTGTCGACGATCTCGAAGTTGTCGTGCGTCGGAACGCCTTCCGGGCGCGAAGCCAGCCGGATTTCGGTCGCCGTGCTCATCGTCGGATCCTTTCCAGTCTCGAAGCGGGGCAGGCGCCCCGGATTCCACCCGATGCAACCAGCTAACCGGGGCGTAGATTCCGATTGTGACGAGCTACACGATCTCGGCGAGCTTGCCCAGCACTCCGTCGTAGATCTTCTTCAGCCCGCCCGGCGCGAAGGTCTTCTCGAAGAAGCCGCCGATGCCGCCCGCGCCGTCCCAGGTCGTCTCGATCCGCACGACACTGCGTTCACCCGCTTCGGTGACCGTCCAGGTGGTGACCATGCTGGAGTTCGCGTCGGTCTCGACCAGCGTCCCCGGCCGCGGCTCGGTGACGGTCGCGGCCACGTCCCGCACCCGCTTCGACGTCGCCTGCAGCTTCCAGCTCGCCTTCGTCCCGGCGCCGACGCCGCCCTCGGTCACCTGGTAGTCGCGGTAGTGCTCGGTGAGCAGCTTCGGGCGCGTTTCCGCGTAGTCGGCGACGAGCGCGCGCACCTTGTCGGCCGGAGCGTCGATCGTCCGCTCCGCAGTGGCCGTGACCTTGCCCATTTCACTCCTTCTCCCGGGGTTCGCGAACAGGCTCCACGATTTCACCGCCGCCCGCACGTCCTGCGGGCGCCCTCGCGACGTCCCAGATAGTGAGCGGCGCAAGTCCACCCTGGACAGCCGTTTCCGCAGGTCAGCGCGCCGCTGACGAGCAAAGAAGTGGCGTAACACGGTGTTAACGTCCGCTGGCCATCCTCCCCGCCATGCCCACCACACCCCGGCGGACCCGCGCCGACAGCGCCCGGCAGGTCGCCGACCTGCTGCGCCGTCAGGTGCTGGCCGAGGAGACGCTGCCGTGCGAGGAGGACCTCACGGTGGAGTTCTCCGCGACCCGCAACACCGTGCGGGAAGCCCTCGCGCTGCTGCGCGACGACGGCCTGATCGCGCGGCACCCCGGCGTCGGCACGGTCGTCGTCGGGCACAAGTACCCGCACGGGCTCAACCGGCTGGCCGGGCTCGCCGAGGTGCTGCGCGAGCACGGCGAGGTCACCAACGACGTCCGGACGGCGGACGTGGTGCCCGCGCCCGCCGTCGTGGCGCACCGGCTCGGGGTGCCCGAGCGCTCCGAAGTCGTCTACCTCGAACGGCTGCGGCGGCTCGACGGCGTCCCGCTGTCGCTCGACCTGACCTACCTCCTGCCGGAGATCGGGAAGCCGCTGCTGGACCACGACCTCGCCGGGCGGGACGTCTTCGCGCTCATCGAGGAGACGTCCGGGCAGCGGCTGGGCTACGCCGACATCGACGTCGAAGCCCTCAACGCCGACGCCGAAACCGCGGCCGTCCTGGCGGTCCCGCCGGGCGCGGCGCTGCTGCGGTGGGAGCGGCTGACGCACTTCGCCGACGGACGGCCCGTCGACCTCGAATACATCCGCCTGCGGGGCGACCGCCTGACCATGCGGGCCCGCCTCGACCGTTCCTGAAGGAGACCGCCGTGCCCCTCGTGCCCAGCCGGGTCGACGTCCCGGTCACGATCGACGAGTCGAAGTGCCTCGACGGCTGCCGGCTGTGCGTCGACATGTGCCCGCTCGACTCCCTGGCCATCGACCCGGACACCGACAAGGCGTACATGCACGTCGACGAGTGCTGGTACTGCGGGCCGTGCGCGGCGCGCTGCCCGACCGGCGCGGTGACCATCAACATGCCCTACCTGCTGCGATGAAGGCCGTCCGGATCACGCTCGCCGCCGCGCTGCTGGCCGCGGGCTGCACCGCGAACGCGTCCACATCGGACGAAGTCGGCGTCGTCGTCGGCTACCAGTCGAAGACGATCAACACGGTCACCGCGGGGACGTTGCTGCGCACGCTGGGGTACTTCGAGAAGCGCCTCGCCGATCTCGGCCGGCGGGACGGGAAGCGCTATCACGTCACGTGGCAGGACTACTCGACCGGCGCACCGATCACCGCGCAGATGGTCGCGGGCAAGATCGATATCGGCTCGATGGGCGACTATCCCCTGCTCATCAACGGTTCCCGCACGCAGGAGTTCGGCGACGGCCGCACCAAGCTGGTCGCCGCGACCGGCTACAACCTGCTCGGCGCGCTCAACATGGTCGTCGTGCCGCCGGGCTCGCCCGCGCACACGCTGGCCGACCTGCGCGGCAAGAAGATCTCCGCCAGCGTCGGCTCCGCCGGGCACGGCACCACCGTGCACGCCCTGCAGAACATCGGGATCGGCCCCGGCGACGTCCACCTGCAGAACCAGGCACCCGCGGTCGGCGCGTCCGGGCTGCAGTCCGGCGCGGTCGACGCGCTCGGGCAGTTCGTCGCGTGGCCGGGTCAGCTGGTGTTCGCGAACCAGGCGCGGCTGCTCTACGACGGCTCGGCGCTGAAACTGCCTACGTGGCACGGCGTTGTCGTCCGGGAGTCCTATGCAGACACTCACCACGACGTAGTCACGGAGTTCCTGCGTGCCCAGCGGGACGCGACGGACTACCTGCACGCACACCCGATGGACGCGGCACTGAAGGTCGCCTCCGCCACGAAGCTCCCGCCCGAGGTCGTCTACCTCTACAACGGCGCCGGCGGCATGGTCACCTTCGACCTGCCACTGAAGCGCCCGCTGATCGGCGCGCTGGAGACCGACGCGCCGTTCCTGCGCTCGATCGGCAACATCAAGCGGCTCGACCTCGGCGCGTTCGTCGACGACCGCTACCTGCGGGAGATCTACGGCCCGGCCTACGACACCGCTGCGTCCTCTTTGGACAATCCGGCCCCGGTGACGGGCTTCGACACGACGTGCTCGCGGCCGGCCACCGATCCGCGGACCGCCGGTGAGCTGTGGCTCGCCGGGGAAACCGTGACGCATCCCGCAGCCACGCCGTCGTGCCTGCTCAAAGCCGTTGCGCACGCGGGTAAGCCGGTCCGCGCGGCCTACGTCCCCGACGCGGCCACCGGCACCCGCTGGTTCGCCGACAAGGCCGTCTGGGTGCGCGACGCGGGCGGCGCGCTGCTGCCCTTCACCACCGAAGACGGCGCCCGTGCCCACCTCGCCACCCACCCCGGCGCGATCGTCGGCTACGCGCAAGCCGTGGAGGAGTCCCGATGACCCAGACCCTCGAGCACGAACCGACCGCGGTCGAAGCCCCGCCCGCGCCGCCGAGACGGCGGTTCGGCAGGCTCGCCGTCCGCGCAGGCAGCATCCTCGCCGCGCTGGTCGTGTGGGAGCTGCTGACCGCGTTCGACGTCGACCTGTGGCTGCACTTCGACCGCCTGCCCACCCCGGTCGAGGTCGCCCGCGACCTCGGCTACCAGCTCGGCACCGCCGTCTACTACCAGGACCTGCTCGACTCGCTGCGCCGGATCGTCACCGGGTTCGCGCTCGCCGCGGTGCTCGGGATCGCGCTCGGCACGGCGATCGCGCGCTCCCGCGGCACGTCCGACGTCGTCCAGCCGCTGCTGGAAGTCGTGCGGCCGATCCCGGCGATCGCGGTGGTGCCGATCGCGATCCTGCTCTTCCCCACCAACGAGCAGGGCATCGTGTTCATCACGTTCCTCGCGGCGTTCTTCCCGGTCGTGGTCAGCACGCGGCACGCGGTGCGGGCGCTGCCGGTGGTGTGGGAGGACGCGATCCGCACGATGGGCGGCTCGCGGCGGCGCGTGCTGTGGAACGTCGTGCTGCCGGGCGCGCTGCCCGGGGTGTTCGGCGGGCTGTCCGTCGGCATGGGCGTTTCGTGGATCTGCGTGATCTCGGCGGAGATGATCTCCGGCGAGTTCGGCGTCGGCTACCGGACCTGGCAGGCCTACACCGTCGTCGACTACCCCGGCGTGATCGTCGGGATGCTCACCATCGGCCTGCTCGGCTGGGTCACCTCGGCCGCCGTCGAACTGCTGGGCCGCCGCGCCACCCGCTGGCTGCCCCGAGGGGAGAACTCATGAGCCTGCGCATCGAGAACCTGGTCGTCCACTATGGACAGCGGACGGTGCTGTCCGGACTCGACCTCGCGGTCGCCGACGCCGAGATCCTGGCGGTCACCGGGCCGTCGGGGTGCGGCAAGTCGACCCTGCTGCGCGCGCTCGCGGGCCTGCTCCCGGCGTCGTCCGGGCGCGTGGTGAGCGGCGGCACCCCGGTGACCGGCACGTCCGCCGAGCGGGCGCTGGTGTTCCAGGACGACGGCCTGCTGCCCTGGCGTTCGGTGCGCCGCAACGTCGAGCTGCCGCTGGCCATCCGGCGCGTCCCGCGGGCCCGGCGGCGGGCCGAAGCCGAGTCGTGGCTGACGCAGGTCGGGCTGTCCGGCTACGAGGACCACCTGCCGCGCGAGCTGTCCGGCGGCATGCGGCAGCGCGTCCAGCTCGCCCGCACCCTCGCCGGGTCGCCGCGGGTGATCCTGGCCGACGAGCCGTTCGGTGCCCTCGACGCCCAGACGCGCACGGCCATGCAGCGGCTGCTCGTGGAGGTCTGGCGCAAGCGGCCGACGACCGTGGTGTTCGTGACCCACGACGTCGACGAGGCGCTGTTCCTCGCCGACCGCGTCGCCGTGCTGACCCGCGACGGGCGGCTGGCGAAGGTCGTCGAGTCGTCACGGCCGCGGACGGCCGGACCCGCGGTGGCGGCCGAGCGCGCCGAGGTCCTGGACGGGCTGGTGGCGGCATGACGTTCGAGGCACCCCCGCTGTCGGCGCGGACGCACTTCGAGACCGACGTGCTCGTGATCGGCGGCGGCACGGCCGGGACCATGGCCGCGCTGACCGCCGCCGAGCACGGCGCGAACGTGCTGCTGCTGGAAAAGGCGCACGTCCGGCACTCGGGTGCGCTGGCCATGGGGATGGACGGGGTGAACAACGCGGTCATCCCGGGCAAGGCGACGCCGGAGGACTACGTCGCCGAGATCACCCGCGCCAACGACGGCGTCGTCAACCAGTCCACTGTGTACCAGACCGCGCGCCGCGGCTTCGCGATGGTGCAGCGGCTGGAGAAGTACGGCGTCAAGTTCGAAAAGGACGAGTACGGCGAGTACGCCGTGCGCCGTGTGCACCGGTCCGGCAGTTACGTCCTGCCGATGCCGGAGGGCAAGGACGTCAAGAAGGTGCTCTACCGCGTGCTGCGGGCCAAGCACATGCGCGAGCGCATCACGATCGAGAACCGCGTGATGCCGGTGCGGGTGCTGACGTCTTCTGGGCGCGCGGTCGGCGCCGTGGGCTTCAACACGCGGACCGGGGAGTTCGTCACGGTTTCGGCGTCCGCGGTGATCCTGGCGACCGGCCCTTGTGGACGGCTGGGCCTGCCCGCCAGCGGTTATCTGTACGGTACCTACGAGAACCCGACGAACGCGGGCGACGGCTACGCGATGGCCTACCACGCGGGCGCGGAGCTGTCCGGCATCGAGTGCTTCCAGATCAACCCGCTGATCAAGGACTACAACGGCCCGGCCTGCGCCTATGTCGCCAACCCCTTCGGCGGCTACCAGGTCAACGCGGCCGGTGACCGCTTCGTCGACTGCGACTACTGGTCCGGGCAGATGATGGCCGAGGTGGCGCGCGAAATCTCCTCGGCGCGCGGGCCGATCTACCTCAAGCTGACGCACCTGCCGGAGGAGACGCTCGGCGCGCTGGAGAACATCCTGCACACGACCGAACGGCCGACGCGCGGCACGTTCCACGCCACCCGCGGCCACGACTACCGCACCCACGACGTCGAGATGCACATCTCGGAAATCGGCCTGTGCGGCGGGCATTCGGCGTCCGGCGTCTGGGTCGACGAGAACGGCGCGACGACCGTGCCGGGCCTGTACGCGGCGGGTGACCTCGCCTGCGTGCCGCACAACTACATGATCGGCGCGTTCGTCTACGGCGACCTCGCGGGTGCTCATGCCGCGGGTTCCCGGCGTCCTCCGGTGCCCTTGCCCGAAGACCAGATCGCCGCGGCGCATGCGCTGATCTACCGGCCACTGTCCACTCCGGACGGTCCGCCGCAGCAGCAGGTGGAGTACAAGCTGCGGCGGTTCGTCAACGACTACGTCGCCCCGCCGAAGACGACGGCGAAGCTGGAGATCGCGCTGGAGACGTTCGCGCGGATGACCGGCGAGATCGCGGCGATGGGCGCGCGGACGCCGCACGAGCTGATGCGCTGCGCCGAGGTGACGTTCATCCGGGACTGCGCCGAGATGGCGGCGCGGGCGTCGCTGGTGCGGACCGAGAGCCGCTGGGGGCTCTACCACGATCGCAGCGACCACCCCGGCCGCGACGACGTCTCGTGGCTGGCGCACCTGAACCTGCGCAAGACCGCCGACGGCGAGATGGAGTTCGTCAAACGGCCCGTGGCGCCCTACCTGGTGCCGGTGCCCGAGTTCTCGGTGCCGGACTTCCCCGTCGAGGTCCTCGGTACCCACACGGCGTTCAGCGGGCACACCCCGCCGGACGTCGCCACGGCCGCCCCGGCGCGGACGCATTCGTCGCCGCGGGTCCTCGAAGTCGTCGCGCTGGCGGAGGAGCAGTCGTCACTGGCCACGCTGGCTCGGTACCTGGCCGACCCGGACGCCGAGGTCCGGACGACGGCCATCGCGGTCCTCACCGAGTCGGCCCCGGACGGTTTCGGGGACGCACTGGTCACGGCGTTGCACGACATCGACGCACGGGTGCGCGCCGCGGCGGCGGCCGGGCTGCGGGAGCTGGTGGAGGTGCTGGCGCCGTCGTCCGCGGTGGGCGCGGGACTGCGGTCGGCACTGGCGGTGTCGGACGCGGACGTGCGTTCGGTCGCCCTGGACGTCCTGCGGGCGCTGCGCCTCGGCGACGAAGCGCTGTTCACCGCGGCGCTGGCGGACCCGGCGGTCGCGGTCCGGCTGGAGGCGGTGCGGGGCCTGGTCTCGCTGGACGCGGCGTCGGCGCTGGCCGGCGCGGCACCGGACACCGCGCGCGAGGTCCGGGTCGCGGTGGCGGCCGGGCTGGGGACGATCGGCGACCCGCGCGCCACCGGGACGGTGGCCGCGCTCGCCGCCGACCCGGACCCGCTGGTGCGGGCGGCGGCGCTGACGGCCGCGGCCGGCCTCGGCTGCGGCGGCGACCTGCCGCGGCTGGCGTCGGCGGCGCTGGCGGATCCGGCGTGGCAGGTCCGCCGCGGCGCGGCGACGGCACTGGGTGCGCTGGCCGGGCCGACGGAACCGCTGCTCGCGGCCCTGGAGGACGAGCACCCGAACGTCCGGCGGGCCGCCGTCCAGGCCCTCGGCCAGTGGGCGGAGGCCCCCGAGGTCGCGGCCCGGCTGCGGGCGCGGCGCACCGACTCGGACGCCGACGTCCGCGCGTACACGCGGATGGCCCTCGGCGGTTAGGCTGCCCGGCATGGGTCCGGGAGCGCACCGCCGGTCGACGGTGGCGGTGAAGGAGGCGCTGCGCGAGCTGCGCAACCAGCTGTCGCTGCTGAACCACCAGGTCGGCGCGCACCTGGCGCTCAAGGACGTCGACCTGGACTGCCTGGAGCTGATCGCCCGCCACGGCCCGCTGAGCCCGAGCGCGCTGGCCCGCCGCGCGGGCCTGCACCCGGCGACGGTGACGGGCATCCTCGACCGGCTCCAGAAGGGCGGCTGGATCGTCCGGGAACGCGACCCGGAGGCGGCCGACCGCCGTTCGGTCACGGTGCGCGCGGTCCGCGGCCGCAACGCGGAGCTGTTCCGGCTGTACTCGGGGATGAACGCGGCGCTGGACGAGCTCTGCGCCGGGTACAGCGAGGACGAGCTGGCGCTGATCGCCGGGTTCCTGAGCCGGGCGACGTCGGCGGGCCACACGGCCACCGGTGAGCTGGCCAAGGGCTGACCAGCGGTTTCTGTGCTGTACTCGGGGGCATGTGGCAGTCAGGCGACGCGTATGAGGCGTACATCGGGCGGTGGAGCCGCCGGATCGCGGAGACGTTCGTCCGTCAGCTCGGCGCCCCGCCGAGCAGGCGCTGGCTCGACGTCGGCTGCGGCACGGGCGCGCTGACCGAGGCGGTGCTGGCGGCGGCCGACCCCACCGAGGTCGTCGGGGTCGACCCGTCCGAAGGCTTCCTGGAGACGGCTCGCGCGGGCGTCACCGATCCGCGGGCGACGTTCACGGTCGCCGACGCGCGCTCGCTGCCGTTCCCGGATGCCCGGTTCGACGTCGTGGTCTCGGGCCTGGTGCTGAACTTCGTTCCCGAGCCGCCCCGCGCGGCGGCGGAGATCGCCCGGGTGACCGCGCCGGGCGGCCGGGCCGCCGCCTACTTCTGGGACCTCGCCGAAGGCATGCAGCTGATCCGCCGGTTCTGGGACGCGGCCGCCGAGCTCGACCCGGAGACGGTCGCCGAGCTGGACGAGGGCCGCAAGTTCACGCTGTGCCGCCCCGAGCCGCTCGGCCGGCTGTGGACCGAGGCCAGCTTCTCGGCGGTGTCGGTCGGGGAGATCACCATCCCGACGGTGTTCGCGGACTTCGACGACTACTGGCGGCCGTTCCTCGGCGCGCAGGGTCCGGCGCCGGCCTACCTGGCCACCCTCCCCGAGGACCGGCGCGACCGGATCCGCGAGCTGCTGCGCGACCGCCTGCCGGTGAACCCGGACGGGTCGATCCCGCTGACGGCCCGCGCGTGGGTCGTCAGCGGGACCGCTTAGCCGCCGGGAAAGCCACCGCGCGGTGGCAGCCCGCCCATTGACAAAAATATTTTTTACGTACAAGCTGATTTTCGCCATGAGAGACGTCGTCTACCTCGAACAGATCGAGCAGGCCGAGGCCCTGCTCAAGCCGCAGCGGATCGAAGTGCTGCGGCAGCTCGCCGAGCCCCGGTCGTGCACCGAGGTCGCCGTCGAGCTCGACCAGACCCCCCAGCGGGTCTACTACCACGTCAAACGCCTGCTGGAGGCCGGGCTGGTCGGTCAGGTCGCCGAGCGCCGGGTGCGCGGGATCCACGAGGGGATCTACCAGGCCACCGCCCGGTCCTACTGGCTCTCCCCCGGCCTGGTGGGGCGGATCGGGCTGCGGCAGGCGCGCGACCGGCTCAGCCTCGGCTACCTCGTCGACCTGATGGAGGACGTGCAGGCCGACGTCGCCGCCCTCGACCGCACCCGGCCGGACCTGCCCTCGATCGGCGTGTCCGGCGAGATCCGGGTGCGCCCGGACCAGCGCAAGGCGTTCCTCGACGAACTGCAGCAGACGCTGCAGGACCTGTTCACCCGCTACGGCGGCGCCGAAGGCGACGCGTTCCGCCTGGCCGTCGCCTGCTACCCGAAGGGAAATCCCGATGACCGAACCTGACCTGGTCCTGAGCGCGGTCGTGCCGGCCCCGCCGAAGGTCACGTGGGAGGCGCTGACCGACCCGGCCGCGCTGCGCGTCTGGCTGACCGAGCACGCCGAGGTCGACCTGCCCGGCAGGTACGAGTTCTGGGGCCCCTCCACCCCGGACGGCGCCGAGCCGCACCAGCGCGTACTGCACGTGGACGAGCGCAGCATCCGCTTCGGCTGGACCGTGGAGGGTGTCGAGGACACGGTGCAGTTCGAGGTGGACGAAGACGCGGACGGCACGCTGGTCACGCTCAGCCACAGCGATCTGCCCGGCTTCGACGAGATCATCAACGACAAGGCCGGTGCCCGCGGCGCGGTGCAGACGTTCTGGTCGCTGGCGATCGCCAACCTGGCCGACTACCTGGCCGGCCGCGAGCTGACCCCGAAGGTGGACTTCACGTCGAGCGAGCTGCGCGCGTCGGTCGTCATCGACGCGGCACCGGACGCGGTGTTCGACTCCATGGTCCAGCCGGAGCACTTCCGCAACTGGTTCCGCGCCAACGTGGACATCGAGCCGCGCCTCGGCGGCCGGTTCGCCATGGGCGGGTTCGACGTCGACCCCGGCGGCGCCAGGTTCGTCGAGTTCGAGCCGGGTCGCAAGGCGGCGCTGCGCTTCATCGACAACGAGACGACCACCTGGGAGCTGGACGGTTCGGACGGCAAGACCCGGCTCACCATCGTGCACAGCGGCTTCGACCCGTCGAACCCGCCGTACTCGGCTTGGGGCGGCTGGCTCGGCGGCCTCGCCGAGCTGCGGCGCTACCACGAGCTGGCGAACTGGCGCACGATCTGGCGCCGGATCGAGGTGGCCGGTGTCCCCGAGGGCGTACTGCTGACCGGCTAGCGGAGCGAGGGCCCTCGGAACAGCCGTTCCGAGGGCCCCGCTGCTCCTCAGAGGCCGGCCTGGGCCAGCCAGTCCTTCGCGACGTCCGCGGCCTTCTCGCCGTCGGAGTCGACGCGCTTGTTCAGGTCCCGCATGACGTCCGTGGTCAGCTTGGCGCTGACCGCATTGACCGCGTTGGCGAAGTCGGCGCCGCGTTCGTCGAGCACCTTCTTGTTCACCGCGGGCACGACGTTCTCGGTCGGGACGATGTTCAGGTCGTCCTTGAGCACCGTGTAGCCCGGGTCGGCGGTCAGCGGGCTGACCGAGTCGACCGGGATGACCGTGACGGCACCGGACTTGAGCTGCTGGACGCGCGGCCCGGCCTCCTGGATGGTCTGGAAGGTCACGTTCGTCAGCTTGTAGACGTCCGTGAAGCCCTTGAAGCAGGGAAGCCGCTTCTCGCACTCGGGCGGGCCCGCCATGACGACCTTGTCCAGCTTCTTCAGGTCGCTGATCGACGCGATGCCCTTGTCCTTCGCCAGGTCGGACTTGACGATGTAGGTGTTCTTGTCCTCGGCAGGCGCGAAGTTCAGCAGCGAGATCCCGCTGGGCTCGAACAGCTTCGCCAGCTGCTCGTGCTCCTCCTGCGCGGTCTTCCCGGCCTCCTTGCCGAAGCCGGTGGTGATCGCCGCACCCTGGTACTCCGGGATGAACTGCAGCTCACCCGACTTCAGCGACGGGTAGATCAGCTCCCGCGAGCCGAGGTTCAGCTTGCGCGTCACCGGATAGCCCTTGGCCTCCAGCGCCTGCGCGTAGATCTCGGCGAGGATCTGGCTGTCGGTGAAGTTGAAGGACGCGACGACGATCGGCGCCCCGCCCTTGCTCTGCGCGGCGGGCTTGTCACCGCTGTCGCTGCCGCCACCACAGGCGGCCAAGCCCAGCGTCGCCGCGACGGCCACCGCCGCCACGGACGCGTTCCGGAACCAGCGCACGAATCCCCACTCCTTCGTCACTCGAACAGACCAAAGGGACCCTAGCCCTGGCCACCGACAAGAATCCACATACTGGGAGGGAGTGTCCCGGATTCCCAGCCAGCGGAATTTCACCGCCCGATCGGGGTAAGGTCGGCCGGTGCACGTGACCGCGGTGACGCCACTGTCCGCCGACAGCGGACCGCCGATCTTCCAGTGGAAGTGGGTGGACCGCAACGCCGACGACATCGTCCAGCGCCTGGTCGAGCACATCTCCCTGACCGGCGCCGCACTGGGCATCGGCCTGGTCGTCTCGGTCGGGCTCGCGGTGGTCTCGCTGCGCTACCGCTGGTCGTACCCGGTGATCCTGAGCACGGCGGGCGCCCTGTACGTGATCCCCAGCCTCGGTGCGTTCGCGGTGCTGGTGCCGTTCTTCGGGCTGACGTTCGTCTCCGCGATGATTCCCCTCGCGACGTACACGCTGCTCATCCTCGTCCGCAACATCGTCACGGGCGTCGACCAGGTGCCGAACGAGGTCCGCGAAGCCGCGGTCGGCATGGGCTACACCCGCGGCAGGCTGCTCTGGCGGATCGAGCTGCCGCTCGCGCTGCCGGTGGTGATCGCGGGCCTGCGCGTCGCCGCGGTGACGACGATCGGCCTGGTGACGGTCACGTCGATGCTCGGCCTCGGCGGCCTGGGCTACTTCATCCGCCACGGCATCCAGACGCCGACGCCCAACCCGACGGAGATCATCGTCGGCATGGGACTGTCGGTGGCTCTCGCCGTGGTCGTGGACCTCCTTCTCTGGCTCAGCGAGCGCGTGCTGACGCCCTGGGCGCGGAAGGCACGGACGCGATGAGCTTCCTCGACCAGCTGGACGCCTGGCTCGCGGACCCGAACCGCTGGAGCTGGACCGACAAGGCAGGCGTCCCGTACCGGACGCTGGAGCACCTCAGGTTTTCCCTCCTTGCGCTGGTCATCGCGGCGGTGCTGACGATCCCGGCCGCGCTCTGGCTGGCCCACTACCGCCGTGGTGCGTTCCTCGCGAGCAGCGCGGTGAACATCGGCCGCGCGATCCCGAGTTTCGGGCTGATCATCCTGTTCTGGTACCTGGCGAGCCGCTGGGAGCTGGACACGACGTTCTGGCCGTTGCTGCTCGCCCTGGTCGCGCTGGCGCTGCCGCCGTTGTTCACCAACACGTACGCGGGCGTGGTGTCCCTGGAGCAGGACACAGTGGACGCAGCCCGCGGCACCGGCCACCGCGAGTGGCAGATCATGCTGAAGCTCGAACTACCCCTGGCGTCCCCGGTGATCCTGGCGGGCGCCCGGGTGGCGTTCCTCCAGCTGATCGCCACGGTGGCCATCGGCGCCATCGTCAACGACGGAGGCGGCCTCGGCCGCTACATCGTCGACGGCTTCGCCATCGGCGCCCAGGGCTACGGCGAGATCTTCGCCGGCGGCCTGGCCGCGGTCCTGCTGGCGCTGCTCTGCGACGGCGCGTTCGCGTTGATCACCCGCCTGGCCACGCCCCGCGGCCTCGCGTTGCAGACCGCACGCCGCTGACGCCGCCGGGGTCTACGCCCGCACGAACCCGTGGCTCCGCTCCACCTTCGCCACGTGCAGCGTGTAGCTCTGGTACCACTCGGCCCGGCCGCGTTGCTGCGCCGCCCGGTGCTCGGCGTTGGACCGCCACTGCGCGAGGGCCTCGGCGTCCCGGAAGTACCCGACGGTGATGCCCAGCCCACCGGGTGTCTGCGCGTGGTCCATCCCGAGGTACCCGGGAATGGCCCGCACCAGTTCTTCCATGCGCGCGTTGGTCTCGCGGTAGCCGTCCTGGTCCTCGGTGCGCACCGTGGTGAAGACAGCCACGTAGTACGGAGGCTCGAAAGCCCCCACCGGCGCTTCAGCGTGGTTGCTCATGCCGTCACCGTAGAGCCGGAGGCACCCGGAGAGCCAGCGCCTTTCGGATGTCCACTTCGGACAACCGGCAGCGCTAGAACGCACCGACGAGAATCAACACGCCGAGCGCGATCAGCACCACCGGCAGCACCACGTGCCCCCACCGCGCAAGCACCCGCGCGACGCCCGGCCGGGTCGCGAGAAACCGCCCGGCAACGCACCACACCGCCACCCCCGGCCAGGAACACCACCACGTAGCCCACCAGGCCCGCGGGCCCGGTCGCCGCGAAGGCGGGGACGTAGACGCCGACGTTGTCACCACCGTTGGCGAAACACACCAGGGCAATCCCCAGCAGTCCCGCCGACGGCGCCGACGGCTCGCCGTCGTCCCGGCGCCACGCCTGCCGGCCCGCACGGATCCCGAGCAGCACCGGCAGCACGCCCAGCCAGCGGACAGCACCGTCCGGCAGCAGCCCGGCACCGAGCGCTCCCGCCACCGACACGGCGAGGATCGCCGCGAAGCCGAGGAACTGCCCGGCCACGACCGCGAGCCGGCCACGCCGTCCGGCCGCCTGGCCGAAGAACACCGCGAGCAGCACGAGGTCGTCGACGTTCGTCACCGCGAACATCGCGGCCGCCCGCCCGAGCAGTCCGACGTCCAAGCTTCCCCCTCCCGGTAAACCGCTTGGCGACGGCCGGCGCGGCACAGGACGATTCTGCCCATGCCCGCCGTCACGCGCCGCAGCTACACCGGTCCGGAGGACCTGCGAGCCATGCAGGGCCTCGCCCAGCGGATCTGGTCGAAGGCGAGTTCACTGCACGTCGGGGACCTCGCGTGGCAGCGGTTCCAGCACACCGGCCGGGAAGCCGAATGGCCGACCGTGCTGTGGGAAGCGGGCGGCGAAGTCGTCGCGTGGGGCTGGATTTCGCTACCCGGTGAACTGATGCTGCTCGTGGATCCGGCGTGGCCCGGACTCGCGTCCGAGGTGCTCGGCTGGTTCGAAGACACCGCCTCCGCGGCCGAGCTCGCTGTCACCGTGCTCGACGCCGAGAAGCATGTCATCGCCGCGTTGGAGCGAAGCGGTTACGCGCTTCAGCAGAGTTCTGTTTTCCAGTCGTATATGTCTCGCCTCCTCGTGGATCTGCCCGCGCCGGTGGTCCCCGGCGGGTTCACCGTCCGGCCGGCCGGCCCGGACGATCTCGCTCGGCGTGTCGCCGTGCACCGCGCGGTCTGGCACCCGTCACGGGTGACCGGACCGAGCTACCGGAACGTCATGGCCGCCTGGCCGTACCGCTCCGGGCTGGACTGGGTTGCCGAGGCACCCGACGGCCGGTTCGCCGCCCAGTGCCTGATCTGGCTCGACGACCGCAATGCCGTCGGCGAGCTGGAGCCCGTCGGAACCTTGCCGGAGTTCCGTCGCGCCGGGCTCGGCCGTGCGGTGTGCCTCGCCGCGCTGCACGCGGCACACCACGCGGGTGCTCGCGAAGCCGTCGTGTATCCGGTGATCGGTCATCCGAAGTCCGTTGCTGCCCTCCCGTTGTATCGAAACCTGGGCTTCCGCCCCTACGCACGCACCCTCACCTTCACGCGGACCCGCCGTCGTATCCCTCCTTCCCCGGGGCCCGCGTCCCCGAAGGGCGCATGCCAACGAACGTAGCGCGCCCGCCGGCCCGGCCGTCCAATTCGGCGGCGTTCGGCGGCAGGTTGTCCACAAGTGGGCAACCCTGTGGACAACTCAGTGGATTCCCTTGCAGGGACCGGAAACTGTCGGTGCCGCGCGATAGGATCGAGACGGGGGCGCCCCCGCGGGCCCGGGTCAGGGGCCCGGCAAAGTCGCGCTGTGCCGTCGCGCTGAAGGTGTCCTTCGGTGTATCTGATGCGGTGAAGGGCGCCTTCACTGCATCTGAGGTAAGCAAGGTGCCCTTCAGCTCAGCATGAGCCGGCGGCCCCGAAGACCCGGGTGAGCCCTGCGCCTCGACGAGGTGAAGGACTCTTTCCTGTCGTCAGACGAGGTGAACGACTCGTTCATGACGTCCGGTCACCCCGCGGCACAGCGACTTAGCCGGGATCCTGCCGCGGGTGGGGCAAAGTCGGGCGGTACCACCGTGCTGAAGGGCACCTTCCTCTCATGCAAGGAAAGTTCAGCGCGGCCGAGCAAGCGAGCCGCGGCCGGAAGCCGGGACGGACCCGGGCGAAATCGTTCCAGCGATTCCGTCGAGGTCCCGGCCGATGCCGCGAACGACCTTCCCGTTGCCGGTCAAGGAAAAAGTTCAGTCCAGCGTCGACAGGTCGTTGAACCAGCCGGCCCGGCAAGCGGCGATCAACCGCTCGACCTCGGGCCCCAGCGACCGATCCGCCCCCACCGGCGGCACCACCGACCGCACCCACTCATAAGCCGCACGAAGACCCGCAGCGCCGTCACCCCCGGCGAGATACCGCGCCTGAGAACCCGCAATCAGCTCGCACGCCGTGATCGCGAAAAGGCGTGAAGCCGCCGCCCGGAGCTGCTCGCCCGCCGCTCCCGCAAACGCCTGCACGTCCTCCTGGCCCGCGGACGTGTCGATCGAACCGAGCGTCGCGGGCGTGGCCAGGCGCCGCAACGCGTGCAGCTCGCCGACCGCCCTCTTGTGCAGGGGCGCCAGCCCCGCCTGCGGGCCGGGATCGGCGGTCAGCTGTGGCGGGAGCCCGCTGAACCGTTCGTCCAGCAGGCGGTGCATCCGCTGGACCGCGATCTCGCCGAGGTGCACCAGCGCCGCCGTCACCGCGTCCATGCGCAGCCCCAGATCCACCGCGTGGTAGCCCGTTCCCGGCACGAACGAACCTTCGACGAAGGACGGCGAATCGCCCGGCATCGTCTCCCAGCGCCGCCACGTCGCGTGCAGGTCGCCGTTGACGCGGTCCGCGTGCGCGAGCGCCCGCGGCGCGACCCGCACCGAAAGCGGAGCCTGCACCAGCCCGGGCCGGACCGGGCCGGTGCCGGCCAGCCCGGTCAGCTCGTGCAGCAGCGTGCGCAAATGGTCATCGCCGCCTGCCATGACCGGCGAGAAGACCTCACGGGGCGCGCCCAGCACGTCGATCGCCATCGCCTCGGTGAGCGTCTGCAGGTCGATGAGCTGCTGTGTCTCCGCCCAGCCGCGCTGCGCGTGCATCATCGCCAGCGGGGACCCCTGCAGCAGCGAAGCTCCTTCCTTCGGCCCGAGCACGAAAGGCGCGGCTCCGCGCGCAGCCAGTGCCGAAGCGGCCGGGACCTCGACGCCGTCCTCCAGGACCGTGCCGATGCCGAGAAACGTCTGGAAGGCGTGCGCCAGCGGGATGATCTCGCCCGAGCTGCCAAGGCCGAAGCGCGGGACGGCCGGCGTGAAGCGGTCGTTCAGGCGGTCCACCAGGAACTGCACCAGCTCCGGGCTCACTCCCGACCACGGCTGCAGGAAGTCGCGCAGCCGGATGACGAGCAACGCGCGGACGTCCTCGGGTGGCAGCCACGGCGGCCCGCCGACCGCGCGGCCGATCAGCAGGGTGCGCTGGTGTTCGGCCTGCTGCCCCGCGTCGAGCGTGACGCCGGCGAGGCGGCCCATCCCGGTGGTGACGCCGTAGACCGGCCCGTTCCCTCGTTCGAGTGCTGTCAAGAGTGCTTTGCGGCGCTCGGACAGGGCCGCTACCAGCGCTTTGTCCAGAACCAGCCGTTCGCTGTCGGGGAAACCCCTGTCGGAGACGATCATCGGTAGGGCAACATGGTGCCGACGCCGGAAGCCTCGGCACGGGCGAGGATCATGTCCGCCACCGCAATGTCCGTTGTGGACAGTCCGCGGTGCCAGAACAGGATCCGTTCGGCGTCGTGCTCACGGCCGGGCTTCTTGCCCGCCACGATGTCGCCGATCTCGGCGTGGACCCCGTCCGCGGTGAGGAGGCCGGCGTTGAGCTGTGGGCGCAGGGCGCCGAACCGTGGGTTGCCGGACTGCGATTCGCGCCAGTCGTCGACGACGAGCTTGTCGATGTCGTCGAGCAGCGTGAGCTCCAGCGCGCTGATCGTGCCGTAGGGCACCAGGAAGGTGCCCGGCCGGAGGTACTCGCGGCGCACCAGCGCTTCGGGTTCGACCAGCCGGGAGGCCTCGACCTGGATGTCCGCGCCGTCCAGGGTCTCCTCGGCCGTGGCGCAGACGCGGACGTCCTTGCCGAGCCGCTCGGACAGCCGGCGGCCGAAGTCTTCGCGCGACTCCGGGCGCTTGCTGGTCACGCGGATCTCGGCGAAGTCGAACAAGGAGTCCAGCAGCACGACGTTCCACCAGGCGGTACCGCGGGCGCCGATGTGCCCGAGCACCCGGGCGTCCGGGCGCGCCAGGTACTTCGCGCCGACAGCGGTCATCGCGCCGGTGCGGGCCTCGGTGATCATCGTGCCGTCGACGATGGCCCGCGGCATGCCGGTGTCCGGGTCCAGCAGGAGGATCAACGCCATTTCCGAAGGGAGGTCCCGTTCGAAGTTCCCCACGAAGTCACCGACGACCTTCACGCCGCTGACCTGTTTCGACGACAGGTGGCCGCGGAGGATGTTGAAGTGGCCCTTGCCACCGTTGTCCGGCACGAGGTGCGTGCGCGGCTCGAAGACGACCTGACCACGGCCGTGGTCGGCGAGCACGTCCTCGACCGCGCCGACGATGTCGGCGCCGGTGATGCCGAGTGACTCGATGTCGGCACCGGTCAGGTACCGGAGCCGGACGGAGGTCACCGGGCGAGGTCCTCGACGACCTCCGCGCCGGGCAGGGCGGCCAGCGCGGTGCCGGAGATCAGCAGCTTGCTGCCCCGGATCCCGCTGCCGACCACGAGCTCGGGTGCGTCGGCGACGCGCTTGTCGATCAGGATGGGCCATTCGGCGGGCAGGCCGACCGGCGTGATGCCGCCGTACTCCATCCCGGTCAGCGAGACGGCTTCGTCCATCGGCGCGAACGACGCCTTGCGGACGTCGAGGCGGCGCTTGATGACGCCGTTGACGTCGGCGCGGGTGGTCGCGAGCACGAGCGCGGCCGCGAAGCGGACTTCGCCGGCGCGCTTGCCGGCGACGACGACGCAGTTCGCGGACGCCTCGAGCGGAGAGCCGTACGCCTCGCAGAAGGCGGCGGTGTCGGCCAGCGACGGGTCGATCTCGGCGACGCCGACGGCGTCCGGCTCGGCGAGCGCGGCCAGCGCCTTGGCGACGGGCTCGGCGAGCAGGTCAGTACGCGTGGGGGCGGGAACGACGGTGAGGCTCCCGGCGATCGTCCAGGTCACGACCCCATTAAAACAGCGCCCCCGCCACGGCGGGCGGGGGCGGGAAAGGAGCAAGCAGGAACTCACCAGCTGGAGCCGCCGCGCTGGACCTCGATGAGCTTGGGGCGGACGTCCACGATGTAGACCAGGGCCGCGGCCATGGCCGGTACCCAGAAGATCATGCCGGGGCCCATCACCGGGAACAGCACCAGGGCGAGCGTCGCGCCGCCGGTGATCAGCATCCAGATCGGCTTGGTCTTGCGGTCGGCGGCGGAATAGGCGTCGGCACGCTGAAGCAGCGCGTGCACGAAGGCGAAGAGCCCGACCAGCGCGCTGCCCCAGTGGATGACTTCGAGGATCCAGTAGGCAACAAGCACAGCGACAGCTTACGGCAAACCGCGCGAACGACCCCGGCCCCGCCGCCGGAGGTCCGGGGGCGGGGCCGGGTGTTCACGGTGTCGTCACTTGTCGGTCTTCGGCGCGGCCGGCTTCTTCGCGGCGGCGCTGGTGGTCGTCCGGCGGGCCGGGGCGGCCGTCTTCGGGGCCGTCTTGTTCGCGACCTTGCGGCTGGCCGAGCGGGTCTCGTGGGCCACGTCGTCGCCCAGCTCCTCGATGGCGTCGGCGGTCTCGCCGGCGACCTCGGTCACCTTGCGGGCGGCCTTCTCGCCTGCCGACCGGGTGCGCTTGGTCACCTTGGCCAGGACGCCGTCGACGCGCTCGCGGACCTCGCTGGTGACGTCCTCGACCTGGCCCTGCGCGGCGGTCAGGGCCTCCTCGAGCTGCTCGATGGCCTTCTTGACCTGCGGCTGCGCGGCGATCTTGTCCCACGCCTGCTCGCCCGACTCGGCCAGCTTGTTGTACAGCTTGAGCGCGGCCTCGGTGTACTCGTCGATGACCTTGCGCAGCTCGGCCGGGTCCAGCTTCTCGCGGAGGCTCTCGACGTCGGTCGGCAGCTCCTGCAGGTTCTTGCGGGCGGTCTCGCTGCCCTTGGCGACGTTCTCCTTCGCCTTCGCCACGGCGTCGGTGACGGCGTGCGTGGCCAGGTTGCCGGCGCCGAGCGCGGCGAGCAGCGGGGTGCGGACCTGGTCCAGTGCGGTGGCGACGGCCTTCTTGACGTCTTCGGTCTTCGGGGTGGTCATGCTGACTCCTTGGTGGCTGCGGCTGAAGTGGTGTCTGGGGTGTCTGTGGCGGGAGCGGACTCGGCGGCCGGCCGTGCCGCGGCGTTCTCCCTGCGGAAGGACTCGTAGACGTCGAGCAGGACCTGCTTCTGCCGTTCGGTCAGCTCGGCGTCGGCGCGAATCGCGTCGCCCACCGGACCACCCGTGGGCAGATCGAGGATCCCGGCCTGCACGTACAGCGCTTCCGCCGAAATGCGCAGGCCCTTGGCGATCTGCTGCAGGATCTCCGCGCTGGGCTTGCGCACCCCGCGCTCGATCTGGCTCAGGTACGGGTTGGACACGCCGGCGAGCTTCGACAGCTGGCGCAGCGAGATCTTCGCGTTGCTGCGCTGCTGGCGGATGTACTCGCCGATGTCGGAAGCGATGTCCGCGACCTTCTCCATGGGACCGCCGGATCCGTGCTGGTTCCCACCGGTTTCTGCCATCCGGTCACCTCCTCGCGACATCTCCGACGCTACGCCGACGTGCTAGCAATTGCAAGCACTCTGCTTGCAACCATCGGGTGTGATGCGCACCGCTACCGTGGACCCATGACGCGCTCGGCCCGGCTGCGGCGGCGCCTCGTCGAGCACCTGCTCGACGAGGACGTCCTGCACGCCCCGGAGTGGATCGCCGCCTTCCGCGCGGTGCCGCGCCACGTGTTCCTGCCGCGGTTCTTCGCGCCGGCGGGCGGGCTGTGGGCCGCGGTCGAGCGCGGTGATCCCGGCTGGCTGGAGACCGTCTACTCGCGCGACGTCCTGGTGACCCAGCTGGACGACGACCCGGACCGCTGGGCGCTCGCCCGGCGCACCGGGCCGGTGGCGGGCACGCCGACGAGTTCGTCGAGCATGCCGTCGATCATGGCCATCATGCTGGAGGAACTGCGGGTGCGCGACGGGCAGCGCGTGCTCGAGATCGGCACCGGCACGGGGTACAACGCCGCCCTGCTGAGCCACCGGTGCGGCGCCGATCGGGTGTCCACAGTGGACATCGACCCGGTGATCGTCGCGCAGGCGCGCGAGCGGCTGGCCGAGGCGGGCTATCGCCCGGCGTGCGCGGTCGGCGACGGCGCACTCGGCTTCCCGGCCGGGACGCTCTTCGACCGGGTGCTGTGCACTGCTTCGGTGTCGTCGATCCCGCCGGCCTGGCTCGCGCAGACGAAACCGGGCGGGCTGATCGTGACGACGCTGAACCGGCCGATCGGCGCCGGGCTGATCCGGCTCGTCGCCGGCGACGACGGCACCGGAGAGGGCCGGGTCCTGGCCAGTGACGGCCGGTTCATGCCGTTGCGCGCGCACCGGCTGCCGGAGACGGTGCCGCTGCCCATGCCTTCGCGCGGTGACTGGGAGCAGACGCGGCTGCCGATGTCGACGGTGGTCCAGCCGCGCAGGCAGTTCGAGTTCTTCGCCGGCCTGGCGCTGCCCGGCGTCCGGGTGGTGCGGGACGGCGGCGACGAGGAGGCGCCGAGCATCGCGCTGGTCCACCCGGACGGCTCGTGGGTCCGCCACCGCAAGCGCGGCGGCGCCGACGAGGTGGCGCAGGGCGGCCCGCGGGCGCTGTGGGAACTCGCCGAAGCGGCCTACGTCGAGTGGTGCGAGCTGGGCAAGCCGGAACGCGACCGGTTCGGCGTGACGGTGGACGGCGACCGGCAGGAGTTCTGGCTCGACTCACCGGACGGCCGCCGCTGGCCGCTCGGCTGACCCCGGCCCGGCAACGCCGTTGGCACGCGAATGCGGCCCGGCGGGACCGGGCGGCCGCGCCGCCGCGGTGTCGCCACGCGAGTGCGGCCCGGCGAGACCAGGTGACCGCGCCGCCGCGGTGTCGCCACGCGAGTGCAGCCCGGCGGGACCGGGCGGCCGCGCCGCCGCGGTGTCGCCACGCGAGTGCAGCCCGGCGGGACCGGGCGGCCGCGCCGACGCGGTGTCGCCACGCGAGTGCAGCCCGGCAGGACCGGGTAGCCGCGCCGCGGTGTCGTGAACGACTCGTTCACCTCGTCCGGCGACATGAACGAGTCATTCATGTCATGCGGGGAGCCGAGCCCGGATCCACTTCTCCGCGTGGTCGGCCGCCGCCTCGGCGGGGACGTCTGTCGTGTCGAACAGGTCGACACCCAGCTCCGGGGCCGATTCCTGGAGCCAGGCGGTGAACTCCAGCATCTCCTCGATCCGCGGCTCGTCCCACTCCCGCCACGCCGGACGCGCCCGCAGCCGGGCACGCAGGGATGCCGGTGTGGCTACCAGCGCCAGGTAGTGGATGTCGCTGAAGAACGCGCGCTCCGGCAGGGGCTCGAACTCCGGGGGTGCCACCGTTCCGCACAGCACCACCGGGCGGCCGTTCTGGTGCAGCATCGCCGCCATGCGCAGCCACGTCGCGCGGAAGGCCGGGACGTCGTCGCGCAGCGCGCCCGCCCAGAGGACGTCCTGTTCCAGGACCACCGCTTCGCCCGCGAAGCGGGACGCCAGCAGGGGGCCGAGCGTCGACTTGCCCGCGCCGCTCGGGCCCGTCAGGGCGAACAGCGGCAGCTTCCGGAACGGCCACTCGTGGCCGCAGCGCGTGCACCGCAGCAGGTCGCCTACGACGACCGGGCGGTCTGCCCGGTCGCCGCAGGCCGGGCAGATCCGCAGGTCGAGGCCCACCTCAGTCGAAGAGGTTCTCGAGGAAGCTGCGCTTGCGGTGGCCGTGCCCGTACGGGCGCGGCGAGTCCGAATACCCCCGGTGCGGACGCGGCGAATCCGCGTAGCCCCGGTGCGGACGCGGCGAGTCCGCGTAGCCGCCGCGGTAGGGGCGGGGCGAGTCGGGACGGCCGTAGTGCGCCGTCGGGGCCTGGTACGGCGGTGGCTGGTGGCCGTAGAAGGAACTCTCCGCACCGGCGATGGCCTCCAGCTCACCGCGGTCGAGGAAGATCCCGCGACACCCTTCGCACTGGTCGATGTGGATGCCGTTCTTGTCGACGGTCTGCATCCGGTTCTGACACTTCGGACAAATCACGCAGCCGAGCCTACGCAAAAACGCGTCAGCACGCGCAGAGGCAGAACGGGTGGCCCGCCGGGTCGGCGTAGACGCGGAACGTCTTCGGGGTGTCGTCCAGCAGCTTCGCGCCGAGCCCCAGCACCCGCTCGTGCGCCGCCTCCAGGTCGGTGACGTTCAGGTCCAGGTGCAGCTGCTGCGGGTTCTCCGCCGACGGCCACGCCGGCGGCCGGTAGTCGGGCACGCGCTGGAACGCGATGCCCGCGCCGCCCGCGGGGTTGGGCAGCGTCACCCAGTGTCCGTCCTCGGCGACTTCGGGCGCGTCCCACTCGAGCACCGCGCGGTAGAACCCGGCCAGCGCCACCGGGTCCGGGCAGTCGAGGGCCACCACACCCAGCGTCGGTACCGCACTCATCGTCGCTCCCTTCGATCACGAGTAACCATCAAAGGCATTATGTGGGTTAGCACACGCGGAGGCAACCACTCTCCGCCGTACACTGGTTTCGTGCACACCGACGCCTCTCTCGTGGTGGAGTTCCTCAACACGGTCAACGTCGAAGAAGGCACTGACCTGCTCGAAGACCCCGGGCAGTGGCACGAGTGGGCGACCGCGCGCGGGTTGCAGGCCAATCCGGCGGGCGACGCGCGTGCGGCGCGGGACGCCCTGCGCGCCGCGATCGGCGACCCGCGGCTGACCGCCGGCAGCGTCGACGTCGGCACGCGGATCTCCCTCACCGACAAGGGGCCGGTGCTGGTCGCCGACGACGTCGTGGGCGCGGTCTTCGCCGCCTGCGCCCGGCTGGTCGTCCGGGGCGACTGGATCCGGCTGAAGATCTGCCCGGCCGACACCTGCCTGTGGGCGTTCTACGACGAATCGCGCAACCGCTCGCGGACGTGGTGCTCGATGCGCGTCTGCGGCAACCGCGAGAAGGCACGCGGCTGGCGCGCCCGCGCCGCCGCCGGCTGAGCCTCATCCGAGCGGCGGACCCTCGAACGGCTGTGGACAACTCGGGGACAAAGCACCACATATCCACGCCCCGGCCCCCGCTGCCCCCACACGTTGTGGACAGCCGTTAGGCCATCACCGTGAAAACCTGTGGATAACCCCGGGGATAACTCAGCTTCCTGTGGACAACTGGTTTCAACCCGCTTCAGGTGTGGTATAGCGCCAGGTTGGTCAGAACAGCAGCTCCGCCACCGCGTAGATGACGAGCCCGGCGAGCGCGCCGACGACGGTGCCGTTGATCCGGATGAACTGCAGGTCGCGGCCCACCTGGAGCTCGATCTTGCGGGACGTCTCCTCGGCGTCCCAGCGCTCGACCGTGTCGGTGATGATCGTGGTGATCTCCCGCGAGTAGTTCCGCACCAGGTACGCCGCGGCGCCCTCGACCCAGCCGTCGGCCTTCGACCGCAGGTGGTCGTCGGAGATCAGCCGCTCGCCCAGCGACACGAGGCCGCGGCGGACGCGGCGGCGCAGCTCGCTCGACGGGTCCTCGGCCGCGGTGAGCAGCATCTCCTTCGCTGTGCTCCACGCCGAGCCGATCAGCCGCTGCACCTCCTCGTGGTGCACGATCTGGCCCTTCACCTGCTCCGCGCGGGCCATCACGTCCGGGTCGGTCTGCAGGTCCTGGGCGAACTCGGCGAGGAACTTGTCCAGCGCCAGCCGCATCGGGTGGTTGACGTCGGTCTTGACCGCCCACGCGAACGACAGGACCTCGCCGTAGACCTTGTCGGCCAGCATCTCGTCGACGAACTTCGGCGACCAGCTCGGCGCCCGGTCGGACACCACGCGCAGCATCGTCGTGTGGTTGTCGCGCACCCACTCGTACGCGCGGTCGCACATCAGGTCCACCAGCTTGTGGTGCGCGCCGTCGGCGAACACGCCCTGGAGGATCTTGCCCAGCGGCGGGCCCCACGGCTTGTCGATGATCCGCCGCGCGACGGCCTGCTCCATGATCGCCTGGACGTCCTCGTCGCGGAGCACCTTCACCGCCGCGCGCACGACCGTGGCCAGCTCGGACGTCACGCGCTCGGCGTTCTCCTCCTGCGCCAGCCACGCACCGAGCCGGCGCGCGATCTCGACGCGCCGGAGCTTGTCGCGCACGACCTCCTCGGACAGGAAGTTCGACCCGACGAAGTCGCCGAGGCTGTTGCCCAGCGCGTCCTTCTTGTTCGGGATGATCGCCGTGTGCGGGATCTTCAGCCGCAGCGGATGGCGGAACAGCGCCGTGACGGCGAACCAGTCGGCGAGCGCGCCGACCATGCCCGCCTCGGCCGCGGCACGCACGTAGCCGACCCAGCCCGGCCAGCCGCTCGCCTGCGCCCAGCTGGTCAGCAGGAACACCAGCGTGGCGCCGAGCAGGAACGACAGCGCGACGAGCTTCATCTTGCGCAGCGCGCGCCGCTTCTGCTCTTCACCGGCCGCGCCGCCCGGTGGGTCGGCGGGCGTCACCTTCGCGGGGGTCAGTTGCTCCACGACGCCATTGTCCGTGAGGATGGCTGATCGTGCGCGAACCTGCTCTCGTCCCCCGGCTCCGGCCGTTCACCTCGACCATCTTCGCCGAGATGACGGCGCTGGCGGTCCGGCACGACGCCGTCAACCTCGGCCAGGGTTTCCCCGACACCGACGGCCCGGCCGGCATGCTCGAAGCCGCCAAGAACGCGCTGTTCGGCGGGGCGAACCAGTACCCGCCGGGGCCAGGGCGGCCCGAGCTGCGCGCCGCGATCGCGCGGCACCGGCTGCGCTACGGCACCGAGTACGACCCGGACACGGAGATCCTCGTCACCGCGGGCGCGACCGAGGCCATTGCCGCGGCGTTGCTGGCGCTCACCGAGCCCGGCGACGAGGTCATCGTCATCGAGCCGTACTACGACTCCTACGCCGCCGCGGTCGCGATGGCGGGTGCGCAGCGCCGGGTCGTCGGGCTGGTCGAAGGCCCGGACGGGCGGTTCGGCCTCGACGTCGCGGGCCTGCGCGCCGCGGTCACGCCGCGGACCAGGGCGATCCTGGTGAACTCGCCGCACAACCCGACCGGGACGGTGTTCACCCGCGCCGAGCTGGAGGCGCTGGCCGCGCTGTGCGTCGAGCACGACCTCATCGCGATCTGCGACGAGGTGTACGAGCACCTGGTGTTCGACGACGCCGAGCACATCCCGCTGGTCACGCTGCCCGGGATGCGGCCGCGGACGGTGAGCATCTCGAGCGCGGGCAAGACGTTCAACTGCACCGGCTGGAAGATCGGCTGGGTGTGCTCGACGCCGGAACTCGTGGCGGCGGTGAAGGCGGCGAAGCAGTTCATCACCTTCGTCTCGGGCGGGCCGCTGCAGCCGGCCGTCGCATACGCGCTCGACCACGAGCTGCCCTGGGTCGACGGCCTGCGCGACTCGCTGCGGGAGAAGCGCGACCGGTTGTCGGCGGGCCTCGCGGACGCCGGCTTCACCGTCCGGCCGACGGCCGGGACGTACTTCGTCTGCGTCGACGTGCGGCCGCTGGGCTTCACCGACGCCGCCGACCTGGCCTGGGAGCTGCCGGGCCGCGTGGGTGTCGCCGCGGTTCCCGTGAAGGTGTTCACCGATCACCCGGACGAGTGGAAACATCTGCTGCGTTTCGCGTTCTGCAAGCGCAACGAGGTCATCGACGAGGGCGTCACCCGATTGCGCAAACTGGTCTGACGACCGCCGGGACGCCCTCGCGGCGGTTCCGCGGGGGCGGGCGGCGACGGGTCCGCCGTTTGCCCGGCGCCGTGGTGACGCTGAGCGATCATCCGCGACCGCTCCGACGTCCACGACGGCGGTTCATGATCACGGACTGCAGCCGATGGGCGTCCCCGATCGGCCCAGTCGTCCCACGATGCGGACGGTAGGCGGAAGACGTGCCCGAATGTGAAGCACTGGCACGGAAAGCCACCGAACCGGCACGCACCGCGATAGGGCGACGGGGAAACATCAGGTCAACCACCGGACGGGCACCAGACGGCACTCCTCCGAATGGCCGCAAGCAAGCCGCCGAACGGCACTGAGAGTGATCAACTTGTCGGCCGCAGATACCTTGCCCGGTAGGGCCGTTGGGCCTTACGGGCTGGATCGAAGGCGGGAGAGATGAAAGACTCCCGAGCGGTGCTAGAAAGAGTGCAGCCCCGGGGGAACTGCGACCTGGCCGGAGAAAGACCCCAGCAACAACAGACTCGAGCGTGCATCGCGAGAGCTTCAGGCGCGGACGGTGGTGGTGGCGGTGAGCAGCACGGCGAACGCACGCCGCAGCGCTTCCGCTCAGCCTGCGCTCACTGCGGGTGAAGGACACTTCGTTCACGCGCGCGGGCGCGCGCCGCGGCCATGGGCCGTGGCTTTGCAGCGGCCCGCCACGAAGATCCTTGTCGCCGGTGGGCTGACGCTCGCGGGCTGGTTGCTCGGGGCCGCGCTGTCCGGCAGCACCGCCGCGGCCACTCAGCAGCCGCCGTGCCCGGAAGCGCCCGCAATCTCCACTGTGGACCATGGTGGGCAGCCGGTCGGGCACGGCAAGTACCGCAAGAGCCATCGCGACACCGACGCTGCCACGTGCGCGGCGCCGCCGAAGACGGACATCGGCTCGACGCCGGAGGTTGAGGGGACGCGGCCTACGGGCCCGGTGGTCGACGGAACCCAGCCAGGCGGACACACCCCGGCGACCGGGCGACCGGAGTCGACGGGCCCGGCGAGCGGAGTTCCGTCGACCGGCCGACCCGGGTCCACGGGTCCGGCGGGCGACCAGACCCGGCCGGCGAGCGGAAGTCCGGTGGCCGATCAGACTCAGCCGGCGAGCGAAAACCCGGCGGCTGACCAAACCCGGCCAGTGAGCGAAAGCCCAGCGGCCGATCAGCCCCAGTCGGCGAGCGGAAGCCCGGCAGCCGACCAAACCCAGCCAGCGAGCGAAAGCCCGGCAGCTGACCAGACCCAGTCGGCGGCCGGAAGCCCGGCGAGCGACGCCCCGGCAGCCGACCAGCCCGACTCCACGGGCCCGGCGAGCGAAGTCCCCGCAGCCGACCAAACGCAACCGGCGAGCGAAGCCCCGGCGATCCTCCAGATCGCCCCCGCGAAGGCAACCTCGCCGGCAACCGAAAAGCCCGCCCCCGTCACCGAGGAACCGGCCGTCGAGAAGACCACCGACGGTGGCCTGCTCGGCGGGCTCCTCGGCGGCGTCCTGGACGTCGTCGGCGGGACGCTGCACACCGTCACGAGCACCGTCGGCGTCGTCACCGACACCCTCTCCCACACCGTGCTCGCGCCGCTCACCCAGCCGCCCGCCGGGCAGCCCGATGCGCCCGTCCTGCTTCCGCTCGACGACGTGCTGGGTCCCGTCTTCGGCGGCAGCTCGAACTCCGGCGGCGTCGTCGTGACCGTCCCGGGCCTGGTGAACGGCACCGTCAGCGGGGTCGTCCCCGCAGCCGAAACCGCCGCCGCCGCGCCTGTCGAGACTGTCGTTGTGACCGCGGCGCCGCAGGCCACCACCGGCCGGGCTGTGGTCGTGCGGCCCGTTGTCCGGCACCGGGCGTCGCTGCCTGTGGTTCCGGACCAGCCGCGGGACTCCGGCGTTCACGCGCGGGACGGTGGCGGCGACTCCACTCCCGGCCTGCCCGGGGGCAGCACCGCCCCCAGCGCGCCGGCTCCCACCGCCTCGGCGGGCCACGACGGCCCCGGCGGTGCGCGCCACCCCTTCGCCGTCCACACCGACGATGTCACCACCACCCAGCTCAAGCTGATGGGCACCAGCCGCGACCACGACGTCGACGGCGCCGGCAGGGAAGCCGCCCTGCCCACCACCTCCCCCGACTGACCCGTCACCGGGCAGCCGGGGACACGTGCGTCCAGATCAAGATCAACTGGACGTCGCGGATCTCCTGCTCCAGTACGCAATCCGTGACTCATTCACGTCTCGTGACGCCCTTGCGCGCGTCCGGCGTACCCCCAGGGGCAAACCATGCGAAACCACCTTCTTTCCGACCGGCCGACCGCGCCCGGCCGGGTCGGATCCCGGTCCCGG
>NZ_JBDZYD010000012.1:0-133150 GCF_040064235.1 Amycolatopsis melonis
GGATGGGACCGGCGGGCGGCTGGAAGCGGCGGGCCGGGGGGGGATCGGACGGGGGGTGACGGGACTGGCGGGCGGCCGGAAGCGGCGGGGCGGGGGGATGGGACTGGCGGGGTGACGGAACCGGCGGCGCAGGGGGCGGACGGGGTGATGGGACCAGCGGGGCGGCCGGAACCGGTGGCGTGGGTAATCGAGGTGGGGGCGGGACCGGGAGGGCGGCCGAATCCGGCGGCGCGGCACGCGGGACATCTGGACCCTGCGTGAGCTGGCCGATGGGGACGTGAGGGGTGATGGGACCGGCGGCGCGGCCGAATCCGGCGGCGCGGGAAACGAGGTAGTGGAGTGACGGGACCGGCGGAGGTGGCCGGAACCGGTGGCGCGGGAGATCGGACGGGGGTGATGGGCTCGGCAGGGCGGCTGGAACCGGCGGGGCGGGGATCGGGTGGGCGGTGACGGAACCGGCAGCGCGGCCGGAACCGGCGGCGCAAGAAATCACATGACCCGAGCGATATCCTGGGTTCGTGGCCGTCGTCGCGGAGTACCGCCGATTTACCGGCCCCCTGGCCCTTCTCGGGTGCCAGTGGGGTTCCGGTGCCACGTCCGCGGTCGGCGCTGCCTGAGCAGCGGTGCCGGCTGTTCCGCAGCGGCCGCCGTCCTCGCCGGGTGCCCGGGCCAGGGGGAGAACTCTCTCACCAGCCCGTTCACCCAGGAGGTTCCGTCATGCCCGCCACCCTCACCCCGGCCCAGCTCGCCCGTGACCTCGCCGTCCGGGATCTCACCGATCCCGGTGCGGGGCCGCATGCCCTCCAGCTCGTCGTCGACCGGGCCGTCGCCGCCTTGGCCGCCCGGTGGGGCTGCGAGGTGCGGTGGTGCCGCGGCGACCGGGTCGTCACCGTTGCCGACAACTACGACCACCTCGGCTACGACCCCGCCGACGTCACCCGCGACGCCCGCTACACCCGGTACGTCGACGACGGCCACGTCCTGCGCAGCCACTCCACCGCCCTGGTCCCCGCCGCGCTGCGGGAACTGGCCGCGCGCCCGGCCCGCGATGTCCTGCTCGTCTGCCCGGGCGTCGTTTACCGGCGCGACAGCATCGACCGGCTGCACAGCGGCACACCACACCAGCTCGACCTCTGGCGCGTCACCCGCGGCACCCTGACGCGCGCCGACCTCGAGGACATGGTCGCCACCCTCCTGCAGGGACGGCGATGGCGGCTGGAACCGCGGCGGCATCCGTACACAGTGGACGGTGCGCAGGTCGACGTCGAGCACGACGGCGCGTGGGTGGAAGTCGCCGAGTGCGGACTGGCCCATCCCGCCGTGCTCGCGCGGGCCGGGCTGGACGCGTCCTGGTCTGGGCTCGCCCTCGGCATGGGGCTCGACCGGATGCTGATGCTGCTCAAGGGCATCCCCGACATCCGCCTGCTGCGCGAACCCGACCCGGCGGTCGCCGTCCAGCTCACCGATCTCGTGCCCTACCGGCCGGTGTCCGCGCTGCCGCCGGTGCGCCGTGACCTGTCGATCGCCGTCGCCGCGGACGACCGGGCGGAGGACCTCGGCGACCGGGTCCGCGACGCCCTCGGCGACGACGCCGGTGTCGTGGAATCGGTCGAGATCAGGCAGGAGACGCTGTGCGCGCGGCTGCCGCAGCGGGCCCGCGACCGGCTGGGTGCCCGCCCGGACCAGAAGAACCTCCTGGTCCGGCTCGTGCTCCGGCCCCTGGACCGGACGCTGTCCGACCACGAGGCCAACGTCCTGCGCGACCGCGTCTACGCGGCGCTCCACCAGGGAACCACCCACCAGTGGGC
This sequence comes from Amycolatopsis melonis, assembly GCF_040064235.1. Classification (NCBI taxonomy): domain Bacteria; kingdom Bacillati; phylum Actinomycetota; class Actinomycetes; order Pseudonocardiales; family Pseudonocardiaceae; genus Amycolatopsis; species Amycolatopsis melonis. The sequence continues at coordinate 1,809 of NZ_JBDZYD010000012.1, forward strand.
CGCCCCGCACGGGCCCGGTGCCGCCGAGACCGCCGCGGGGTAACCGGAGCGCCCGCCGGCAGGCCACCCCGCACGGGCCGCCCCGCACGAGACCGCCGCGGGGTAACCGGAGCGCCCGCCGGCAGGCCGCCCCGCACGGGCCACCCCGCACGAGACCACCGCCGGTGACCCGAGCGCCCGCCGGCAGGCCGCCCCGCACGGGCCACCCCGCACGAGACCGCCGCGGGTGACCCGAGCGCCCGCCGGGAGGCCACCTCCTAGAGTGGGGCCATGACTGATCGGCTCTACTTCCGGCAGCTGCTCGCCGGGCGGGACTTCGCCGTCGGGGACCCGGTCGCCACGCAGATGGTGAACTTCGCCTACCTCATCGGCGACCGGGAAACCGGGGACGCGGTGATCGTCGACCCGGCCTATGCCGTGCGGGATCTGCTGGACGTTCTCGCGGCGGACGGGATGCGGCTGACCGGGGTGCTGGCCACCCACCACCATCCCGACCACGTCGGCGGCGAGATGCTCGGCTTCTCGCTGCCCGGCATCGCCGAGCTGCTCGCGATCGAGCAGGTGCCGGTCCACGTCAACGGCGCCGAAACCGAATGGGTGCGGCGGGTCACCGGTGTCTCGGGCACCGACCTGCGTGCGCACGACCACGACGACGTCCTGGAGGTCGGGGCGATCCCGATCCGGCTGCTGCACACACCCGGGCACACGCCGGGCAGCCAGTGCTTCCTCGTCGAGGACAAGCTCGTCTCGGGGGACACGCTGTTCCTCGAAGGCTGCGGCCGCACCGACTTTCCCGGCGGCGACGTCGAGGAGATCTACCGCAGCCTGCAGGCGCTCGCCGGCCTGCCGGGTGACCCGGTCGTCTATCCCGGGCACCAGTACTCGGCCGAGCCGTCGGCCGCGCTGTCGGCGGTGAAGCGGACCAACTTCGTCTACCGGCCGCGGTCGCTCGACGAATGGAAGCTCATGTTCGGCGGCTGAGCCAAGCCGTTCCACGGGCTGAAACACGCCGTGTTCACGGAGTGGGCACGGATTGACTTCGCCTCCCGGGGACCGGAGGGTCGGGCCACGCATTTCCCGAACGTCCCCGTCCCCGGGAGAAATCCGTGTCGATTTCCACCACGGGCGTGCTTCCGCGCGCCCGCTCCGCCGACCGGCCGCGCAAGGCCGTGCGGCGCCCCGATCTCAAACGCTGGATCAGCCCGGTGGTGCTCGTCGCCGCCTGGCAGATCGCCAGTGCCACCGGCGTCCTGCCGCCGGACAAGCTCAGTTCACCGTGGACGGTCGTGCAGGCCGGCGTCGAAGTCGCGCGCAGCGGCGAACTCGGCAACGCCTTCGCCGTGTCGCTCGGCCGCGTCGGTGCCGGGTTCGCGCTCGGCGCCGCCGCCGGTGTCCTGCTCGGCATCGTCTCCGGGCTCTCCCGCTGGGGCGAGGCGCTGGTCGACCCGCCCGTCCAGATGCTGCGCACGCTGCCGTTCCTCGGCCTGATCCCGCTGTTCATCCTGTGGTTCGGCATCGGCGAAGAGACGAAGATCGTGCTGGTCGCCCTCGGTGTGGCCTTCCCGCTCTACCTCAACGTCCACTCGGGAATCCGCGGCGCCGACCCGGACCTGGCCGAAGCCTCGCGTGCCCTCGGGTTCAGCAGGGCCGAACGGCTCTGGCACGTCGTCCTGCCCGGCGCGCTGCCGCAGGCCCTCGTCGGGCTGCGGCAGTCGCTCGGCCTCGCCTGGCTCGCGCTCATCGTCGGCGAGACGGTGAACGCCGACGCCGGCGTCGGCTACCTCATCAACAACGCGCGGGAGTTCCTGCGCACCGACGTCGTGGTCGTCGGCCTCGTCCTCTACGCCGTGCTCGGCCTGGTCACCGACGCCCTGGTGCGGCTGCTCGAACGGAAGGTGCTGCGGTGGCGGACCCGGTAGCCGAGGTCCGTGACCTCACCAAGCGGTTCGGCGAGCGGACCGTCCTCAAGGGACTGAACCTGACCGTGGCACGCGGCGAGTTCGTCGCCCTGCTGGGCCGCAGCGGGTCCGGCAAGTCGACGCTGCTGCGGGTCCTGGCCGGCCTCGACGGCGCCGTCGAAGGGCACGCGGACGTGACCGGGACCGTCTCGGTCGCCTTCCAGCAGCCGCGGCTGCTGCCGTGGCGGAAGGTGTGGCACAACGTCGTCCTCGGCCTGCACCAGGACGGCGTCGCGAAGTCGCGCAACCGGGCGCTGGCGGCCAAGGCGCTCGCCGAGGTCCAGCTCGCCGAGCGCGCCGACGCCTGGCCGCTCACGCTGTCCGGTGGCGAGGCCCAGCGCGTCTCGCTGGCCCGCGCCCTGGTCCGTGAACCCGATCTGCTGCTGCTCGACGAGCCGTTCGGCGCCCTCGACGCGCTGACCCGGCTCGCGATGCACCGGCTGGTGGCCGACCTCTGGCGGCGCCACCGGCCGGGCGTGCTGCTCGTGACCCACGACGTCGACGAGGCCCTGCGCCTGGCCGACCGGGTCCTGGTACTCGACGGCGGCCGGATCGTGGCCGCCCACCGGCCGCGCGAAGCGGCCGTCCTCGACGACGTCCGCCGCCGCGTGCTGGCCGACCTGGGAGTGACCGAAGATGTTGTGGCGTAAGACAATGGTGGCGGTCGCGGCCGCGCTGGTGGTGACCGCGTGCGGGACGGCGACCGGCGGTGAGGCCCCGGTGCCAGGACCGGTGAGCGCGGCGGACCTGGCGAAGGTGACGCTCAAGGTCGGCGACCAGAAGGGCGGCGTCAAGTCGCTGCTCACCGCGGCGAACCTCCTGCAGGGAGCGCCGTACAAGATCGAGTGGGCGACGTTCACCTCCGGGCCGCCGCTGCTGGAAGCCGCCTCCGCCGGGGCGATCGACACGGGCCGGGTCGGCAACACGCCGCCGATCTTCGCGGCCGCGGCGCAGGCGAAGATCAAGGTGATCAGCGTGTCACGCAGCAACGTCGAGCGCGAAGCCCTCCTCGTGCCGCCGGACTCGCCGCTGCAGGACGTCGCCTCGCTGAAGGGAAAGACGATCGGCGTCGCGAAGGGCAGCTCCGCGCACGGGCAGCTGCTGAACACCCTGCACCGCAACGGGTTGTCGACCAAGGACGTCAAGCTGAGCTTCCTGCAGCCGTCGGAGGCCTACGCCGCGTTCACCCAGCACACGATCGACGCCTGGGCGATCTGGGACCCCTACACCGCGCAGGCCCAGCTCGAAGCCCACGCCCGGGTGCTGGCCGACGGCCGGGGCGCGTCGAACGGCCTGGGCTTCCTGGCCGCGAGCACCGCGGCACTCGGCGATCCCGGCAAGAACGCGGCCCTGCGCGACTTCGCGGTGCGTGTGGTGAAGGCGCAGAAGTGGGCCGACACGCACCGCGACGCCTGGGCGCAGGCGTGGGCCAAGGAAACCGGCCTGAAGCTCGACGTCGCGCAGAAGGCCGTCGACGCGGGGCGCGATCTGCCGGTCGTGCTCGACGACTCCGTGGTGGCGTCCGAGCAGCAGCTCGCGGACGCCTTCACCGACGAAAAAACACTGCCAGGGAAGGTGGACTTCGCCGCGTATGTCGACCGGCGGTTCGCCGCGGACCTGGACCAGGCGAGGAGCAACGGATGAGCATCAGGCTGCACTGGTTCCTGCCCACCAGCGGCGACGGCCGCACGATCGTGGAACGCTTCCACGCCAACCGGTCCGCGGGCCCGGCGGCGCAGCGCGACCCCGACCTGGACTACCTGGCCCAGGTCGCCCGCGCCGCCGAACGGCAGGGCTTCGAAGCCGTGCTGACCCCGACCGGCACGTGGTGCGAGGACGCCTGGCTCACCACGGCCGCGCTGATCCGCGAGACGTCGCGGCTGAAGTTCCTGGTCGCGTTCCGCCCCGGCGTCATCTCGCCGACGCTCGCCGCCCAGATGGCGGGCACGTTCCAGCGGCTGTCCGGCGGCCGGGTGCTGCTCAACGTCGTCACCGGCGGCGACGCGGTGGAGCAGCGGCGCTTCGGCGACTGGCACGACCACGACGCCCGCTACGCGCGCACCGACGAGTTCCTGACGATCGTGCGCGGGGTCTGGTCGGGCGAGCCGTTCACCTTCGCGGGCGAGCACCTGCGCGTCGAAGGCGCGACGACGCTCGCCGTGCCGGACCCGCTGCCGCCGATCTACTTCGGCGGCTCGTCTCCGGCCGCGCTGCCGGTCGCGGCGCGGCACGCCGACGTCTACCTGACCTGGGGCGAGCCGCCGGCGCAGGTGGCGGAGAAGATCGGCAGGGTCAGGGCACTGGCGGGGGACCGGGACCTCCGGTTCGGCGTCCGGCTGCACACGATCTCGCGTGACACCTCGGCCGAGGCGTGGGCGGAGGCGCAGAAGCTGCTGGACGCGCTCAGCCCCGAGCAGGTCGCCAAGGCGCAGGCGCAGCTGGCCGCGAGCGAGTCGGTGGGCCAGCAGCGGATGGTCGCGCTGCACGGCGGGAAGGCCGCGGGCAGTGCCCGCGGGCTGGAGATCCACCCGCACCTGTGGGCGGGCATCGGCCTGGTCCGCGGCGGCGCGGGCACCGCGCTGGTCGGCAGCCACGCCGAGGTCGCCGACCTGATCGAGGAGTACCACGCGGCCGGGGTGACGGAGTTCGTGCTGTCGGGCTACCCGCACCTGGAGGAGGCGTACTGGTTCGGCGACGGCGTCCGGCCGGAGCTGGCCCGCCGCGGCCTGCTCGCCGGCGTCCCGGCCCTGCCCCGGCCGTCCCACCCGGAACGGAACGTCGCGGCGCTCTGACCGGTGGCCAGTGCGTGAAGGCCACCTCGGGGGAAGCCGAGGTGGCCTTCACGCACTACTGCTGGGACTCGGCGAGCAGCCGCAGCGCCAGTTCCTTGAGCTGCGGGCTCGCCGTCGCGGCGTTGCCCGAGTCGAACGGCGGATGAGGGTCGTATTCGACGGCGAGCTGGATCGCGCGGGCGACGTCCTCCCCGGCGAGCTTGCCCGCGAGGAACAGCGCCATGTCGATGCCCGCCGAGACCCCCGCCGCGGTGATCACCTTGCCCACCCGGACGTACCGCTCCGGCACGTACCGCACGCCGAACGTGCTCTCCAGATAGGGTGCCGCGGCCCAGTAGGTCGTGGCCCGCTCCCGCAGCAGCCCGGCGGCGCCGAGGATCAGCGCGCCGGTGCACACCGACGTCGTCCAGGTCGTGTGGCGGTCGACGCGGCGGATCCAGTCCAGCAGCACCGGGTTCTGCATTGCCGCGCCCGTGCCGCGGTTGCCCGCGCCGGGCACCAGCAGCACGTCGAGACGGTCCACTTCGGACACCGCGCGGTCGGCGACCACCGCCGTGGCGCCGGTGTCGGTGCGGACCGGGCCGCGGCGTTCGCCGATCATGGTGACCGTCGCGCCCGGCAGCCGGGACAGCACCTCCGCCGGGCCGGTCGGGTCGAGCAGGCTGAACCCGTCGTAGAGCAGGACGCCGATCTTCGGGCCGCGGCGTCCTTCCGCGGCCGCCGCCGTGCCGATGCCGGCAGCGGGAAGTCCCAGTGCGACGGCCGCGGTGAGCACGGTCCGGCGGGTCGTCTGTGTGTCGCTCATGCCCCCGGAGTCTGGCCGGGCGCGCCGGCCGCCGGGCGCGGCATGTCCGTCATCCTGCGAAGTGTGTCCCCGGTGACGCCGTAGTGATCGAGGAACGCCTTGCGCAGCGACTCGGCCGTGCCGAACCCGCACCGCCGCGCGACGGCGGCCAGCGGCAGTTCGCTGCCGCGCACCAGGTACGCGGCGGCTTCGGTGCGCACCGCCCGCACCGCCCGCGCCGGGGTGGTGCCGACGTGGGTGGCGAACAGCCGCGTCAGGTGCCGCGCCGTCAGCCCCGCGCGGGCGGCCAGCGCGGGCGGGCTCAGGTCCGCGTCCAGGTGCCCGGCGATGTACCCGAGCAGGTCCCGCACGACGCCGTTGCCCGGCGACGGCGCGGCGAGGAACATGCTGATCTGGGCCTGGTCGGCGGGCCGGTGCAGGTAGGTGACCAGCTCGCGGGCGACTTCGCGGGCGAGCGTCGGCCCGTGGTCGGCTTCGACGAGCGCGAGGGTCAGGTCGAGCGCGCTGGTGACGCCGGCGGAGGTGTAGACGTCGCCGTCGCGCAGGTACAGCGGCGCGGGATCGACGGTCACGGCGGGAAAGGCGGCCGCGAGCAGCTCGCCGTAACCCCAGTGCGTGGTGACCCGCCGCCCGTCGAGCAGCCCGGCCGCGGCGAGCACGAAGGTGCCGGTGCACACCGACGCGACCCGGCGGCTGCGCGCGGCCAGCCGCCGGATCTGGGTCAGCAGCGGCTCGTCGACGACCGCGGCGCGGGCACCGGCGCCGCCGACGACCATGAGGGTGTCCAGCGGGCCGGTGACGGCGGCGAGCCGCCGCGCCCCGGCCAGCACGATCCCGGCGGAGCTGCGCGCCCCTTCGCCGGACACGGTGGCCAGCTCGACCCGGTACGGCGGCGCGGCACCGTGCGAGTTCGCGATTTCGAACGCCCCGCTCGGGCAGGCGACGTCGAGGATCTGGACCTGGTCGTATGCGGCGATGACGACCCGCCGAGGTGCGCTTTCCTTCCCCACGAACGGAATCTAGCGTGCGCGGCAGACCACCCGGCCGGAGATCCGCTGGTTCGGCGTTCAGGATGCCGGGCCCAGCAGTCCCGGCGGGGCGAACAGCGGGTAGGTGACGAGCACGCCGCCGTCCGTGCGGGTCACCGAGGACGGCCGGAACAGGGCGCGCTGGCCCGTGTAGAACGTCGTTGCCGCGTCTTCCTCGCCCGTCAGCAGCACGCGGCGGCGCGGCTGTCCCGCCGGGTCCTCGCCCGGTACCTCCGGGAACGCCGCGATCCGGACCGGCTGCAGTGCCGCCAGCGCGGCGAGTGTCGCGATGAGCCGCGGGTCCGCGCGGCCCTCGCGCAGGACCGCGGCGGCGTCCGGGGCCGCGGTGATCCGGGCCGACGCGAGCAGGGACGCGCCCGCGCGGGCGCGTGCCGGGGCCTCCGGGGGGACGGCCGGGTCGGCCGGGGGCAGGCCCAGGCGCCAGACCGTGACGCGCCGGCCGCCGGTGCCGAAGACCGCCGTGGCGGAAGCGCCGTCGGGTGCCGGGCCCGCCGGGTCGCCGGTGAACACGGCCCACTCCGCGGACGGGCAGCCGGCCGCGCAAGCGGCGGGGGAGGTCAGCATGCCGGTCGGCCAGCCCGCGTGTGCCAGCTCGGCCCAGGCCGCGTCGTCGACGAGCAGCCGGGCGCCGGAAGCGTTGGCGCGCAGCCATTCCTGCGCGCCGGTGAGCGGCCCGGCCCGGTCGGCCGACGGCTGCAGCACCGGAAAGGCGAAGCCCCACGAGGCCACGGTGATCGCGGCGAGCGCCGCCGCGAACCCGGCGCGGCGCGGGCGCGCCGTGTCCACCCGGTGTGCCGGGGCGCGCTGCCGGACGACGGCCTGGACGATCCCGGCTACCAGCAACGGCGTCACCGGCAGCAGCAGCGCGAGCACGGCGGTGGCGGGGACGCCCGGAACGAGCAGCGTCGCCGCGAGCAGCAGCCCGGAGACCGCGAAGGGCCGCAACGCCGTGACAGCGAGCGCGGCGGGCAAGGCGACGGCCGCCAGCACCGCCCACGCCGGATCGAGGGCGAGCCAGTCGGCGAGGGACGGACGGCCGGGCAGCGCGAGGTGCGGCCGGAGCGCGCCGGCCGCCGGGCCGAACGCGATGCCGAGCCCGAGGTTCAGCAGCACCGCCACCAGCGCCGCCCGGACCGGGGCGCGGCGGACCAGCAGCCAGCCCGCGACCGGCAGGAAGAACAGCGCCAGCGGCGAGGTCAGCACCGCGGCCAGCAGGCAGCCCGAGGCCACGACGTCGTGGCGGATCCGCGCGTCCGGCCGGGTGATCAGCACCAGCGCACCCAGCACCCAGACCGCCGCGAGATGCTCGACGACGACCAGCCGCTGCAGGCCGAGTGCGAGCGGCGACGCCGCGAGCAGCAGCGCCGAGGCCGCCGCCGCCCAGCGCGTCAGGCCCAGCCGGCGGCCGAGGAACCACACCAGCACGACGCCGGCGACGCCCGCGGCGAGCATGGTCTCCCGGACCGCCACCAGGGCCGTGGCGGAGCGGCCGGACGCGTCGGTGACCATCGTCCACGCCGAGAGCTGCAGCCAGCCGAACGGACTGACCCCGGCGCCGCCCGTGCCGGTGAACGACGTGAGGTGGGCGAGCGCGTAGGCGTGGGCGACGTTCGCCGCTTCCGCGGGCCATGCCGGTTCCGGCGCGGCGAGGAAGAGCACCCGCAGGCCGCCGGCCAGTGCCAGCAGCGCGAGGAGGATGTCGAGCGACAGCAACCGGTGTGCGGCCCGGGAAGGGCTGTGCTGCGCCATTGGACGGATCGTAGCGGGTCGGGCAGGCCCGTCCAGCCCGGGACACCGGGACTCAGCCGGACGGCGTAGTGGCCGGGAAACCGTTGTCCCGCAAGATTATTTCTCACTGTCCGGAGTGGATCCGGACAGTGTCCGGGTCAATGCGAGTGCCACCGTGCGGACGGCGGGGGCCACCCGTTCGGTCCGCATCCGGTTGGCCCAGCCGGAAATCGACACCGCCGCCACCGCGACGCCGCGGGTGTCGAGCAGCGGGCTGGCCGCACACACGACCCCGACGCCGGATTCCTCGCGCTCCAGGGCGATCCCGTCCTCGCGGACCCGGGCGAGCTGACGGCGCAACAGCCCGGGAGCCGTGATGGTCCGCGCGCTCATCCGCGGCAATCCGGCGTCGATCACCTGGTTCACCACGGATTCCGGAGAGAACGCCAGGATCGCCTTGCCGACTCCGGTGGCGTGGGCGGGAAACCGGCCGCCGATGCGCGAGGGCAGGGTCGGTGCGTCCGGGCCGCGCAGCACGTCGAGGTACACCACTTCGGTGCCTTCGAGAATGGCGAGGTGGACGGTGTTGCGTGTCGCCTCGCGAAGGTCGGCCAGGTACGGCCGGGCGGCTTCGACGAGCCCCCGCCGCGGCGAGGCCAGCTGCCCGATTTCGAACAGCCGCAACCCGAGCCGGACCGCGCCGCCGCCGTCGCGTTCCAGCAGGCCGGTTCCGGTCAGGTGCCCGACCAGCCGGTGCACGGTCGTCTTCGCCAGCCCGGTCCGGCGGGCCAGCTCGGAGACGCCGAGAGTCTCGTCGCCCGGCCGGAACGCCTCCAGGAGCGCGGCGAGCCGGGCCGCGACGAGCCCGTCGCCGCTCGCGCCGTCGTTCCGCCCAGCGGTACGCATGGGTTGAGTGTGCCCGATCGCCGGGGTGACTGTCAGCAGGCGAACGGAGGTGGGTCAGTGGTCGTCGGCGCCGAGGACGAGCTTGACGCAGTGCGCGACGAGCCGCTCGCGGGAGACCTTGAGCGAGCCGTCGAGGTAGGCGATGAAGACGTTGCTCAGCGCGCCGACCAGCCCGATGGCGGTCATCTGCCGGTCGGTCTCGTCGCCGTGGGTCAGCTGCTCGCCGACGAGCGCGGCGAACACCGGCAGCAGGTGCAGGCCCCGCCGGGTGAGCGCGGGATCGGTCAGCGGCGCGAGCAGCAGGACCCGGCCCTTGCGGGGATCGTCGACGATCAGCTCGACGAACGCGCGGACGGCGTTCTCCGCGCGCAGGAGCGGGCTCGGGGCGTCGCGGACGGCGTCGACGAGTGCCTGCCGGGCCTGCTCGCCGACGTGCTCGTACACCGCCGCGACGAGTTCTTCGCGGTCGGTGAAGCTTTCGTAGAAGTAGCGTTCGGTCAGCTTCGCGTGCCGGCACACCGCGCGGACGCTGGTGCCGGCCGAGCCCTCGGTGCCCAGCAGTTCCAGGCCCGCGGCGACCAGCTGCCCGCGCCGCTGCGCCTTCCGGTCGTCCAGCGTCGTGCCCGCCCAGGTCCGGCCCGGCATCACAGCTCCTTGGTTGACTACAACTGTTGTCAGATCCTAGCCTGACAACAGCCGTAGTCAGTTCCGGACCCGACGAGGAGCGCGCCGATGACACCCGAACCGCTGGGTCCCGACTCGCTGACGTGGAAGTACTTCGGCGACTGGCGCGGCCTGCTCATCGGCCTGTGGGCCGGGTCGATGCAGAACATGCACCCCGGCCTCGGCGCCGGCGTCGAGCAGCACTCGCGGTTCTTCGAAGAGCGCTGGCAGCGGCTGTTCCGCTCGCTCTACCCGATCGGCGGCGTGGTCTACGACGGCCCGCGCGCGCACCGGACGGCACTGGAAGTGCGCGGCTACCACAACCGCATCAAGGGCGTCGACGCGCAGGGCCGCCGCTACCACGCCCTCGACCCGGACACCTACTACTGGGCGCACGCGACGTTCTTCGTCAGCACGATCCTCATCGCCGACCACTTCATGGGCGGGATCGGCGAAGCGGAGAAGCGGCAGCTGTTCGACGAGCACGTCCAGTGGTGGCGGATGTACGACATGACCATGCGGCCGGTGCCGGAGAGCTGGGAGGACTTCCAGCGCTACTGGAAGCACATGTGCACCGAGGTCCTGGAGGACAACAAGGCCACCCGCGACGTCCTCGACATCGGCGGGCTCGGCAGGCCGCCGTTCCTGCCCTGGCTGCCGGACGCGCTGTGGCGCCCGGTCCAGCGGGTGATCGCGCGCAACTTCGTCTGGCTGACCATCGGCCTCTACGACCGCGAGGTCCGCGACCTGCTCGGCTTCCGCTGGACCGAGCGTGACGCGCGGCGGCACCGGCGGTTCGGCAAGCTGGTCAACGCCGTGTTCAAGCTCGTCCCGCACGACCGCCGCTACCACCCGCGGGCCCGCGCCGGCTGGCGCCGCGCGCGGGGCGAGGTGGCTCCGGACGCCCCCGTGGTCGAGACTCCACGCAGGAACCTGCCCCCGCTTTCGGAGCGGGGCAAACCCGAGCACTACGCGCCGAACGTCTAGGAGGCCTTCGTGAAGCTGGGATTCCACATCGGGTACTGGGGCAGCGGCCCGACCCCGGGCGCGCTGGAAGCCGTCCGCAAGGCCGAGGAGCTCGGCTTCGACTCGGTGTGGACGGCGGAGGCGTACGGCTCGGACGCCTTCACCCCGCTGGCCTGGTACGGCTCGTCGACCAGCCGGATCCGGCTCGGCACGAACATCGTCCAGATGGCCGCGCGGACCCCGACGGCGACGGCGATGAGCGCGCTGACCCTCGACCACCTCTCCGGCGGCCGGTTCGTGCTCGGCCTCGGCGCGTCCGGCCCGCAGGTCGTCGAGGGCTGGTACGGCCAGCCGTACCCGAAGCCACTGGCCCGGACGCGGGAGTACGTCGACATCGTCCGGCAGGTGATCGCCCGCGAGGCGCCGGTGACCCTCGACGGCGACCACTTCCAGCTGCCGTTCAAGGGCGGCACCGGGCTCGGCAAGCCGCTCAAGCCCACCGTGCACCCGCTGCGCAAGGAGATCCCGATCTTCCTGGCCGCGGAGGGCCCGAAGAACGTCGCACTGGCCGCGGAGATCGGCGACGGCTGGCTGCCGCTGTTCTTCTCGCCCAAGAGCAACGGCTTCTACAAGGCCGCGCTCGAAGAGGGCTTCGCCCGCCCCGGCGCCAGGCACACCCTGGAGACCTTCGAGGTGCCGTGCTCGCTGCCGGTGATCGTGCACGACGACGTCGAGGAGGCGGCGAGCTGGATCAAGCCGTCGCTCGCGCTGTACATCGGCGGGATGGGCGCCAAGAGCGTCAACTTCCACCACGACGTCTTCGCCCGGCTCGGCTACGAGGACGTCGCCGACAAGGTGCAGGAGCTGTTCCTGGCCGGCCGCAAGGAGGAGGCCACGGCCGCGATCCCGACGTCGCTGGTGGAGGACACCTCGCTGATCGGACCGCCGGAGAAGATCCGCGACGAGCTGCAGGCCTGGGAGGAGACCGTGGTCACCCAGCTGCTGCTGCGCGGTGACGCCGCGTCGCTGGAGAAGATCGCCCGCGCGCTCGGCTGACGGGCCGCTCCGTGGCCGCCGTCACCTCGATGGCACGATTCCCCTCGACACCACCGGGTGCGGGACGGGCACTGCCGTCCCGCACCCGGTCCGCACTGGCGAGGAGGCCCTGTTGGCGACGCTGTCCGGCCGGACGAGGTTCCGCTATTCGCTCGGCTCGTTCGTCACCGGGTCCTTCGGCACGGTGCCCGGCCTCGTCCTGGTGAAGTACCTGACCGACACGATGGCGGTGCCCGCGGGCTGGGCCGCGGCGATCGTGTTCGTGCCCAAGGCCTGGGACGTGCTGTTCAACCCGGTCGCCGGACGGCTGTCCGACGCCGACCTGATCCGGACCGGCAGCAGGCGGCGGTTCCTGCTGGTCGGCGGCATCGGCGTGGCGATCCTGTTCGCGGCGATGTTCGCCCACCCCGGCTTCGGGAGCCCGCTGCCGGACGCGCTGTACGTGGCGGTCACGTTCGCCGCGTGCGCCACGGCGTACGCGCTGTTCCAGGTGCCGTTCAACGCGCTGCCCGCCGAGCTGACCGAGTCGGCGACCGAGCGCACGAAGCTCACCAGCGTCCGCATCGGCGTGCTGGCCGTGACGATCCTGGTCTGCGGTGGCGGGGCACCCGCGATCACGGCGGGGATCGAGGGGGTCGCGGGCTACCGGATCATGGCCGTGGTGATCGGGCTGATCGTGCTGGCCGCGACGCTGCTGGTGTACTTCGGCCTCAAGGACGCCCCGGTCGGCTCGCTGCGGCCGAACACCGTGAGCCTCAAGGAACTGGTGCGCACCCTGGCCGCCTGGCGGCCGTTCCGCTGGCTGCTCGGGACCTACTTCATCCAGGCACTCGGCATCGGCACGGTGCTCGCCGCGATCCCGTTCTTCGCCCAGCGCATCCTCGGCGACGAGCGCCTCGGCACGATCCTGTTCGTCATCTTCGTCGGCCCGGCGCTGGTCACCATGCCGCTGTGGCCGCGCCTGGGCGACCGGGTGGGCAAGCTCAACGGCTTCCGCATGGCCACCACGGCGTTCGCGGTGGGGCTGCTCGGCCTGGTCTTCGCCCGCGAGCTGCCGCTGGCGGCGTCGTTCGTCTTCGTGGCGCTGTGCGGCGTCGGCTACGCCGGGATTTCGGTGTTCCCGCTGGCGATCCTGCCCGACCTGATCACCGCCGAGGAGGAACGCACCGGCGAGACCAGGGCCGGGATCGCCGCGGGCGTGTGGACCGCGGGGGAGACGCTCGGCCTGGCCTTCGGCGGCGGCCTGTGGGCGCTCATCCTCGCCTTCGGCGGGTACGTGTCGAGCACGGACGCGACGGCCGACCAGCCGCACAGCGCGATCCTGGCGATCCTCTTCGGGGCCTCGGTCGTCCCCGGTGTCCTCATCGGACTGGCCCTGCCCCTGCTGCGGCGCCAGGTACTGGAGCCGCGTCCGTGAAGCCGCCCGAGGACGTCCTCGCGGAACTGCGCGCGCTGCGCGCGGGCGACCTGCCGACGCACGGCGGACGCACGCTGGCGTACGTGTACGACAGCGGTCTGTCCGAAGTGGACTCCCTCGGCGCGGCGGCGCACGCGCTGGCCTCGTCGGCGAACGGCCTCGACCCGACGGCCTTCCCCAGCCTGCTGCGGATGGAGAACGACCTCGTCCGGGCGGCGGCCCGGCTGCTCGGCGACGTCCCGGGTGTGGTCGGGTCGGTGACCTCGGGCGGCACCGAGTCGTGCCTGCTGGCGGTGCTTGCCGCGCGTGAGGACCGGCCGTCGCCGTCGATCGTGCTGCCCACGACCGCGCACGCGGCGTTCCACAAGGCGGCGCACCTGTTCGGGCTGCGCCGGATCGACGTCCCGGTCGACCCGGTGACCTTCCGCGCGGACCCGGCGGCGATGGCCGCAGCCATCGACGACTCGACGGTCCTGGTGGTGGCGAGCGCGCCGTCGTACGCGCACGGCGTGCTCGACCCGATCACGGAGATCGCGGCCGCGGCGGCCGCCCGCGGTGTCCGGATGCACGTCGACGCGTGCATCGGCGGCTGGGTGCTGCCGTACTTCGCGCGCCTCGGCGCCGACATCCCGCCGTTCGGCTTCCGCGTCCCGGGCGTGACGAGCATTTCGGTGGACCTGCACAAGTACGCGTACTGCCCGAAGGGCACGTCGGTGCTGCTGCACGCTTCCGCCGAGCTGCGGCGTTCCCACTACTTCGCGAGCGCGTCGTGGCCGGGCTACACGATGCTGAACACGACGATCCAGAGCACCCGCTCGGGCGGCCCGCTCGCGGCGGCGTGGGCGGTGGTCGAGCACCTCGGCGAGGACGGCTACCTGCAGCTGGCTTCGGTGACGCGGGAGGCGGTGGCCCGGATCCGTGAGGGCATCGGGGAGATCGAGGGGCTGCGCGTGCTCGGCGACCCGGTGTCGACCCTGCTGGCGTTCACCGGCGACGACGGCTTCGACCTGTTCACGGTGGCCGACGAGATGAAGGCCCGCGGCTGGTACGTCCAGCCGCAGTTCGCCTCCGGCGCGTCCCCGGTGAACCTGCACCTGACGGTGACGGCGGCCAACCACGGCAGCGAGCCGGAGTTCCTGGCGGACCTGGCGGCGTCGGTGGCCGCCGCGCGTGCCGCGGGCCCGGTGACGGTGGATCCGGCGGTGGCGGAGTTCGTGGCGGCCCTCGATCCGGCCACGCTGACCCCGGAGCAGTTCGCGGGCCTCCTCGCGGCGGCGGGCCTGGGTTCCGGCGCGGGCCTGCCGGACCGGATGGCCCCGGTCAACGCGCTCCTGGCCACGGCACCACCGCCGTTGCGGGAACGGCTGCTGCTGGAGTTCCTCGGCGCCCTCTACACGCCGTGACCGGCGTCGTCCCGGCCGGGAGAGCCGCTATCGGGTGAGCGGCGGCGTTCGCGGAGGCGGCGCACGGACTCCGGGAGTACCGTCCGTTTTGGACACACCCCGGAAGGACCAGCCGATGACCATCCCGCACGTCGAGCACGCCGGCCACGACCACATCCACCGCGAGGGCTGCGGCCACACGGCCATCCCGCACGGTGACCACGTGGACTACGTGCACGAAGGACATCTGCACCGGGCCCACGACGGGCACTTCGACGAGTGCGAAATCAGCGGGCACGTCCCGCACAGCGGCCACGACCACAGCCACGGCGATGGCTGCGGCCACGTGGCGGTCCCCCACGGCGACCACGTCGACTACCTCCACGACGGCCACCGCCACGCGGCCCACGAGGACCACTACGACGATCACTGACCGGGCGACCGGGGAAGCCCGGCCGGGTGGTCTGCCGGGCGGGCTGGGCATCTGCTGAAGGGCACCTTGCTTGCGTCACATGCGAGGAAGGTGCCCTTCAGCACGCGCCGCTCAGTGGACGTGGACCGGGTCCCACTCCGGGAACGGGTCCGGCCCGCTCGCGACGTCGCCGAGGCACTCGCGCAGTGCCGTCAGCAATGCCTCCCCGGCGAGGCCGACGCCGATGAACACCAGCTCCTGCCTCGGCTCTTCCGCCACGCCCTGGGGCTCGAACCGCGCCACCGTGCCCGCCTGGGACCACAGGCCGGTCACGCCGGGGCGGGATGCCAGCGTGAAGAATCCCTTGGAGCGCAGCACCGTCCCGAACTCGCCCGAATCGAGCCGCCGGGCGACGAAGTCCCACAACAGCGCCGGGTCGAACGCCTCGGCAGCGCGGAAGACCACGCTGGAGATGCCGTACTCCTCGGTCTCGGGCACGTGGTCGCCGTTCAGCTCGGCGACCCAGCCCGGGGCCTCCTGTGCCTTGACCGGGTCGAACCGGCCGGTGCCGAAGACCCGCTCCAGCGGGACCTGCCCGAAGCTGCCGGTGACCACGTCCGCCGCCGGGTTGAGGCGGCGGAGGATCGCCACCAGCTCGTCGACGTCCCGCGGCTCGATCAGGTCCGTCTTGTTCAGCAGCAGGACGTCGGCGAACTCGACCTGGTCCATCAGCAGGTCGCTGACCGTCCGCTCGTCGCCCTCGTACTGGTCGATCCGGCGCTCCACCAGCGAGTCGCCGCCGGCCAGCTCGCGGCGGAAGTTCGCCGCGTCCACCACCGTCACCATCGTGTCGAGGTGGGCCACCTGCTCCAGGAACGTGAACGTCGCCGCCACCGGCATCGGCTCGGAGATCCCGCTCGACTCGATCAGGACGTGGTCGAAGCGGTCGTCCGCGCACAGCGCCGCCACCTCCTCCAGGAGGTCCTCCCGCAGGGTGCAGCAGATGCACCCGTTGGTCAGCTCGACCAGCCGCTCCTGCGACCGGACGAGCGCGGCGTCGATGTTGACCTCGCTCATGTCGTTGACGATCACCGCGACCCGCAGCCCCGCCCGGTTGGCGAGGATGCGGTTCAGCAGTGTCGTCTTGCCCGCGCCGAGGAACCCCGACAGCACCGTGACCGGGACGGTCACTTCGCCAGCCGCTGGAAGTGCTTGATCAGCCGGCGGGGGACGAGCTTCGTCTCGCCGTCGACCTTGATCGGGACCAGGTCGGGCACCGCGGCCTTCCACTGCGACCGCCGGGACCGGGTGTTGCTGCGCGACATCTTCCGCTTGGGGACGGCCATCAGCGGGTGCCTCGCTTCCCGTAGCGGCGGTGGAACTTCTCGACCTGGCCGGCGCTGTCCATGATCCGCTGGGTGCCGGTCCAGAACGGGTGCGACCACGAGCTGATGTCGACCAGGACCAGCGGGTAGGTGTGGCCGTCGGACCACTCGATGGTCCGGTCGGAGGTGATGGTCGAGCGGGTCAGGAACGCGTCGCCGGTCGACGAGTCCTTGAACACCACCGGGTGGTAGTCGGGGTGGATCCCGGATTTCACTGTTCGTCCTTTCGGTTGGCCGCGGTCGCGTCGTGCCGCGCCGGGTCGGTTTCGGTGTCCTCGCACGGTTCCTCGTGCCAGTTCCCGAACGGGTCGGGGTAGCGCAGCCAGGCTTCCGCGCCTTCGGCCAGCTCTTCGTCGGTGAGCAGGGCGCCGCGCAGGGCGGCCTCGACCTCCTCGGGGGTCGCCTGGTCGGTGACGACGACCAGTTCCTGCGCGCGGTCGCCGTGCACCGGGTCCCAGCGCAGCGACGCCAGCGTGCGGCGCTCGGGGGAGACGTCCGTCCACGCCGGACCGTCCGGCGAGGCGAGCCACGGCCCGGCGTGGCCGATGCCGAGGCCGCCGCCCGCCGACTCGATCCAGAACGCGACGTCGGGCTGGCTGGCCACCCACGCGCGCCCGCGGGTGCGGACGACGCCGTCGAGCAGGACGTCGAGCGCGTCGTGCAGCCGCTCCGGGTGGAACGGCCGCTGCGCGGTGAAGGTGAGCAGCCCGATGCCGCAGTCGGTGTGCAGCGGCGGCTCGCCGCGCAGCAGCGCGCCGTGCATGTCGGTGACCTCGCCGCGCCGCGCGTTCGCCGGGACCGCGTCGAGCACGCTGTGCCCGTCGACGCGGGCCAGCTCGACCCGCGGGATCGACGGGGCGACGCGGTCGAGGATCGCGGACGCCTTCGCGGCGTTCCACGCGTCGGGGGCCGCGCCCGCGAGCACGAGGACGTCGGCGAACTCGGCCTGGGCCAGCGCGACCTGGGCGACCGTGCGCTCGTCCTCCGGGCTGCCCTGCAGGTTCCGCTCGGCCAGCACGTCGTCGCCGGTCACGTCGGCGAGCCAGGTGGCGCAGTCGACGACGGTGAGGACAGCCCGCAGGTCGACGTCGTCGCCGACGGGGTGGTCGCCGACCAGAACGTTCCGGATCGCCCAGCTCACCGGCTCGGGCTCCATGGCCTCGTCGAGCCGGACGACGATCCGGGTCACGCCGGGCTCCCGCGCCAGCCGGCGCAGTAGCGGCAGCAGGTCCTCCCGCAGGGTGCAGGACACGCAGCCGTGCGCCAGCTCCAGCACGGTCAGCTCGTCGCGCTCGCCGAGCCGCAGGCGGCGCCGGACCACGCCGGAGTGGATCTCGCGCAGGTCGTGGTGCACGACGGCGGTGCCGGGCCCGGCGGCGCGCAGCAGCTCGGCGAGCGCGGCGTTCGGTCCGGCGGCCAGGCCGCTGACGAGGACGAGCGGGACGCGGGGGCGGGGGATCGGCTCGGGGGTCACACAGGCTCCAGGAATCCGGGCGGGGTACTGTGCCCAGCGTAGATGACAATGAAAACCACTACCAACTCGGGCGGGTCCCGCCCGGGGCGAAGGAGGTGAAGCTGCCATGGCGAAGAGCACCGACGTCCGGCCGATCATCAAGCTGCGGTCCACCGCGGGCACCGGCTACACGTACGTGACGCGGAAGAACCGCCGCAACGACCCGGACCGGATGGTCCTGCGCAAGTACGACCCCGTGGCGCGCAAGCACGTCGAGTTCAAGGAAGAGCGCTGATGGCCAAGAAGTCCAAGATCGCGAAGAACGAGCAGCGGAAGGTGATCGCCGCGCGCTACGTCGAACGCCGCCGCGCGCTCAAGGCGACCATCGCCTCGCCCAAGTCGTCGCCGGAGGAGAAGGCCGAGGCGGTCGTCGCGCTGCAGAAGCTGCCGCGCGACGCGAGCCCGACGCGCATCCGCAACCGGGACGTCTCGGACGGCCGTCCGCGCGGCTACCTGCGGAAGTTCGGGCTGTCGCGTGTCAAGATGCGGCAGGCGGCGCACAACGGTGAGCTGCCCGGCGTCTCGAAGTCGAGCTGGTGAGCCCGATGCCGAAGCCGAACCGCGACCGTCCCGGCAAGCGCAAGGTGAACCTGTTGCACGCCAACCGGATCACCGAGGTCGACTGGAAGGACGTCGACCTGCTGCGCAAGTTCATCTCCGACCGCGGCAAGATCCGCGCCCGCCGGGTGACCGGGCTGACCCCGCAGCAGCAGAAGCAGGTCGCCACGGCGATCAAGAACGCGCGGGAGATGGCGCTGCTGCCGTACCCGTCTTCGGGACGCGCGAGCTGACCCGGGTCATGCCACCCGGAGGGAGATCCGGGTGGCATGACCCACGCTGAGCTGGCGCGGGCCTCGTCCACCAATAAGATCCCGGCCATGGACGACCCGCACTACCTCTCCGGCCTCCAGCTCAGCGGCCGCCGCGTCGTGATGATCGGCGGCGGGACCGTGGCCCAACGGCGGCTGCCCCGGCTGATCAGCGCGGGCGCCCGCGTCGAACTGGTGTCGCCGCACACGACGCCGTCGGTGCAGGGGATGGTGGACGCGGGCGAGCTGGTCTGGCACGAGCGCCGCTACGCCGACGGCGACCTCAAGGCCGCCTGGTACGCCCTGGCCTGCACGAACGACCCCGAGGTCAACGCCGCGGTCTGCGCCGAGGCCGAGCGGGAACGCGTCTTCTGCGTCCGCGCCGACGAAGGCGAGTCCGGCACCGCGGTGACCCCGGCGTCCGGGCGGCACGGCGGCCTGCTCTTCGGCGTCCTGTCCGGCGGCGAACCGCTGCGCTCGGCCGCGGTCCGCGACTCCATCCTGGACGGCCTGCACAACGGCACCGTCGAGGACGGCCGTCAGCCGCACCCGGAAGGCACCCTGCCCGGCGTGGCCCTGGTCGGCGGCGGGCCGGGCGACCCGGAACTGATCACCGTCCGCGGGCGGCGGCTGCTCGCGCGCGCGGACGTCGTCGTGGTCGACCGGCTGGCGCCCCGCGAGCTGCTCGACGAGCTCGCGCCCGAGGTCGAGGTCGTCGACGCGGCGAAGATCCCGTACGGCCGCGCGGCCAGCCAGGACGTGATCAACCAGACGCTGGTCGAGCGGGCCAAGGAGGGCAAGTTCGTCGTCCGGCTCAAGGGCGGCGACCCGTACCTGTTCGGCCGCGGCTTCGAGGAGGTCCTCGCCTGCGCCGCGGCGGGCGTCCCGGTGACGATGGTCCCGGGCATCACCAGCGCGTTCGCGGTCCCGGCCGTCGCCGACGTCCCGGTGACCCACCGCGGCGTCGCCCACGAGGTCGTGGTCGTCTCGGGCCACGTCGCCCCCGGCGACGACCGGTCACTGGTCGACTGGGACCTGCTGGCGAAGATGCGCGGCACGATCGTGCTGATGATGGGCGTCGAGCGGCTCCCGCAGTTCGCGAAGGCCCTGCTGGACGGCGGCCGCCCGGCGGACACGCCGGTCGCGATCGTCGAGGACGGCACCATGCGCACCCAGCGCACCCTCCGGTCCACTTTGGACACGGTGACCGCCGACGCGGCGGCCGCGGGAGTCCGCCCGCCCGCGGTGATCGTGATCGGCCCGGTCGCCGGGCTGGCCCCGGAGGGGAATCACCCGTGATCCCACGGGCATCACACGTGATCCGGCGGGCATCACACGTGATTCGCGGGGCATCGGCCGTGATGCCTCTCCAGTCACGCGTGATGCCCCTCGGGACACGCGTGATGCCCGGCTGATCACGGCCGGCTGGGCTGGAAGAACTCGAGCACCTTCCGGGCGGCGCCCGGCGAGGTGACCATCTCCTGCATCTTCGCCGACATCCGGGCGGCCTCGCCGGTCCGCTCGAACATCTCGCGTTCGTACTCCGCGACGGCGGCGGGGATGTCGCCGGGGTGCGCGGCCAGCGCGCGGCCGAGGACCGCGCCGTCGAGCAGGGCCATGTTGGCGCCCTCGCCGACCGGCGGCATCAGGTGCGCCGCGTCGCCGACCAGCGTGACGTCCGGCCGTGACGGCCAGGTCAGGCCGACCGGGAGCGTGTTGATCGACCGGGGCACGACCGTGTCGTCGCAGGCCGCGATCAGGGCCTTGACCCCGGGTGCCCAGCCGTCGAACTCCGCCAGCAGCCGCTCGCGGGCGGCGGCCGGGTCGCCGAACGGGATGCCGCACGTGGTGATCCAGTCCGACGGCGTGTCGTGGAAGCTCAGGTAGACGCGGATGCGGCCGTCGCCGTTGCGCTGCGCCCCCAGCGACTGCCGGTCGCCGAGCACCCAGTAGTTGCCGCGGCCGACCATCGCCGCGAGGTCCGGGTGCGTGCGGCCGGCGTCCGGGATGCCCAGCTCGACGACGTGCTGGCCGGTGTGCACCGGGCGGGCGGCGGTGAGCAGCGGCCGGACCCGGGAGTTCTCGCCGTCGGCGCCGACGAGCAGGTCGTACGTCGTGCTGGTGCCGTCGGCGAAGTGCAGCACGCCGTCGCCGGCGTGCGCGACCGCGTGGCCCCACCGGACCGTGCCCTCGGGCAGCGAATCGAGCAGCAGGTTCCTCAGGTCGGCGCGGTCGATCTCGGGCCGCGCCATCGGCGCGTCGTCCGGCGTGTCCTCCTGCAGCAGGAGGGTGCCGTCCGGCTCCAGCAGCCGCATGTCCTGCCCTTCGCCGCGGGCGAGCGCGTGGAACTGCTCCAGCAGCCCGGCTTCGCGCAGGGCCTGCTGCCCGGAGTGGATGTCGAGCATGCCGCCCTGCCCGCGGGCGTCGCGGGACGGCTCCCGCTCGTACACGACGGCCTCGATGCCGTGGACGTGCAGCACGCGGGCCAGTGCCAGCCCGCCCGGGCCTGCGCCGGCGATGGCGATCGTCATGGGGATCCCCCTTCGATACGGTGTATCTGTCAATACACTGTATCGAACCATGCGATGTATGGTCTGCGCCATGCTGATCTGGGAACGGCCCGAGCCGCCGGACCGGCCGACGCCGGCTCCGCTGAGCCGCGAGCGGATCGTCCGCGCGGCGATCCGGCTGGCCGACGCCGACGGCCTCGACGCGGTGTCGCTGCGCAAGGTGGCGGCCGCGCTGGACGTCGGGCCGATGCGGCTGTACGGCTACCTCGGCACCAAGGAGGAGCTGCTCGACCTCATGGTCGACGCGGTACAGGCGGAGATCCGGCCTGCCGGGGACGGCTGGCGTGAGGTGCTGCGTTCCCTGGCCGAGGCCATCCGGCGGGCCGTGCACCGGCACGAATGGTACGCCGACCTCATCGGCGGGCGGCCGCAGTTCGGGCCGAACGCGCTGGCCCGGTCGGAAGCGCTGATGGCCGGGCTGGACGGCATCGACGTCGACAGCGTCATGCCGGCCGTCTCCGCGGTCGACTCCTACGTCGCCGGCGCGGTGCGCAAGGAGATCGCCGAGCGGCGGGCCGAGCGGGCTACCGGGATGGACAAGCACCAGTACCAGGTCGCCTACGGGCCCTACCTGGAACGGGCCTTCGCCACCGGCCGGTTCCCCGCGCTGGAGAAGGTCGTCCGCGACGCCGTCCACCTCGACGCCGACGAGACCTTCCGGATCGGCCTCGACTGCGTCCTGGACGGCATCGCCGCCCGGCTCGCGGCGCCGGGTCAGCCGTCGTAGCAGCTCGCCGCGAAGTCCTGGATGGCGTCCGAGAGCCGGGTCGGGTCGAACCGCAGCTCGACCGGGCTGCGGGCCTGCACGAACTCCGCCTCCGGCATGTCGACCGCCAGGGTGTCCGCGTCGCCGAAGGGGTGGATCGGGTCGCCCTGGTGGCCGATCACCAGGGCCCGCGTGGTGATCTTGCGCCGCACCGACTTCGGCGGCGCGATCCGGCCGAAGAGCACGCCGTGCAGCAGCGCCGCCATCGGTGCCGGGCGCTGCGAGAGCGTGTCCGTGACGACGTCGACCCACTGGTTGCCGTGCGGCACCAGCGAAGCCGCCAGCGCGACCGCCTGCACCGTGAACGGCAGGAAGCGGGCCGCCATGAGCAGCGGGGCGAACGTGACCAGCCCGGCGACGATCGCGTTGTCCAGCACCGGCATCTCGACGACCAGCCCGCGCACCCGCTCCGGCGCCAGCACCGCCACCTCCAGCGAGACGTTCGCGCCCAGCGACGTCCCGCCGATCACCGCGGACTCCACGTCGAGGTGGTCCAGCAGCGCGAGGGTCTGCTCGGCGAACGCGGGCATCGAGTACCGCCACGACTCGGTGGGGCGGTCGGAGTCGCCGTGGCCGAGCAGGTCGAGCGTGACCACCCGGAAGCCGGCGCGGGCCAGCCGCCGGGCCAGCGGGGCGTGCATCCGGCGGGTGAGCATGATGCCGTGCGTCAGGACGACGACCTTGTCGCCGCTGCCGAACTCGGTGTACCAGAGCCGGTGGCCTTCGTGCTCGAACGAACCGGTCAGCTCGATCGGGCGCGGCTCACGGCGAGGGGGCGCGGCCGGGGGTTCCGGCTCGATCACGGTCGCGCTGCTGCCGGCCGGGCTCATGTCTCCCACCGTCCTCCCCGTCTCGGCGTCGGTCTGTTCAGGCTGTGGTCTCTTCAGGAAAGCATCCGGCGCGCACCCCGGCACGCTGACCCGGGGGTCAATTGACAGGGTGCCAATGGCGGATTGTCGGACCCATGGGTCAAGATGACCCCATGACCGCTACTGCTGACAGTCTGCCCGACCTCGTCTCCCTGAAGGTCGACGTCGACGGCCCTGTGGCCGAAGTGACGCTCCTCGGCCCGTCGAAGGGCAACGCGATGGGCCCGGACTTCTGGCGCGAGCTGCCGCTGGTGTTCCGCGCGCTCGACGCCGACCCGCAGGTCCGGTCCGTGGTGCTGACCGGCAGCGGTGCGAACTTCTCCTACGGCCTCGACCTGCCCGCGATGATGGGCGACTGGGCGCCGATGCTGGGCGGGGACAACCTGGCGGGCCCGCGCACGGCGTTCCTCGACCAGGTCCGGTCGCTGCAGGCGGCGGTCAGCTCGATCGCGGAGTGCCGCAAGCCGGTCGTCGCGGCGGTGTCCGGCTGGTGCATCGGCGGCGGGGTCGACGTCATCGCGGCCGCCGACATCCGGCTGGCCAGCGCGGACGCCAAGTTCAGCGTGCGCGAGGTGCGCGTCGCGATTGTCGCCGACCTCGGCAGCCTCCAGCGGCTCGCGTCCATCGTCGGCGAAGGGCACCTGCGTGAGCTGGCCCTGACCGGCAAGGACATCGACGCCGCCCGCGCCGAGAAGATCGGCCTGGTCAACGACGTCTACGACAACCAGGACACCCTGCTGAAGGCCGCGCGCGAGCTGGCCGCGGAGATCGCCGCCAACCCACCGCTGGTGGTGCAGGGGACCAAGCAGGTGCTGGCGACCAACACCGAGCGCCAGGTCGCCGACGGCCTCCGGTACGTCGCGGCGTGGAACTCGGCGTTCCTGCCCAGCAAGGACCTCGGCGAGGCGGTCCAGGCGTTCCTGGAGCGCCGCAAGCCCGAGTTCAAGGGCGAATAGAGGAGGCAGCGTGACCGCTCCGGAAGTCCACCACGCGTTCCGCGCCGCGCGGGACTACCTGCTGGCCCACCGCGAGGACTACGACACGGCCTACCGCGACTTCGCGTGGCCGCGGTTCGACGAGTTCAACTGGGCGATCGACTGGTTCGACGTCGTCGCGCACGACCCCGCCAACGCGGAGCGGGACGCGCTGTGGATCGTCGAGGAGGACGGCACCGAGAACCGGTGGACCTACCCGGAGATGTCGGGCCGGTCCAACCAGGTGGCGAACTGGCTGCGCGGCCTCGGCGTCCGCCGCGGCGACCGGCT
This sequence comes from Amycolatopsis melonis, assembly GCF_040064235.1. Lineage (NCBI taxonomy): Bacteria > Bacillati > Actinomycetota > Actinomycetes > Pseudonocardiales > Pseudonocardiaceae > Amycolatopsis > Amycolatopsis melonis. The sequence continues at coordinate 26,120 of NZ_JBDZYD010000012.1, forward strand.
GATCCTCATGCTGGGCAACCAGGGCGAGCTGTGGGAGACCATCCTCGCCGCGATCAAGCTCGGCGCGGTCATCATCCCGGCGTCGACGCTGCTGGGCCCGGCCGACCTGACCGACCGCGTGGAGCGGGGCGCGGCCCGGCACGTCGTGGTCCGCTCGGTGGACGCGCCGAAGTTCGACGGCGTGGCCGGTGACTACACGCGGATCGCGGTGGGGGAGCCGGTCGAGGGCTGGCACGCGTACGCGTCGGCGTTCGCCGAATCGCCGGAGTTCGCCCCGGACGGCCCGACGAAGGCGGGCGACCCGCTGCTGCTGTACTTCACCTCGGGCACGACGGCGAAGCCGAAGCTGGTGCAGCACACGCACGTGTCCTACCCGGTGGGTCACCTGTCGACGATGTACTGGATCGGGCTGGAGCCGGGCGACGTCCATCTGAACATTTCCTCGCCGGGGTGGGCGAAGCACGCGTGGAGCAACTTCTTCGCGCCGTGGAACGCCGAGGCGACGGTGTTCCTGTACAACTACGGCCGGTTCGACGCGGGCGCGCTGATGGCGCAGATGGACCGCTGCGGCGTCACCAGCTTCTGCGCGCCGCCGACGGTGTGGCGGATGCTCATCCAGGCCGACCTGACGGCGCTGAAGAACCCGCCCCGCAAGGTGGTGGGGGCAGGCGAGCCGCTCAACCCGGAGGTGATCGACCAGGTCGAGAAGGCGTGGGGCGTCACCATCCGCGACGGCTTCGGCCAGACCGAAAGCAGCGTCCAGATCGCGAACACGCCCGGCCAGCCGGTGGTACCCGGCTCGATGGGCCACCCGCTGCCGGGCTTCGTGGTGGCACTGGTCGACCCGGTCAGCGGCGAGCGCGCAACGGAGGGCGAGATCTGCCTGGACCTCGCGCACCGCCCGGTGGGCCTGATGACGGGCTACGCGGACGACGACGAGCGCACGTCGGCGGCATTCGCGAACGGCTACTACCACACCGGCGACGTCGGTTCGATCGACGAACGCGGCTACATCACGTATGTCGGGCGCACGGACGACGTGTTCAAGGCCTCGGACTACCGCATCTCGCCGTTCGAGCTGGAGAGCGTGCTGATCGAGCACGAGGCAGTGGCAGAGGCGGCGGTGGTCCCGGCCCCCGACCCGATCCGCCTGGCCGTCCCCAAGGCGTACGTGGTGCTGGCGGCCGGATTCTCCCCGGACGCGGAGACGGCTCGCTCGATCCTGGCGTACTGCCGGGAGCATCTGGCGCCGTACAAGCGGATCCGGAGGCTGGAGTTCGCGGAGCTGCCGAAGACGATCTCGGGCAAGATCCGCCGCGTGGAACTGCGCGGCCGCGAGAACGACCCGGGGCGTGGGGCGGGGACGGAGTTCCGGGAGGAGGACTTCCCGGACCTCAAGTCCTGACCGGGCCGGGTTTTCGAGCGCCCCAAGGTGGCCTTCGGTGCGTTGAGCGCACCGAAGGCCGCTTTGGGGCGCTGGGGGGCGCTGCGGCTACGCACCGGAGGCCGCCTTGGGGCGCCGGGGGAGCGCCGCGGCTACGCACCGGAGGCCGCCTTGGGTGCGTTGAGCGCACCGAAGGCCACATTCGGGCGCCCGGGTCCTTCCTACCGGCGCGTTCCCTCGACCTGGCGCCCGTCCTCGGTGGAGCAGGCCGTCACCGGGTCGTTGGCGCCGCTGCCGCACGTCCACTCACCCAGGGCGATCGGGCCCGGCCCGTCCGGGGAGTTCGCCTCGGCCGGGGTCAGCTTGGCGAAGTAGTCCTTCAGCAGGTTCGCCGCCGCGGTGCAGTCGACCTTTCCGTGGGCCGTCACCACCGTCTTTGCCCCGCCCGTTCCCGGCACTTCGCCGCACGGCACGCCTGGGACCGTGCTCTCCGCGGCCGCCTGGGCCGCGGTCGGTGCCGCCGCCGGGGGTGGGGTGGTGCCGCAGCCTGCCAACGCGGCGGTCGCGAGCAGCAAGGGGTACGCGAGTGTCTTCATGGGCCCTTCAGGAGCAGGAACGGATCACTCGGACGGCACGACGGCGGCGAACACCGTCTGCTCGCCCTTGGTACAGGTCGTGCCGCCCTGGGCGGCGGGCGGGCCGGATGTGCACAGCCAGCCGTCGACGGTCTCGTTCACCGCGTCGTTCGAGCCGGCGCCCTGGCGGCCGGCGATCTTGCGGTGGAAGTCGCCGACCAGCTTCGTCGCCGTGGCGCAGCTGACCCCCGCGGCGCCGCTGTCGAACACGTACAGCGTCAGCCCGCTGGCGGCGGTCACGGTGCCGCACGACCCGGGCACGGTCGGCGGCGGCCCCGACGGCTTCGACACCGGGGGCGGCGCGGACGAGCCCTCGCTCGGCGGCGGTGGCGGGGGAGTGCCGGTCGGCGTCGTCACCGGGGTGGACGCCGACGGCGAAGAGGGGGAAGGCGGTGCTTGGGCGGCGGGTTCGCCGGAGCAGGCCGCGAGGGCGGGCACGGCGAGGCAGGCCGCGAGCAACGGCCGCCACGTCCTCGTGGTGGTCGGGTGGGGCACCGCGATCCTTCCTCCCCGGCTCGGCTGACCCGGACATTCTGGCCCCTCCGGGCCGGGGCCGTGTGGACCGACTCGCCCACAGGTGTGCCGGAGATTACTCCAGCCGGGTGGCGGCCCGCTCCGGTGGCTCCACACTGTATGTCCACAATGGACGATTAACATTCCGTTCACGCTCCGAAACCTCACGCTGCCATGAAGAATCGATCGGTCTAATTCACGCCGTGCCGGTTAACAACCCGGCCCCGCGGGCCGAAGATCTTGGTGGAGGCCGAAGAGCTTCCCGTCCCCGAAACCGTCCCGAGCCCGTGAGAGCGATGAACGCCGAAGCCGAGAGCAGCACCGAAGACCCGTCCAGCCCGCCGACCGTCCCGAGCACCGTCGTCTGGTGCGGCGGCCGTCCGTACGTCCTCGAGGGACGTGCCGGCCGGGCCCGCTGGATGGGCACCGACTACCGCGGCCGCCCCGAGTCGCTGAGCAGCGCCGAGCTGCAGCGCCGGGGCTGGAGCCACCACCGCGCGAGCTGAGCCCGGTGTCCGGGCATGCCCCGCCGTGGACTTCGGCACGGGGCATGCCCGGACCGGGCTGCCGGGCCCGGTCCGCTGTTTAATGACCTGGTGAGCACAGCCGCCCCCGAACCCGCCGCCCCGGCGGACGCCGCCGAGCCTTCGCTGCTGCGGCAGGCCCTCAACGTCCCCAACATCCTCTCCCTGCTGCGGCTGGCCGGCGTGCCGGTGTTCCTGTGGCTGCTGCTCGGCCCGGAGGAGGACGGCTGGGCGCTGGCGGTGCTCGTCTTCAGCGCCCTCACCGACTGGCTCGACGGCAAGCTGGCCCGCTGGCTCAACCAGATGTCCCGGCTCGGGCAGCTGCTCGACCCCGCCGCCGACCGGCTCTACATCCTCGCGACGCTCGCCGCGTTCCTCGTCCGCGAGATCATCCCCTGGTGGGTCGTGGTGCCGCTGGTGCTGCGCGAGGCCGTGCTCGGCGTCTGCGTCGTCACCCTGCGCCGCCGGGGGTTCGCCCCGCCGGAGGTCACCTACATCGGCAAGGGCGCCACCTTCGTCCTGATGTACGCCTTCCCGTTCCTGCTGCTCGCGCAGGGCGGCTCGGCCGTCGCCGCGGTCGCGCGGCCGATCGGGTACGCCTTCACCATCTGGGGCGCCGTCCTCTACGTCTGGTCCGGCGTGCTCTACGTCGTGCAGGCGCGCAACGCCCTGCGCGGCGCCACCGGCGACTGACTTTCCCGGGTCGCGGCGGGCGGTTGCGCCGTGTGGGTGTAAGACTGCGCCCAGCACGTTTTCGCCAGTGAGGGCATGAAAGGGGACCGGCGGTGTCCGCTCCTGAAGAGCTTCGCTACACCGAGGAACACGAGTGGGTCGCCACCCGCGAGGAGACGCTCGTCCGCGTCGGCATCACCGAGTACGCGCAGGACCAGCTCGGCGACGTCGTGTTCGTCGACCTGCCCGAGGTCGGCCGCCAGGTGAGCGCGGGCGACGTCTTCGGCGAGGTCGAGTCGACCAAGAGCGTCTCCGAGCTGTTCGCGCCGGTCGACGGCGAGATCGTCGCGGTGAACGACGCGGTCGCCGACTCGCCGGAACTGATCAACAGCGACCCCTACGGCGAGGGCTGGCTGATCGAGATCCGCCTCGACGACCCGGCGGGCCTGGACGCCCTGCTCGAAGCCGAGGCGTACGACGCGCTGACCAAGGGCTGAGCCGCGCTGCGCCGGTTCGGGGAGCCGGGGCTCGGAGAATCGATCAGGCACGGTACGTTGGCAGCTACACGTTCTTGAGTACTGGCAACACAGCATGTGTGGAGGAGAGCTCAGGTGAGCACGAACGACGGGCCCGGCGGCGTTCCCCCGGAGCAGTCTCCGGAGCGGACCTCTGTCTTCCGGGCCGACTTCCTGGCCGAAGCCGAAGGCCACGAGCCCGCCCCGGCCCCGGAAGCACCGGTCCAGGGTGTCGACGCCCTGCCGCCGGGTTCGGCCCTGCTGGTCGTGAAGCGCGGGCCGAACGCGGGTTCGCGGTTCCTGCTCGACCGCGACACCACCAGCGCCGGGCGGCACCCGGACAGCGACATCTTCCTCGACGACGTCACGGTCTCGCGACGGCACGCCGAGTTCCGGCGTGAGGGCGGCGAGTTCGTCGTCATCGACGTCGGCAGCCTCAACGGCACCTACGTCAACCGCGAGCCGGTCGACCAGGCCGTGCTGGCCGGCGGCGACGAGGTCCAGATCGGGAAGTTCCGCCTGGTCTTCCTGACCGGCCCGGGGCACGGGGGCCAGGGGGCGCAGTGACGGCGGCCGGACGGCCACAGAGTCATGGGCTGAGCATCGGGGCCGTGCTGGCGCAGCTGCGCACCGACTTCCCCGATGTCACCATCTCCAAGATCCGGTTCCTGGAAGCGGAAGGCCTGGTCACGCCGGGCCGCACGGCTTCGGGGTACCGGCAGTTCGCCCCGGCGGACGTGGAGCGTCTCCGGTTCGTCCTGGCCGCCCAGCGGGACCACTACCTCCCGTTGAAGGTCATCAAGGAACAGCTGGACGCGGCGGACTCGGGTGCCGGGCCCGCCGCGGCCCTGCCCCGCCCGCCGCGCCGGCTGGTGCCGATCGACACGGCGGCCGAGAACGTCGGCCTGCCCGTGGCGGACGACTTCGCCACCGGCCAGGAGCAGCGGCTGACCCGGGAGGAACTCCTGGAGCAGGCGGGCATCGACGCGGCCGCGCTGGCCGAGCTGCAGCAGTACGGCCTGGTCCGGCCCGGTCCCGCCGGGTTCTTCGACCCGGACGCGGTCCTGGTGGCGCGGACGGTGAAGGCGATGACCGAATTCGGTATCGAGCCGAGACACCTGCGTGCCTTCCGCGCCGCGGCCGACCGCGAGGTCGGGTTGCTGGAGCAGATCGTGACGCCGGTGTATCGGCACCGTGATCCGGAAGCCAAGGCACGCGCCGACGAGGTGGTCAGGGAGCTCGCGGCACTGTCCGTGACGCTCCACACGCTCCTCGTCAAGGCCGGAATCCGTGGCGTCTCCGGGTGTTGAGCGTAACGGGGCAGTGAGATCCTCTTTGCGGTCCCATGTCAATGACTGAATGTTCGGCACCGCATGCCGTACCGTGAAGGCACGGGTTTGCGGCAGGCGAACCGAGAGAGTCCGGACAGCGAGCACAGCGCGCGGATGACGGGTAGCGTCGACAGTGGCGGCGCGAAACCGGTTGAGCGCTGAAGCCCGTGTGCACGAGAGGGAGGCGAAGCCCGATGAGCGAAATGCGCGTCGTCGGTGTGCGGGTCGAGCTGCCCGCGAATCAGCCGATCTTGTTGCTGCGGGAGACCGAGGGTGAACGGTATCTGCCGATCTGGATCGGCTCGGTCGAAGCCACCGCCATCGCCTTGGAGCAGCAGGGAGTCCGCCCCGCTCGTCCGCTCACGCATGACCTGCTGAAAGAGGTCATCGGAGCGCTCGGCCGGGAGCTGGAGCAGGTCGTCATCACCGACCTGAAGGAAGGCACGTTCTTCGCGGAACTGGTCTTCGACGGCGACATCCGGGTGTCCGCCCGGCCGAGCGACTCGGTCGCGCTGGCCCTGCGGATCGGCGTCCCCATCCACGCCGTGGACTCGGTGCTGGAGGAAGCCGGCCTGATCATCCCGGACGAGCAGGAGGACGAGGTCGAGAAGTTCCGCGAGTTCCTCGACTCCGTGTCGCCCGAGGACTTCCGCGGAGCCGACACGTGATCGCTTGCCTTGACGTGGACGTCAACGTCTAGCGTCGCAGGCATGCGGATCGGAGAACTGGCGCAGCGCACGGGTGTCACCACCCGTGCGCTGCGGTTTTACGAGGACCAGGGGCTGCTGCGGGCCCGGCGCTCGGCCAACGGCTACCGCGAGTACGACGAGCACGACCTCCAGCTGGTCAAGGAGATCCAGACCCTGCAGACGGTCGGGCTGACGCTCGAGGAGACCCGGCCGTTCGTCGAATGCCTGCGCAGCGGTCACGAGACCGGCGACGCCTGCGCCAGTTCGATCGAGGTCTACCGGCGCAAGCTCGAAGAAGCGGACGCCCTTCTCGCGCGGCTCGGCGGCATCCGGGCCGAACTGGCCGGGAAGCTCGCCGCCGCCCTCGCCCGCCAGGCACCCGATCCGTGCGTCGTGCCCGCATCCCCGCGCCCGTGAAGGAAGCCGCCATGCCCGAAAACAGCCTCGTCACCGACGTCACCGACGCGACTTTCGCCGAAGTGCTCGGCAGTGACGTTCCCGTGCTCGTCGAGTTCTGGGCCACCTGGTGCGGCCCGTGCCGGATGGTCGGCCCGGTGCTGGCGCAGCTGGCCGCCGAGCGGGCCGGGACGCTCGCCATCCGCAAGATCAACGCCGACGAGAACCCGGAGACCACCCGCGCCTACCGGGTCATGTCGCTGCCGACGATGATCCTCTTCCGCGACGGCGAGCCGGTCGAGACGATCGTCGGCGCGTTCCCGAAGGCCCGCATCGAAGAACGCCTCGACCGCGTGCTCACGGCTTCGTCGCTTTGACGAAGGTGTCGGCGACCTCCCGGCCGTACTTCTCCAGATCCAGCGACGGGTCGGCCGCGTACGCCGCGGCCACCCCGTCGATGGCCTGCGCGATCGACATCGCCATCACCTCGGGCGTGAACTCGCCGAACACCCCCTCGGCCTGGCCCTGCTTGAGCTGACGGGCCAGGCCGTGCACGCGCAGGTCGTCGACCAGCACCTTCGTCATCGACCAGCCCTCGGCATCGTCGGTGTTGGCCGCGAGCTCGGTCAGCACGCGGACGCACTCGGGGTAGGCGCGCAGGAACGCGATCGACGTCTCGATGTGCGCCCGCAGGTAGCCGGCCCGGTCGGCCGGGTCGAGCCCGCCGCCGGTGCGTTCGGCGAGGAACTGGTTCTTCGTCTCGACGACCGTGCTGAGCACCGCCTGCATCAGGCCGGCCTTGTTGGTGAAGTGGTAGGAGATCAGCCGGGTGCTGCTGAGCCCGGCCCGCTCCTTGATCCTGGCGAAGGTGGTCTTCCGGTAACCGAGGTCGGCGAGGACGCCGATGGTGGCGCCGACGATCTGCGCCCGGCGCACGGCCTCGGTCGGGCTCAGGCCCAGCTCGGCCATGAGGTCGGTGTTTACTTGCATGAGTAAAAAATTACTCGGCTGAGTAAAAGCCGTCAACGGGTTTGAATCACGCCGTAGGGGGTACGGCGAACGGATCAACCGCTCATCCGTCCGTTGCGGCTTGCCGCGCGTCGCGTTGACCGGTTCAGTCCGGGCGCTTACCGTCGAAGCAGGTAAATCGCCACGGTGTGATTCACGGTCTGGGGCCGGACCGTGGTGATTGATCTCCGGCGGGTCCCGCTCCTGGGACCGTCCGGCTGTCATTCGCCGGCCGTCAGGTCGGGCGAGGGGAGGCTTGCGTGGTCGAGGCTGGTTCCGAGAAGCAGCCTGTCGAGGTCGCGACTGGTGAGCAGGGCGAACTGTTCCCCGACAACTCGCTGCCCGACGAGCTGGTGGGCTACCGCGGCCCGGCCGCGTGCCAGATCGCCGGGATCACCTACCGTCAGCTCGACTACTGGGCCCGGACGAAGCTGGTCGCGCCGAGCATCCGCACCGCACACGGCTCCGGTTCGCAGCGGCTCTACTCCTTCAAGGACATCCTCGTCCTCAAGGTCGTCAAGCGCCTGCTCGACACCGGGGTCTCCCTGCAGAACATCCGGGTCGCGGTCGACCACCTCCGCCTCCGCGGCGTCCGCGACCTCGCGCGCGTGACACTGTTCTCCGACGGCACCACCGTCTACGAGTGCACGTCCCCGGAGGAGATCGTCGACCTGCTCCAGGGCGGCCAGGGCGTCTTCGGCATCGCGGTCAGCGGAGCCATGCAGGAAATCAGCGGCACCATCCACGAGTTCCCGGCCGAACGCGCCGACGGCGGCATCGTCGAGACGCACGAACCGGACGAACTCACCCAGCGCCGCAACGCCCGCCGGACCGGGTGATCAACGCCCGGGCGGACCGGGTAAGGTCGTCGGTGCGGTCGACGAATCCGCGCGGGAGAGTCCGAGCCTCACCTTGAGCTCGGCGCCGAAGGAGCAAGTCCTCCCCGGAACCTCTCAGGCACCCTGGACCGCGCGGACGAGACGCCTCTGGAAAGCGGGTCGTCAGGACACAGCCTGATGGCCCCGCCGACGGTGCAAGCCCGGCTCAACCTGCGGGCGAAACTCTCAGGCGCCCCTCGGGGTCAGACAGAGCGGGGAGGACTACCTCCGGGGTTGGGGGAGCTGTGCTCGCGGAGAGCGCTCGCCCTCGCCCCTCCGGTGTGTCCTGTGGGGTGCAACCCCCACGCCCCGCCCGGCGGGCTCCGCCCCCGGACCCCCGGCCTCGGTCGCCTTTCGTTCTACAGTCGCCTTGGGTGGACACTGCCGTTCGGAGGAGGCCATCGTGGAGCCGTCACTCGCCTCGCTGGAACAGGGCCTTCCCTTTGCCGACCGGCACATCGGGCCCGGCCCCGCCGAACTCCGGCGCATCCTCGACGTCATCGGCGTCGCCTCCCTCGACGACCTCGCCGAGCAGGCCGTCCCGCCGTCGTTGCGGGCGTCCGCCGAACCCCTCGACCTGCCGCCGGCCGCCACCGAAGCCCAGGCGCTGGCCGAACTGCGGTCACTGGCCGCGCGGAACCGGCCCGGTGCCGCCATGATCGGGCTCGGCTACCACGACACCGTCACCCCGCCCGTCATCCGGCGCAACGTGCTCGAGAACCCGGCCTGGTACACCGCCTACACCCCCTACCAGCCCGAAATCTCCCAGGGGCGGCTCGAAGCCCTGCTCAACTTCCAGACCATGATCGCCGACCTCACCGCGCTGCCGGTCGCCAACGCCTCCCTGCTCGACGAGGCCACCGCGGCCGCCGAGGCGATGACCCTCGTGCGCCGGGCCGGGAAGTCGGCGTCGGACCGCTTCGTCGTCGACGAGGACACCCTGCCGCAGACCCTCGCCGTCCTGCGGACCCGCGCCGAGCCGCTGGGCATCGAAATCGTCGTCGAAGACCTCTCCCAGGGGCTGACCGGGCTCGGCCTCGGCGGCGACTTCTTCGGCCTGCTGCTGTCGTACCCTGGCGCGTCCGGCGCGGTCCGCGAACTCGACCGCACCATCGCCGACGCCAAGAAACACGGCGCCGCCGTGGTCGTCGCCGCCGACCCCCTCGCGCTGACCCTGCTGCGGCCGCCCGGCGAACTCGGCGCCGACGTCGCCGTCGGCTCGACGCAGCGGTTCGGCGTCCCGCTCGGCTTCGGCGGCCCGCACGCCGCCTACCTCGCGGTGCGGAAAGGCCTGGAACGGCAGCTGCCCGGCCGCCTGGTCGGCGTGGCGAAGGACGCCGACGGCGCCCCCGCCTACCGGCTCGCCCTCCAGACCCGCGAGCAGCACATCCGCCGCGAGAAGGCGACGTCGAACATCTGCACGGCGCAGGTCCTGCTCGCGGTGCTGGCGTCGATGTACGTGGTGTACCACGGCCCCGAGGGACTGCGCTCGATTGCGCTGCGCGCCCACCGGATGGCCACCGTGCTGGCCGCCGGCCTCACCGAGGGCGGCGTCGACGTCGTGCACGGCGAGTTCTTCGACACCGTCGTCGCCGCGGTACCCGGCCGGGCCGACGCCGTCGTCGCGGCGGCGCGGGACCTCGGTGTCCTGCTGCGCCGGATCGACGGCGACCACGTCGGCATCGCCTGCGACGAAACCACCACCCGCGACCGGCTTGCGCTGGTGTGGAAGGCGTTCGGCGTCTCGGTGTCCGATGTGGACGGACTGGACGCGGACACCGCGGACGCGCTCCCGGCGCCACTGCGGCGCACGAGCGGCTACCTGACGCACCCGGTGTTCCACGCGCACCGGTCGGAAACGGCGATGCTGCGCTACCTGCGGCGGCTCGCCGACGCCGACGTCGCCCTCGACCGCAGCATGATCCCGCTCGGCTCGTGCACCATGAAGCTCAACGCCACCGCGGAAATGGAGCCGGTCACCTGGCCGGAGTTCGCCGGGCTGCACCCGTTCGCGCCTGCCGAGGACGCCGCCGGCCTCCTCGAAGTCGTCGCCGACCTGAGCGCGTGGCTGGCCCGGATCACCGGCTACGACGCGGTTTCCCTGCAGCCCAACGCCGGTAGCCAGGGCGAGTTCGCGGGCCTGCTCGCCATCCGCGCCTACCACCGCTCCCGCGGCGAGCACGCCCGCGACGTCTGCCTGATCCCGGCGAGCGCGCACGGCACGAACGCGGCGAGCGCGGTGATGGCGGGCCTGCGCGTGGTCGTCGTCCGCTGCGACGACGACGGCAACATCGACCTCGCGCACCTGAAGTCCACTGTGGACGACCATCGCGGCGACCTTGCCGCGATCATGCTCACCTACCCGTCGACGCACGGGGTCTACGAGGACACCGTCGGCGAGGTCTGCGCGGCGGTGCACGACGCGGGCGGCCAGGTGTACGTCGACGGCGCCAACCTGAACGCGCTGATCGGCGTCGCGCAGTTCGGCCGGTTCGGCGCCGACGTCTCGCACCTGAACCTGCACAAGACGTTCTGTATCCCGCACGGCGGAGGCGGTCCCGGCGTCGGCCCGATCGGGGTGCGCGCGCACCTGGCGCCGTTCCTGCCGAACCATCCGCTGCAGCCGGCCGCCGGGCCGGCCACCGGCGTCGGCCCGGTCAGCGCGGCGCCGTGGGGCAGCGCGTCGATCCTGCCGATCTCGTGGGCGTACCTCCGGATGATGGGTGCCGGCGGCCTGCGCCGCGCGACGCTCGTCGCGGTGGCCGCCGCGAACTACGTCGCCCGGCGGCTCGGTGACCACTATCCGGTGCTGTACGCGGGCCGCGGGGGTTTCGTGGCCCACGAGTGCATCCTCGACCTGCGCCAGATCACAAAGGAAACCGGCGTCACGGTCGACGACGTGGCGAAACGCCTGGCGGACTACGGCCTGCACGCGCCGACGATGTCGTTCCCCGTCGCGGGCACGCTCATGGTCGAGCCGACCGAAAGCGAGGACCTGGCGGAGCTGGACCGCTTCTGCGACGCGATGATCGCGATCCGCGCCGAGATCGACCGCGTCGCGGCGGGGGAGTGGCCGCTGGCGGAGTCGCCGCTGCGCCAGGCGCCCCACACGGCACGCTGCGTGGCGGGCGAGTGGAACCGGCCGTACAGCCGCGAAACGGCCGTCTTCCCGGCGGGCATCGGCGCGCCGAAGATCTGGCCGCCGGTCCGCCGCATCGACGGCGCCGCCGGCGACCGCAACCTGGTCTGCTCGTGCCCGCCCCCGGAGAGCTTCGCCGAAGTGCGCTGAAGGGCACCTTCCGTGCATGTGACGCAGGGAAGGTGCCCTTCAGCTCTGCGTACCCACAGGAACGCCGGGTAGGTTGACGCGCATGGCGAGGACGCAGGGTCCTGATCGGACGTCCGTGGTCGTGACCGGTGGCAGCGGGTTCATCGGCCGGGCCCTCGTGCGCGGCTTCCGCGACCGGGGTGTCCCGGTCACCGTCGTCGACCGGCTGCCCTTCCCGGACGGCGGCGCGGGCGTCCGCGTGGTGACCGGCGACCTCCGCGAGGCGGCCGTCCGGGAGGAGGCCGTCACCCCGGAGACGGCGGGCATCGTGCACCTCGCCGCGCTCACCTCGGTACTGCGCTCGGTCGAGCTGCCCGAGGACACCTTCGCCGACAACGTGCTCGTCACCCAGGAGCTGCTGGAACTCGCGCGGCGCCACGCCGTGCCGAAGTTCCTGCTCGCCTCGACCAACGCGGTGATCGGCAACGTCGGCACCGCGACCATCACCCCGGACCTCCCGCTGCGGCCGCTGACGCCCTACGGCGCGACCAAGGCGGCGTGCGAAATGCTGCTCTCGGGTTACGCCGGCGCGTACGGCCTGACGGCGTGTGCGTTGCGGTTCACCAACGTCTACGGTCCGGGAATGTCCCACAAGGACAGTTTCGTGCCGCGCATGATGCGTGCGGCGCTCGGCGGAACCGGGGTGAAGATCTACGGCGATGGACGGCAGCGCCGCGACCTCGTGCACGTCGACGACGTCGTCCGCGCCGTCCTGCTGGCGTGGGACAGCGGCTACTCCGGCCCGGCCATCGTCGGTGCCGGGCGGTCGGTGTCGGTGCTGGAGATGGTCGAAGCGGTGCGCGAGGTGACCGGCGCCGAGCTGCCGGTCGAGCACGTCGAAGCCCCCGCGGGGGAGATGCCCGCGGTGGTCGTCGACGTCTCGGGCAGCGCGGAGACGATCGGGTACCGGCCGTCGGTCTCGCTTACCGACGGGCTGGCGACGGCGTGGAAGTACTTCTCCGGCCTGACGACGTGACGGCATTTCTCCGGCGGCACTGGCTGCTGCTCCTGCTCCTCGTCCCGGCCATCACCCTCCGGGTGCTGACCTGGCTGGCCTACCGCCCGGCACTGCTGTTCATCGACTCGTTCCGCTACCTCGACAACCTGCACGCCCTGCGCGCCGACCAGCTCAACCCGATCGGCTACGACCTCGTCCTGCGGCCGCTGCTGGCCGTCGGCGGGCTCGCCTGGGTCGCGGCCGTGCAGCACGCGGGCGGCATCCTGATCGCGATCGGGATGTACGCGCTGGTCCTGCGTTTCGGCGGCCGCCCGTGGGTCGGCGCGCTCGCCGCCGCACCGGTCCTGCTCGACGCCTACCAGCTGCAGATCGAGCAGAACATCATGTCGGAGGTGACGTTCGAGGCCGTGCTCCTCGGGCTTCTGTGGCTGCTGCTCGGCCGGGGCGCCCCCGGCTGGAAACGCGCCGGGGCCGCGGGCCTGCTGCTCGGCTTCGGCGTGCTGACCCGGCTCATCGGCATCTCGCTGGCCTTGCCGCTGCTGGTGTTCCTGGCCGCCGCCGGGGGCGAGTGGCGTCAGTGGGCGGGCTGGCGCCGGGCCGGGATCGGCCTGCTGGGCCTGCTCGCCGTGCTCGTGCCCTACTCCGCGCGGGTGCACGCCGAGACCGGCAAGTGGGGGCTGACCGGGCCGTCGGGGAACATGCCCTACGGCCGCACCGCCGCCGTCGCCGACTGCGCGAATCTCCACCTTGCTCCCACCCTGCAGGTGTTCTGCCCGGCCGAACCCCGCGAGACGCGGCTGGTGGACAACTACACCCACGCCGACCTCGATCCGAACTGGCCGGGCCCGCTGCCGCCGGGCGCCGACAAGGCGGCACTCGCCCGCGAGTTCGCGATCGCCGTGCTGAAGGCCCAGCCCGATGACGTCGCCGAGGCGGTGCTGGACGACTTCGCCAAGAGCTTCGCCTGGACCCGTGAACAGGACCCGGCCGACGTCCCGCTGGACCGGTGGCAGTTCCAGCTGTCCTACCCGCAGTGGGCCGACCAGTCGCTGATCGACCTGGTGACGCTGCAGAACGACGGCGTCACGGCGAGCGTGAACCAGCCACTGGCGAAGATCCTGCGCGACTACCAGCTCGGCGGCGGATACGTCCCGGGCGCGGTGCTCGGCATCGGCGCGCTGCTGGGGCTGCTGACGGTGGTCCGCCGCAAGCGGCCCCTCGACCCCGCCCGGGCGGGTGCGCTGCTGGCGGCGTCGAGCGGGCTGCTCCTGCTGTTCGCCTCGGCGGTGTTCGAGTTCTCCTGGCGCTACCAGCTTCCCGCGCTCGTCCTGCTGCCGGTGGCCGGGGCGCTCGGCTTCACGACGCTGACCTCGGCCAGCCGCAAACGCCTCGCCGCGTTCCCGGACGACGTCGACACCGGCGCCCTCGACGACTTCCGCCGCCGTCACCCGGACGCCAGGTTCGCCCCGCTGACCGTCGTCATCGCGGCCTACAACGAAGCCGGCGGGATCGGCGAAGTGCTGGAGAAGATGCCGGACACCTGCCTCGGCATGCCGGTGGACGTCCTCGTCGTCGTCGACGGTGGCACCGACGACACGGCCGCCATCGCCGGATCGCACGGCGCGTACGTCTGCGTCGCGCCGCGCAACCGCGGCCAGGGCGCGGCGCTGCGCCTGGGCTACCACCTCGCGGCCGAGTGCGGCGCCGAGTACGTCGTCACGACCGACGCCGACGGCCAGTACGACAACAGCGAGCTGGAAGCGCTGGTCAGCCCGGTCGTCGACGGCTCGGCCGACTTCGTCACCGGTTCCCGGCGGCTGGGGCACGAGGAGGCCGACAGCCGCGTCCGGTGGCTCGGCGTGCGGGTGTTCGCCGTGCTCGCGTCGATCCTCACCGCGCGGCGGATCACCGACACGTCGTTCGGCTTCCGGGCGATGCGGGCGGAGCTGGCCTGCTCGGTCCCGCTGCACGAGCCGCAGTACCAGTCCTCGGAGCTGCTGCTCGGCGTCACCGCGCGCGGCGCCCGGGTGCTCGAGCTGCCGATGAGCATGCGCCTGCGGAAGGCGGGCAAGAGCAAGAAGGGCGGCAGCCTGGTCTACGGCGCCAACTACGCCCGTGTCATGACCGGGACGTGGTGGCGGGGGTACGTGCTGCGCCGCGGGCGAACACGAGCCGGTCGAGCAGGGTGAACTTGACGGCGAACACCACCGCGTAGCTCGCGACGTAGGCGCCGTCGACGAGCACGACCCACCAGAAGTGCGGCAGGTCCGCGCGGGCCAGCAGCGCGCCCGCCAGCGTCGTCAGGCCGATGGAGACCAGCCCGCCGAACCCGATGACGGCGAGGTAGGGCAGCAGCTCGCGGCGGACCAGCGGCCGCCCGGTCCGGCCCCACACCCAGCGGCGGGTGACCAGGAAGTTCAGCACCGCCCCGGCAGCCCAGGCCAGCGTGCTCGCCACGGCCGGGACACCGCCGGCGGCAAGGACGGCCAGCAGGACGACCTGGCTGAGGACGGTGGCGGCGACCGACGTCGCGGCGGCCCGGGCCAGCCGCGCCCAGCCGCGGCTTTCGTCCGTTGTGCGAGGCCGCACGCCGTTGGTTACGGTCGTCATGGCCTCCATCCTCCCCGTGGGCCGGCCGCGCCGCCGTCCGGCCCCTGCACGCATAGGAGATTCACAGGTCCTTGCCAGGTCTTCATCAGTGGGTGATCGATAGCGTCGGGGGCGTAAACGATCAGGAAAGGCGGCACAATGCGGGTGCTGGTTCTCGGCGGTGACGGATATCTGGGCTGGCCGACCGCGCTGCACTTGTCGGACAAGGGTCACGAAGTGGCCGTTCTCGACAATTTCGCCCGGCGCGGTCACGACGCGGAACTCGGTGTCGAAAGCCTGGTCCCGATCGAATCCCTCGCCGATCGCATCACCGCGTGGAAGGAGGTCTCCGGGCAGACGATCACCAGCTACGAAGGCGATCTTCTCGACGCCGAGTTCCTGTACGAGGCGGTGCGGGACTTCGGGCCGGACGCCGTCGTCCACTACGCCGAACAGCGGTCGGCGCCGTATTCCATGATCGACCGCGAACACGCCGTGTACACCCAGCACAACAATGTGGTCGGGACATTGAACCTGCTGTATGCGATCGCCGAGATCGACCCGGCGATCCATCTGGTCAAACTGGGCACGATGGGCGAATACGGCACGCCGAACATCGACATCGAAGAAGGCTGGCTCCAGCTGGAGCACAACGGACGTTCGGACCGCGTGCTGTTCCCGAAACGGCCAGGTTCCTTCTACCACCTGACCAAGGTCCACGATTCCCACAACATCGAGTTCACCTGCCGCGCCTGGGGGCTGCGCGCCACGGACCTCAACCAGGGCGTCGTGTACGGCCAGCAGACGCCGCAGACGGCGCTGGACCCGCGGCTGGCGACCCGGTTCGACTACGACGCGGTGTTCGGCACGGTGCTGAACCGGTTCGTCATCCAGGCGGTGCTGGGCCAGCCGCTGACCGTCTACGGCAAGGGCACGCAGACCCGCGGCCTGATCGACATCCGCGACACGGTGGAGTGCATCCGCCTCGCCGTCGAGCACCCGGCCGAGCCGGGCGAGTTCCGCGTGTTCAACCAGATGACCGAAAGCCTGCCGGTGGCGGGCATCGCCGAGCTCGTCGCCGACTGCTTTCCGGGGCCGGTGCAGATCGAGCACCTGGAGAACCCGCGCACCGAGGCGCCGGAGCACTACTACAACGTCAAGCACACCGGGCTGGTCGAGCTGGGGCTGCGGCCGCACCTGCTGTCGGACACGCTGATCGAGTCGATGTTCGACATCGTGGGCGCCAACAAGCACCGGGTGAACCCGGAGAAGCTCCGCCCGGCGGTCCGCTGGCGCGGCGCGCTCAAGAGCTGACGGGGGTGTGGCTCCCGCGGGAGCCCCACCCCGGGCCGGTCAGCCGGGGAGCTTGTCGAGGAAGCCGTGCACCTTGGCGATCTTCCCGTCCGCCAGCTCGACGACGTCGAAGCCGATGGCGACCGGCTCGGCGCCCGGCGTGCCCAGGTGCCAGTGGAAGCGGGCCAGGTGGTGGTGGGCGTCGGGCTCGGCGGGCAGGCTGAAGGCCAGGCCGCCGAACTGCGCCTGCGCCCCGGCGACGAACCGGTCGATCCCGTCGTGCCCGGTGACGTCGCCGAGGGGATCGGTGTAGCGGGCGTCTTCGGTGAAGACGTCGGCGACCAGCGCCCGGCGCTTGTCCGCGTCGGTCTCGTTCCACACGGCGAGGTACTGCTCCACGACGGTACGGACGTCGGTCACGGCTGGGTCCTTTCGTTGGGGGACAACGGGTTTCGTCGTCCGGTGCTGGGACCCACCCTGACGGTGCGGCGGCGGACCGTCGATTACGCGGGAGGTAATGCCCCGGCATTACCCCGGAAGTAATGGCAGCCGCCCGGTGATCGCCGTAGCGTCAGCCGGGTGACGACCATGGTGCAGGCGCGGCAGCGGCCGGTCGGGGAGCTGCTGCGGGAATGGCGCGACCGGCGCCGGATCAGCCAGCTCGACCTGGCGATCTCGGCGGACATCTCCACCCGCCACCTCAGTTTCGTCGAGACCGGCCGGTCGAAGCCCAGCCGGGACATGGTGCTGCGCCTCGGCGAGCACCTCGACGTGCCCCTGCGGGAGCGCAACCGGCTGCTGCTCGCCGCCGGATACGCCCCCGCCTACACCGAGAACGCGCTGGCCGACCCCGAGATGTCCGCGGTGCGCCAGGCGGTCCGGCAGCTGCTCGCGAGCCACGAGCCGTACCCGGCTGCCGTCGTCGACCGGAACTGGGACCTCGTCGACGCCAACGCCAGCGTCGGGTTGTTCGTCGCCGGGGTCGCGCCCGAGCTGACCACCAACGTGCTGCGCGCGACCCTGCACCCGGAAGGGATGGCGCCGCACATCCGGAACCTGGGGGAGTGGCGGGCCCACCTGCTCGGCAGGCTGCGACGGCAGGTGAGCCAGACCGCGGACGCCGGTCTCGCCGAGCTGCTGGAGGAGCTGCGCGGCTACCCCTGCGACCAGCCGGTGCCCGAGGTCGAGGTGCCGGGACCGGGGGACATCTTCGTGCCGCTGCGGTTCCGCCACGAGGGCACCGACCTGACGTTCTTCAGCACGGTCGCGACGTTCGGCACCCCGCTGGACGTCACGGTGGCGGAACTGGTGATCGAGTCGTTCTTCCCCGCCGACCCGGCGACGGCCGCATACCTGCGCGAGCGGGCCGCGCGAGTGGGATGATGGGGTTCCGCGCAGCATCCGAAGTGAGGATCACCGGTTGATGGCCGTCCCGCCTTCGCTCGCCCTGTCCGACGGAGTCCGCATCCCCCAGCTGCTGTTCGGTGTCGCGGGCCTGTCCGCGGCCGAGACCGGCCGGGCCGTCCGCATCGCCCTCGACACCGGCTACCGCGGTTTCGACGTGCCACCGGGAGCCGAGGCGGCGGTGAGCGCGGCACTCGGCGCGGTGCCCAGGGACGAGCTGTTCCTCAGCGTGCACGTACCCGCGCAGGGCTACGACGCCGCCCGCCGCGCGGCCGACCAGGCACTGGCGGCGCTGCAGGTGGACCGCGCCGACCTGGTGCTGCTGGACGGCACGAAAGGCGCCTTCACCGACACGTGGCGGGCGCTGGCCCGCCTGCGCGCCGACGGCCGGGCCCGCGCACTCGGCGTGGCGGGCTTCGGCGTCGCCGAACTGCGCCGGCTGATCGACGCCACCGGTGCGGCGCCCGCGGTCAACCAGGTGGAGCTGCACCCGTGGCTGCAGCAGCTGCCGCTGCGGGAGTTCCACACCAAGCACGGCATCGTGACGGCCGCGACGAGCCCGGCGGCGAACGCGGGCCTGCTGGCCGACGAGACGGTGACGGCGCTCGCGGCCAAGTACGGCAAGACCCCGGCCCAGATCGTGCTGCGCTGGCACGTGCAGGACGGCACGGTCGCCGTCACGGCCCCGCCGACCACGACGAGGATCCGCGAGCACTTCGGGATCTTCGACTTCGAGCTGGCCGACGACGACCTCGCCGGGGTGGCCGAGCTGGACAACGGCACCCGCGTCTAGGGTCCTGCGACAGCCTCGCGACGCCTTCGGGTGGCTCCCGGACGACGTGAATGACTCATTCCTGTCGTCCGACGACAGGAATGAGTCATTCACTACATCGCAGCGGGGCGCCCGCGTCTAGGCGGCCTTGATGCCCGCGGCGGCGAAGTCGGCCTGCTGGGCGGGCTGCTCCAGGTACTCGCGGAAGGTCTGGGCGGCCCGCAGCGCGGTGTCGTCGATGCCCGGCCCGGCCAGCCCGATGAACGGGTAGTCCGCCGAGCGCGCGGTCGCGACCGACTGGGCGGGCGCGCCGATCATCTCCGGCTTCTTCGTGGTCAGCTCGCTGACCCAGTACGACGATTCGGGCAGCCACCCGGCGGGCAGCCCGCCGATCGAGTCGAGGCTGGCCCGGCCGACGAGCGCGTCGAGCACCTGCGACGACGCCTTGGCCTCGATGGTGACGTGCACGCACTGGCCGTGGACGACGGTCGCGGCCTGGTTCCACCGGTCGGCGGCGACGGTGAGCGGCTTCTGCACACTCGGGGTGACGACGATCCGCATCTGCGTGGTGCCGCTCTGGCAGGCACTGGCCTGCGCCTCGGCCCGGCTGTTCAGCTCGTTGTCGGCCCAGTTCCAGCCGACGACACCGAGCCCGATGAGGACGGCGAGCACGAGACAGGCGATCGGCCAGGTGGCAATCCGCCGTCGCGGAGCCTTCTTGCCGACGATCCGGTGCGACCCGGTGGCCTCGCCCTTCCCGACGACGCGGTGGGAGCCGGTGCCCTCGCTGCGACGCTGCGGCCCGGTGGTTTCGGTACGCGCGGCGCGCTTGGGCCCGGTGGATTCGCCGCGGGTGGTCTTGCCGCGCCCGGTGGTCCGGCGGGAACCGGTGTCTTCGGTGCGGTCGAGGGTGCGCAGCGAGCCGGAGGAATCGTCGGCCCGGGTGATCACCTCGGTCCGCTCGGCGGCGGCTTCGGCAGCGGGAGCCCGGCCACGACGACGGCGACCGCCTGGGGCGGGCTCATTCGGCTCGGCGGTGACGGGGTAGGCGCCGGAGGTTTCGCCTCGGCGGCCGGTCGGATACGAGCCGGACGGAGTGCCACGGCCCGCGGCCGGGTACGCCGCGCCCGGCTCGCCGACGGTCTCGACGGGGTAGGCCCCGGAGGCCTCACCCCGGCGACCGGCGGGGTACGCGCCGGAAGCGGGCGTGCGCCGCGTGGTGATCGGGTAGTCGCCCGAAGCCTCGCTGCGGCCCGCGACCGGGTACGACCCCGACTGCTCGCCGCGGCGGGGGATGCGGGAGGAGCCGGTTGCGCGGCCCGCGATGCCGAACGCGTCGGAGATGGAGCTGCGCCCCGGGGTGCGGAAGGCACCCGGGCGCCCGGCCGGAGCTGCGCCGTCGCCGCGGGGGGAACCGGGGTGCGGACGGCCCTCGGCGGGGACGTTCGGCGTGCGGTCCTGAGGGTGCGGCACCGGCTCCTCGTCCCGGTAGTGTCGCCCCATCGTCATCCTTTCGCGGGTCTGCGCACGTCAAGCACGCGCTGCGATGCAATCAAACCGTTATCACCCTAACAGGTGAGTATCGGAGAGAGAATAATCTGACTCACAGTTGCTTGTGTTCAGGGTGCTGCGCTGACCAGGCGATGGCAGTGCGCAATCAGGCGATGACGCAACGGCGCCGCCCGCCGCGCGAACCCGCCTTGGGCGCGTGCGTATTCCGCCCGCCCGGCCGCCGTCTCGATCGGCACCGGCGGGTAGCCGAACGCCGTCAGGTCGTACGGGCTCGCCCGCATGTCCAGCGTCCGGATCTCGACCGCCAGCTCGAAACAGTCCGCGACGAGCTCCGCCGGTACGAACGGGTCGAGCTTGTACGCCCATTTGAACAGGTCCATGTTCGCGTGCAGGCACCCGGGCTGCTCCAGGGCGATCTGCGTCTCACGCGTCGGCGTCAGCTCGTTGCGCGGCCGCGCGTCCGGGGTGAAGAACCGGAACGCGTCGAAGTGCCCGCAGCGGATGTCGAGCGACTCCACGACCGCGTCGGTGCCCGCCGACCCCAGCCGCAGCGGCACCTGGTTGTGCCGCACCGAATCCGCCGGCTCGCGGTAGACCATCGCCCACTCGTGCAGCCCGAAGCAGCTCAGCCGCGGCGCGCGGGACGCCGTCGCCGTCAGCAGGGACAGGACGAACCCGGCCGTCCGTACCTTTCCCTCGCCGATGCTCGCGGGATCCAGCAGGACGCCGTCCGGGGTCGAGACGTATCCCTTGCGGTCCAGGAAACGCCGTGCCGCGGGCCCGGCGAGCGCGACGCCGGGCCCGGGCTGCCACCGCTCCAGGTGCGAGGGCCGGAACGAGTAGTACGTGAACAGGAAGTCCAGCACCGGGTGCTTCTCGCCCCGCGCCCGGCGCTGCTGGTGCGGGACCGTCCACCGCCGCATCCGCTCGACGTGCGCGGCCTCGCGGGCCAGCCAGTCGGGCTCGGCGAGCACCTCGGTACCGGTCATGCGCCCACGTGGGTGCCGTCGCGCACGGTGCCGACGTACTCCTCGACCAGGTCTTCGAGCGCGACGACGCCGACGGCCTTCCCCGCCGCGTCGAGGGCCCGCGCCAGGTGGCTGCGTTCCTTGCGCATGGCCGAAAGCGCGACGTCGAGCCGGGCGTCGGCACGCAGCTCGGTGAGCGGCCGGGTCTTCGACGGCGGCACGATCGTCGCCGGGTCCTGCCCGGCGAGGTCGAGGACGTCCTTGACGTGGATGTAGCCGGTCAGCCGCCCGTCGTCGGTGCACACCGGGAACCGCGAGAACCCGGTCGAGGACACCGCGCGCTCGACGTCGCCCAGCGTCGGCCCGCACGGCAGCGTGGTCAGCTCGGCCGTGGGCACCAGCACGTCGGCGACGGTCTTCTGCACCGACGACAGCGTCTGGGCCAGGCGCCGGTGCTCGGACTGGTCGAGCAGGCCCTCCCGGCGCGACTCGCTGAGCAGCTCGGCCAGCTCGTCGGAGGTGTAGGCCGTCTCCAGCTCGTCCTTCGGCTCGACGCGGAACGCGCGCAGCAGCGAGTTGGCCACGAAGTTCAGCAGCCAGATGAACGGGTTGGCCAGCTTCACCCACGCCACGTGCACCGGCACCAGCCACAGCGCGAGCCGCTCCGGCTCGGCGATGGCGAGGTTCTTCGGCACCATCTCGCCGATCAGCACGTGCAGCACGGTGATGAAGGCCAGCGCGATGGCGAACGAGATCGGGTGCAGCAGCGCCTCGGGCAGGCCCAGCAGGTCGAAGCCCGCCGACAGCCGGTGCGCGATGGCCGGCTCGCCGAGACGTCCGAGCAGCAGCGAGCAGATCGTGATGCCCAGCTGCGCGCCCGCGAGCATCAGCGACACGTGCCTGCTGGCGTTGATGACGATCTTCGCGCGGGTCTTCCCCTGCTCCAGCAGCGCTTCCAGGCGGTCGCGCCGCGAGGAGATCAGCGTGAACTCCGCGCCGACGAAGAAGGCGTTGGCCAGCAGCAGGACCACGACGAGGGCGATGTTCAGCCAGTCGGTCACGAGGTCACCTCGGCTTCGGCGTGGACCGGGGCGACCTCGACCTCGGCGATCCGGCGCTTGTCCATCGTGGTCACGGTGAGCCGCCAGCCGTCGACCTCGGTGGCGTCGCCCTCGGCCGGGATCCGGCCCAGCCGCTCGAGGATCAGCCCGGCGATGGTCTCGTAGTCGCCGTCGGGCATCCGGAACCCGGTGACGTCGGTGACCTCGTCGGCGCGCAGCTGCCCGGACACCAGCCAGCTGTCCGTGCCGACCTGCTGCGACGCCGGCGCTTCCCGTTCGTCGTGCTCGTCGCGGACGTCGCCGATGATCTCCTCGACGACGTCCTCCAGGGTCACCAGCCCGGCCGTGCCGCCGTACTCGTCGACGACGATGGCCAGCTGGAACCGCGAGTCGCGCAGGCGGTTGAGCAGGTCGTCGCCGGGCAGCGACTCGGGCACCGTCGGCACCGGCCGCATGACCGAGCCGATCGGCACCGACGCCCGGTCGGCGGCGGGCACGGCGAAGGCCTGCTTGACGTGCACGGCGCCGCGGACGTCGTCGAGGTCCTCGGCGTGCACGGGGAAGCGGGAGAACCCGGTGCGGCGCGAGATGTCGATCAGGTCCGCGACCGTGTCGTCGACGGCGAGGGACTCCAGCTGCACGCGCGGGGTCATGAGTTCCTCGGCGGTGCGCTCGCCGAACCGCAGGGAGCGGTCGAGCAGCTCCGCGGTGGACGTGTCGAGCGTGCCGCTTTCGGCGCTGGACCGCACGATCGAGCCCAGCTCCTGCGGCGAGCGGGCCGAGCGCAGTTCCTCCTGCGGCTCGACGCCGAACTTGCGGACCAGGAAGTTCGCGCTGTTGTTCATCAGCGTGATGAGCCAGCGGAACAGCGCCGAGAACCGCGAGTGGTAGCCGGCGACCGCGCGCGCGGTCGGCAGCGGCCGGGCGATCGCGAGGTTCTTCGGCACCATCTCGCCGAGGATCATCGACAGCGAGGTGGCCAGTACCAGCGCGAGCACGATCGACGCGCCACCGGCGAACCCCGCGGGCAGCCCGAGCAGCGTCAGCAGCGGCCGGACGAGCTCGCCGATCAGCGGCTCGGCGAGGTACCCGGTGACCAGCGTGGTCAGGGTGATCGCGACCTGGGCGCCGGAGAGCTGGAACGACAGCGTCCGGTGCGCCTTCTGGACGGTCAGCGCGCGGCGGTCGCCGACCTGGCGGACGTTGGCCTCGACGGTGCTGCGTTCGAGCGCGGTGAGCGAGAACTCGGCGGCGACGGCGAGGCCGGTGCCGACGGTCAGCAGCACGAAGAGGAGGACGCCGAGCACGGCGAAGAGGATCTGGATCATTCCGCACCCGCCCGGGCGGCGGGGGATGAACCTATCGGACAGCCGGGTCGGTCACCCGGCCCGGTACTGTCACCGGGTGACTGCGCTGCGCGCACGAAACGGTCACTCCTAGCAGGAAATCGACGTGTACTGCGGTTATGCGGACCAGCTTAACGGGTGGACCGCGTCCCCCGCTCGTGCCGCGGGTGTGTCGGCGCGCTCATCGCGGTGCGCGTCAGGCGGCGCCGGGCCGGTGCCGCCGCACGGTCTCCTCGACGAGGTCGAGCACCGGCCCGAGCCCGGCCGCGGGCAGCCCCATGGCCAGGTGCGAGACGAGTCCTTCGAGGACGAGTTCGAGGAACGCGGTGAGGACGTCGACGTCGACGTCGTCCCGCAGGTTCCCGGCTTCGCGCTGGCGCAGCAGCCGCAGCCGGGTGGCGGTGGTCAGCTGCTGGGACCGCTCGGCCCACCGGCCGCGGAACTCGGGGTCGGTGCGCAGCCGCCTGCTCACCTCCAGCCGCGTCCCGAGCCAGTCGGCGGGGTGGTCGCCCCCGGCCAGCAGGTCCCGCATGACCTGCACGAGCCCCTGTTCGGCGACGACGTCGGCCATCTTGAGGGCGTCGTCCTCGGCGAGGGCGAGGAAGAGCGACTCCTTGTCGCGGAAGTGGTGGAAGATGGCCCCGCGCGAGAGGCCGGTGGCTTCCTCGAGACGCCGGACTGTGGCACCTTCGTAGCCGTAGCGCGCGAAGCAGACGCGCGAGCCGTCGAGGATCTGGCGCCGGCGTGCGTCGAGGTGATCCTGGCTTACGCGTGGCATCCTGAAATCCTGGCACCGGAGGCCGGGATCTCGCAATCCGTACGTACGTACTGTGACCCGGAGTGCAGGGGAACCGGACCGCAGGCCCCATCGTCTGAACGTTGCGGCGATTCGCTGACACGAAGTGAGACGGTTGGCTAGTCTCTGCCACATCACGGTGGGTGAACTGAGGGGAAGGTGCGCGGCGTGATCATCGGCGAAGCCGGACAGGCGGCGAGGGCGCTCTGGGGCGACGTCTTCGAGAACGCGCCCCGCGTGTACGGCGGCGGAGGCAAGGGCGGCCAGTTCAAGATGGACCCCGAGGAACTCGCCGCGGTGATCGGCCAGTGGGAGGACCTGCTGGACAAGGTCGTGGACGACGGGAAGAAGATCGAGCGGATGACCGCCGCCTTCGGGATCGCCCCTGGCAAGGACCCGGCGAGCGGCAGCTACGCGGACACGACGATGAACTCGCTCAGCGCCCTGCAGCAGCAGAACGACTCGATGCGGAAGTACGCGCAGGACTACGTGAAGAAGCTGAAGGAAGCGCAGTCGAAGACCGTGGCGACCGACCAGAGCCTGTCCGACACGTTCAAGTCGCGGAAAGCATGAGCCGCAGCCGAACGGCCGCCGCGACCGTCGCCGGGGCCGCTGCCTGTCTCCTGCTGTCCTCCTGCACCGGCACCACTCCCGGCTCGGCGAACCCGGTGCCGACTTCGCCGGCTTCGGCGACGCCGTCGGGCAACCAGGCGGACTCCGACGTCCCGAAGGTCGCGGGGGCGCCGCTCGACGCGGGCAAGTACGCCACCGATCCGTGCGGTCTGGTCCCGGCGGACGTCCTGACTTCGCTGAAGTACACCGACCCGGGGCAGTACCGCCCGAAGGGCAACACGGTGGACACGCAGGCGGGCCCGTCCTGCGACTGGACGCTGCGCGGCGAAGGCACCGGGCTGCAGGTGATCGTCGGGACCGGCAACCGTGAGCGGGGAGCCGGCGGTCTCGCCGGGTACTACGCCGCGTACCGCGAGGGAAGGCCGATCAAGTTCCTGGAGCGGGCACCGGACACCGAGGGCTATCCGACGATCTACGTCGACATTTCCGACCGCCGGGCCCGGGGGAACTGCGCGATCGCAGTGGGGGTGGCCGACGACCTCGCGATCGGGGTCCAGGCGGAGGGCTACCGGGGACAGGACGATTCCTGTGCGGCCGCGACCCAGGCCGCGGCCGCGGCGATCAAGACACTCAAGGGGGCATGACGAGTGGACGGCAAGCAGATCTACGACAACTTCAGACAGGGCGACACGACGGGCCTGCAGCAGATGGCGCAGACCGTCCAGGAACTCTCCGACGCCTACATGGAACGCGGCGCGTCGATCAAAGCGCTCCAGGCGCGGATGGTGAACTCCTGGACCGGTGACGCCGCGGACGCGGCGAACGCGGGTGCCGGGCCGATGGAACGGGCCTTCTTCGACAGCTCCGAGCCCCTCGACGCCACCCGGGCCTCGGTCAACACCCAGGCCGCCGTCTTCGAGGACTCGAGCAACACCGTCGTCGAAGTGCCGCCGAAGCCGGACAAGCCGAATCCCTGGACCACCGGTCTCAAGGCCGCCATCCCGATCGCCGGGCCGTTCATGGCCAAGGACGACATCGACAACTACCAAGAGGGCATGGCCCGCTACAACGCGGCGAACGAGACCAACGTCCGCGTCATGGAGCAGTACAGCGACAGCACCAGCAGCAACAAAGCCGTGCTGCCCACCGACTACGGCGTCCTCGAGTCCGACGGGGCCGCCATCTCCGTGAACAAGCCCGACGGGCCCGGGCCCGTCATCGTCGACCGGCACAAGTGGTATCCGGAAAAGAACGGCGGCGACCCGGGCGACCACACTTCGACCACCAGCGTCGACACCACGCACACCGAAGGCACCGACCGGCCCGGTGGCACCGATCGCCCGGGCGGCACCGACCGTCCGGGCGGCACGGATCGTCCCGGTGGGACGGATCGCCCAGGTGGCACGGACCGGCCCGGCGGAACCGAACGGCCGGGCGGCATCGACCGGCCCGTCGTGCCCGGCCGGACCAATGACGACGACACCCACACCACCCGGACCACCACGCCGAACCGGCCCGGGCGGCAGACCGTCGACCCGCGCGGGAACACGCCGCCGGACGCCGAGGGGATCGACTTCTATCCCACCGGGACCGGTGGTGGCCAGAACTACTCCAACACCTACGGCAGCGACCCCACCTCGGGCGGGCGCGGCCCGAACAGTGGCAACGCCGGGAGCAGGCTGCTCGACTCGAACGGCCGGGCCGTCGGCGGCGGCTCCGGGAGCGCCGCCGAGCGCGGGCTCGGCAGTGGCCGTGGCTCCGGCATGGGCAGCCTCGGCAACGCGGCCGCCGCGGAAGCCGCCGCCGCGCGGTCGGCCGCCGGGCGGGCCGGGCAGCCGCTGGGGCCGATGGGCCCCGGCGGGCGCCGGGGTGAGGGCGAGGAAGATGACGAGCACCAGCGGCCGGACTACCTGATCGAGGCGGACCCGGACGCGATCTTCGGCACCGACCAGCGGACCAGCCCGCCGGTCATCGGCGAGTAGGCGGGTGGACGTGGCAACAGGCCGGGTGGACGTTCCGGTCGAGGCGCTGGCCGCACTGGCCGAGCGTGAACTGGCCGGCCGGTTGCACATCACCCTGCGGCCGGAGCCGGTGTGGCTGCCGGACGAGGAACGCGACGAAGCCGGCAAGCGGATCGACGCCGCGCTGGCCGAGGCCGGGCTGGTCGACGCCCGCGGCCGGGCGACCGTCGACATCCTCGACTGGCTGCCGCTGCTGGTCAGCCCGGCGCGGGAGTGCTACGGCTGGGTCGGCACCGGAGGCCAGACCTACGGCGTGCTCGCCGCGGCGAAAGGCCTTCAGGCGGTTCTCGCCGTCTCCGACGGCACCCACGTCGGTGTGCAGGAGATCGACCGGAACCGGCTCGCCGAGTCCCTCGTCGAGCAGCTGCCGCCGGTCGGTCCCGGCGGCGGCCGCCCGCGCACCGTGCGGGTGGCCGACCTGAGCGAGGCCGCCCGCCGCGGCCAGAATGCGTACCCGCTGGACCCGGCGATCGCGGACGTCGTCAGCCTGGTCCAGCGGCCGGTGTCCGGCAGCGGGGAACTCTACGTCGGACGCCGCGACGAGGTCGGCCGTCACACCTGCCTGCAGCAGCCACTGCACTACGCCGACACCGACTGGGGCCGCTACCTCAGCTACACCTCGGGCGCGGGTGACGACGCCGTGATCCACATCGGCCCGGCGGGGCCGCGGGAACTGGCGGACACGCTCGCCGAGCTGGCAGGCACCCTCGCCTGAGCGGGAAACCGCGGGCGGGGGACTGCCGTCGGCGCTAATGTGACAGCGCTGTTGTATCTCGCCGGAAGGACGCACCGATGACTGGGCTGTACCCCGAGATCGAACCGTACGAGCACGGCATGCTCGACGTCGGCGACGGGCACCGGATCTACTGGGAGACCTGCGGCAACCCGGCGGGCAAGCCCGCACTCGTCGTGCACGGCGGGCCCGGTTCGGGCTGCTCGCCGGGCGTCCGCCGGTTCTTCGACCCCGCGCGCTACCGGATCGTCCTCGCCGACCAGCGCGGCTGCGGCCGCAGCACCCCGCACGCCGGTGCCCCGGTCGCCGACCTCTCCGCCAACACCACCGACCACCTCGTGGCCGACTTCGAGCGGCTGCGCACCCACCTCGGCATCGAGAAGTGGCTGCTGTTCGGCGGTTCCTGGGGCTCGGTGCTCAGCCTGACCTACGCGCTGCGCCACACCGGGCGCGTCAGCGAGATCGTCCTGACGGGCCTCGCGACCGACCGGTACGTCGAGATCGAAATGCTGATCCGCGGCCTCGGCGCGTACTTCCCGGAAGGCTTCGCCAGGTTCCGCGAGGGCGTGCCGGAGAGCGAGCGCGACGGCGACCTGTCCGCCGCCTACCACCGGCTCCTGATGGACCCGGACCCGGCGGTCCACCACAAGGCCGCCGAGAACTGGTGTGCGTGGGAGGACGCGATGCTGCCCGGCGTGCCCCCGCACGACGACTTCGCCGACCCCGCCTACCGGCTGTGCTTCGCCCGGCTCGTCACGCACTACTTCAGCAACCGGGCTTTCCTGCCCGACGGCGAGATCCTGGACAACGTGAACAAGCTGGCCGGGATTCCCGCCGTGCTGGCCCAGGGCGTGCTGGACACGAGCAACCTCGTCGGCACGCCGTGGCTGCTGCACCACGCCTGGCCGGGCAGCGAGCTGGTCATGGTCGACGACGTCGGGCACACGGTGTCGGCCGCCTCGATGCGGGACGTCCTGATCGAGGCGACCGACCGCTTCGCCGGCCGGGTGACGCCGTAGGGGCACCTTCGTCCCCTCTCGCGCGGATCCACCGATCCGCGTGCAACGAAAGGACCGTTGCTCGGCTCTGGCGAGCTGAAAGACCCTTTCATCTCACCAGATGCGAGGAAAGTCCCTTTCAGCCCACCGCGACCTCGGCCCCGGTCCCGGCAGACGGCCGGTGCCGGGTCGGCCCGAAGGGCACCTTCAGGACGTGTGACGTCAGGAAAGTGCCCTTCAGCGCGCTCGATCGTGCTCAGGGGATGAGCAGCCCCGGCTCGCCCTCCGGGGTCAGCGCCGCTTCGGCGCGCTGGGCCCGGTTGGCTTCGGCCAGGCGCAGGCCGGTGCGGCGCAGGGGCAGGCGGTCGAGGTTCCACTCCGCCAGCAGGAGCGCGACCTTCGCCTGCATTTCCGTGCGCAGCCGCAGGAACGAGTCGGCCGGGTCGGCGCCGACCTCGCCCAGCAGCAGCCACCACGCCCAGGCCGCCGCGCCCGCGTTGGCGACGAAGTCCGGGACGACCGCGACACCCCGCGCCGACAGCGCCGACTCCGCCTCCGGGGTCGTCGCCGCGTTGGCCGCTTCGACGACGACCTTGGCCTTGACGAGGTTTTCGTTGTCCGTCCGCAGCGCATACGAAATCGCGGCGGGGACGAAGATGTCGGCGTCGGCCGCGACGATCGACTCGCGCGGCAGCACGCGCACCCCGGCGGGCAGCCGGGACCGGTCGACCTCGCCGAAGCGGTCACGCAGGTCCAGCAGCGCCGGGACGTCGAGGCCGGCGGGGTCGTGGAGGGTGCCCGCCGCGTCGGCCACCGCGACCACCTTCATCCCCGCTTCGTGCAGGTACCAGGCCGCGCCGCCGCCCATGGTGCCGATGCCCTGGATCGCCACCGTCGTCTCGTGCACGTCCCAGTCCCACGCCGCCGCGACGCCGAGGCACGCCTGCGCCACGCCGTAGCCGCCGACGACGTCGCCGAGCAGCAGCCCGCCCGGCACCGGCGCGTTGAGCCCCGCCTGGACCCGCCGCAGGGTGCGGGCCGGGTCGGCCGAACGGCGGATCGCCGCGTGGTACGACTGCTCCAGCCCCAGCTCGGCGAACACCGAGTCGATCAGGTGCTGGGGCACGCCGAGGTCCTCGGCGGTCACCCAGTGCGCGTCCAGCCACGGCCGCAGGAACGCGCAGAACCGCGTCAGCACGCCGAGTGCGCGCGGGTCCTTCGGGTCGAAGTCGATCCCGCCCTTGGCCCCGCCGACCGGCAGGTTGAACGTCGCGGTCTTGTTCGCCATGCCCCGGGCGAGGTCCTCGACCTCGCTCATCGTGCAGCCCGCCCGCATCCGGGTGCCGCCGGTGGCGACGCCGGAGACCAGGCTGTGCACGACCAGGTAGCCGTGCGCGCCGGTGACGGGATCGGTCCACGTGAGCCGCATCAGCGGCTCGGCCTCGCGCGGGGTCATCAGGCCACTCACCTCCAGGGAAGTCCGGGGCGGCCGGGGTGACCGCCGCCACCGAGCCTGCGCCCGCTCTCGCCCCGCAGTCCAGTTAACGAACCTGCACGATCTCGTTTAGGTTTTGTGCATGGAGCTTTCGTTGCACCGCTTGCGGATGCTGCGCGAGCTGCACCGCCGGGGCACCGTGACGGCGGCCGCCGCGGCGCTGCACTACACCGCTTCGGCGGTTTCGCAGCAGCTCGCGCAGCTGGAGCGTGACGTCGGCGCGAAGCTGTTCGAACGGCTCGGCCGCCGCGTCCAGCTGACCGAGCTGGGCACCCTGCTCACCGAGCACGCCGAAGAGATCCTCGGCTCGGTCGAGCGCGCGACGCTCGCATTGGAGGAGGCCCAGGAGTCCCGCACGGTCCGGCTGACCGCCGGCGTCTGGGCGTCGGTCGCCTCCGGCCTGCTCCCGACGGCGCTGACGGCGCTGGCGGGCGAGCACCCCGGCATCGAGGTGCGCACCCGCGAGCTGGCCCCGGAGGACACCGCCGAAGCGGTCCGGGACGGCAGCCTCGACCTGTCGTTCGTGCTCGACTACTCCGACGCGCCGACACCGTGGGACACCGGTCTCGAACGCGCGGTCGTCGCCGTGGAGCGGCTGCACGCGGCGGTCCCGCGCGGGGCCGTGCCGTCGGGGTCGGCGTCGCTGGACGACCTGGCCGAGCACCCGTGGATCCTGGCGGGCGCCAAGTCGCACTTCGGCCGGGCGATGCGCACGGCCTGCCAGCGGCACGGCTTCACGCCGAAGATCAACCACGAGGTCGAGGAGCAGTCGACGGCGATGGCGATGGCCGGGGCGGGCCTGGGCATCACCCTGGTCTCCGACCTCGGCCTGCGCCTGCTGCGCCCGCCGGGGATCGACGTCGTCACGCTGACCACGCCGCTGCTGCGGACGGTGTCGATCGCCTACCGGCGCACCACGATCCGGCGGCCCGCGCTGCACCTGGTGATCGACGCCGTGCGCGCGTCCGCGGCCGAGCTCGGCCTGGGCACGGAGTCCGCTTTGCCCTGATCACGGACTTCTTACGGAGTGGTGATCCGCTCCCGGTGCGCAGGAACCGGCCTGAATTTGTCGTACCCCGCGTGTAGCGTCCGAAGGCGAGAAGTTCCCACCACACGGAACAGGAACGGACATGACAGCGGTGCACGATTTCCCCGAGAAGTCGGGTAGTGCGTCGAACCGCACCGCGCGGGTCCTGGCGGACCGCGCGGCCGGCGAGGCGTATGTGGCATCGGTGTGTTTCAAGCACGGTCCACCGCGCCTGACCGGCGTCGAGCTGGAGTTCACCGTGCACCATGCCGACGACCCGGCCCGGCCTCTCGACCCCGACGTCCTCGCCACGGCGCTGGGCCCGCACACCCCGCGGACACTGCGCCCCGACAGCCCCGCCTCGCCACTCCCGGCAGGCTCGCCCGTGAGCCTCGAACCCGGGGGCCAGGTGGAGATTTCCGCTCTGCCCCAGGCCTCGCTGCCCGAACTGGACGCAGCCGTGACGGCCGACCTCACCACCCTGCGCGACCGCCTCGCCCGCCACGGCCTCGAACTGGGCGCGACGGGCATCGACGCGCACCGCCCGCCCCGCCGCATCCTGCACACGCCGCGCTACGCGGCGATGGAGCGCCGGTTCGCCGCGATCGGCCCGGGCGGGCTCACGATGATGTGCAGCACCGCGGGCCTGCAGATCTGCGTAGACGCCGGAGAGCCCGCGGAGTACGCGGCCCGCTGGGCGGCCGCGCACGCGATGGGCCCGCCGTTGCTGGCGCTGTTCGCGAACTCCCGCGTCCACGCGGGACGCGACACCGGGCACGCTTCGGCCCGGTGGCTCGCGGTGCACGAGACGGAGGCCGTCCGGACGCGTACGACCGGCTTCGGCTTCGGCGGTCCCGGGGGGAGCAATGGCTCCGACGGGACCACGGGGTTCGGCGGGACCGGCGATTCCGGGAGGACCGGCGACGGGCTCAACGGCTTCGGCGGGAGCGGCGACCCGGGCGGGCCCCACCGCTTCGGCGGGATCGGCGGGAGCGACAGGAACAGCGGCTCCGGCGAAGCCCGCGGAACCCACGGAGCCGCCGGTTCCAGGAGGACCGGCGCTCCGGGTGGGCTCAACGGCTCCGGCGGGACCGGCCACGGGCTCAACGGCTCCGGCGACCCGGGCGAACCCAACCGCTTCGGCGGCAGCGTCGATTCCGGCAAGACCGGCAACTCCGGCAACCCGGCACCGTCCCAGCCACCGCTGTCCGATCCCGCGGCCGCGTGGGGCGCGCGGCTGATGGACACCCCGCTGATGGTGCTCCGCCGCGGGGACCGGCCGTGGGATGCGCCGGAGGGGCTGACCTTCGCGGACTGGATCGAGGGCCGGGGCGCGGGTGCGCTGCTGCCGCGGCCGACCGTGGCCGATCTGGACTATCACCTCACCACGATGTTCACGCCGGTCCGTCCACAGGGGTACCTGGAAATCCGGTACCTGGACGCGCAGCCGCCGGGCGACTGGCTCGTGCCGGTGGCGCTGGTTGCCGCGCTGCTGGCTCGTCCCTCCACAGTGGACAAAGTGCGGGAGCTGTGCGCGCCGGTGGCGGACGCCTGGGCCACCGCGGCGCAGTGCGGCCTGGCCGACCGGGAACTGGCGGCCGCCGCCGCGGCGCTGGCCGACCTCGGGTGTGCCGAACTGGGCGAGACGGGGCTGGCCGCGGACCGCATCACGGAGATCAGCGAGAGCGTGCAGGGGCGCGCACACCGAGCGGGGAGCGAACGATGACCACACCGAGCACACCGGACCTGCGTGCCCGGGCGGCCGAAGCACTGACGCGGGCACGGGCCCGCAGCGTCGCGCTGACCGACGCCGTCGACGACGAAGACCTGGTGCGGCAGCACTCCAAGCTGATGTCGCCGCTGGTCTGGGACCTGGCGCACATCGGCAGCCAGGAGGAGCTGTGGCTGGTCCGGGACGTCGGCGGCCGCGAGCCGCTGCGGCCGGACATCGACGACATCTACGACGCCTTCCAGCACGCCCGCGCCGACCGGCCGTCGCTGCCGCTGCTCGGCCCCGCCGAAGCCCGCGCGTACGTCCGGGAAGTCCGGGAAAAGGTGTTCGACGTGCTGGATCGCGTGCCGCTGGAGGGCAGCCCGCTGACCGAGCAGGCCTTCGCCTTCGGCATGATCACCCAGCACGAGCAGCAGCACGACGAGACCATGCTGGCCACCCACCAGCTGCGCCGGGGCGACCCGGTGCTGCACGCGCCCGAGCCGCCGCCCGCCCGGTCGGGCCCGCTGCCCGCGGAGGTGCTGGTGCCCGGCGGGGCCTTCACCATGGGCACCTCGGCCGAGCCGTGGGCGCTGGACAACGAACGGCCGGCGCACGAGGTCGCCGTCGAGGCGTTCTGGCTGGACACCGTGCCGGTCACCTGCGGTGCCTACACGCAGTTCCTCGACAGCGGCGGCTACGACGACGAGCGCTGGTGGAGCCCGGCGGGCTGGGCCTACCGCACCGAGCACTCGATCACGGCGCCGCGGTTCTGGAAGCGCGAGCAGGACGGCTGGTGGCGGACCCGGTTCGGCGTCTACGAACGCGTGCCCGCCGACGAACCGGTCGTGCACGTCTCCTACTACGAGGCCGAGGCCTACGCGGCCTGGGCCGGGCGGCGCCTGCCGACCGAGGCGGAGTGGGAGAAGGCGGCGCGGTTCGACCCGGCCACCGGCCGGTCGCGCCGGTACCCGTGGGGCGACGACGATCCGGACACCGAGCACGCCAACCTCGGCCAGCGGCACCTGCGCCCGGCGCCGGTGGGCGCGTACCCGGCAGGCGCGTCGCCGACCGGGGTGCACCAGCTGATCGGCGACGTCTGGGAGTGGACGAGCACCGACTTCCACGGCTACCCGGGCTTCGCCGCCTTCCCGTACCGCGAATACTCGGAGGTCTTCTTCGGACCCGAGTACAAGGTGCTGCGCGGCGGGTCGTTCGGCACCGACGCGGCGGCGATCCGGGGCACGTTCCGCAACTGGGACTACCCGATCCGGCGGCAGATCTTCGCCGGCTTCCGCACCGCCCGCGACGCGGCGCCCGGCGAGGTGGGCTAGGCCCATGTGCCGCCACATCGGCTACCTCGGCGAGCCCGTCTCGCCCGCCGAGGTGCTCTTCCGTGCCCCGCATTCGCTGCTGGTGCAGTCCTACGCGCCTGCGGACATGCGCGGCGGCGGCTCGGTCAACGCCGACGGGTTCGGGCTGGGGTGGTACCCCGGCCCGGGCTCGGCGCCGCTGCGGCACCGGCGGTCCACTCCACTGTGGACGGACGAGACGCTGCCGCCGCTGGCCGCGGCGGTGACCGCGGGCGCGTTCGTCGCCGCGGTCCGCAACGGCACCACCGGCATGCCGGTGACCGAGGCGGCCGCGGCGCCGTTCACCGCCGGGCGCTGGCTGTTCAGCCACAACGGCGTCGTCCGCGGCTACCCGGACTCGCTGGCCGAACTGGCCAAGACGCTGCCGGTCACCGAGCTGCTGACACTGGAGGCGCCGACGGATTCGGCCGTGCTCTGGGCGCTGCTGCGGGCCCGGCTCGCCACGGGCGAGGACCCGCTCGCCGCGGTGGCCGGGCTGACCACCGCCGTCGAGGCGGCCGCGCCCGGCTCCCGGCTCAACTTCCTGCTCACCGACGGCGAAACGCTGATCGGGACCACGTGGACACACGCGCTGTCGGTGCTGGTCACCGGATCCGGCGTGCTGCTGTCCTCCGAACCCTGCGACGGCGACCCGCGCTGGCGGCCCGTCCCCGACCACCACGCCGTGCGCGTCACCGCCGCCGGCGTCGACCTGCTCGCCCTGACCCAGGAGAACCGATGACCGAAGTCGACCTCGACCACCACCGCTCCGGCGACGCCGTCACCGCGGAACTGCGCGCCGACGTCGTCGCCGGGTTCACCGCGGCGCAGAAGTGGCTGCCGCCCAAGTGGTTCTACGACGCCGACGGCAGCGAGCTGTTCGAGAAGATCACCCAGCTGCCGGAGTACTACCCGACCCGCAGCGAACGCGAGGTGCTGGCCGCGCACGCCGCCGACGTCGCGGAGCTGACCGGCGCGCACACGCTCGTCGAACTCGGTTCCGGGTCCAGCGAGAAGACGCGGCTGCTGCTCGACGCGCTCACCAAGCACGGCACCCTGGAGGCGTTCGTCCCGCTCGACGTCTCCGAGTCGGCGCTGGCCGACGCCGCCGAGGCGATCTCGAAGGACTATCCGGGGCTGACCGTGCGCGGGGTGGTCGGCGACTTCACCCAGCACCTGGCCCTGCTGCCCGGCGGCCAGCCGCGGGTGGTGGCCTTCCTCGGCGGGACGATCGGCAACTTCCTGCCCGCCGAGCGCGCCACGTTCCTGCGCTCGGTGCGCGACGTCCTCGACGAGGGGGAGTGGCTGCTGCTCGGCACCGACCTGGTCAAGGACCCGGGAATCCTCGAACGTGCCTATGACGACGCGGCGGGCGTCACGGCCGAGTTCGACAAGAACGTGCTGCGCGTGATCAACGCCCGGCTCGGCGCGAACTTCGACCCCGACGAGTTCGAGCACGTCGCCCACTGGGACGCCGGGAACGAGTGGATCGAGATGCGGCTGCGGGCCCGCCACGAGCTGACCGTCGAGATCCCCGGCGCCGATCTCACCGTGCGGTTCGCCGCGGGCGAGCACGTCCGCACGGAGATCTCGGCCAAGTTCCGCCCGGGCGGGGTCGAGGCCGAGCTGGCCGCGGCCGGGTTCGCCCTCGAACGCTGGTGGACCGACTCGCAGCAGCGGTTCGGGGTGAGCCTGGCAAAATCCGTGCGTGGCTAATCCTCTCCGGGCGCTCGCCCGGGCCATCGGCACCAAGCCGTGGCTGATGCGCACGTCCCGGTTCGTGGTGTGGGCCGACCGGAAACTGCACAAGGCGTTCGGCGGCCGGGTGAGCCTCGTGGCGCTCGCCGGGCTGCCGTCGCTGCGCCTGACGACGACCGGCCGCCGCAGCGGGCTGCCCCGCAGCACCAACCTGCTCTACTTCCCGCGCGGCGGCGACTTCGTGCTGACGGCGTCCAACTGGGGCCGTCCGCACGACCCGGCGTGGGCGCTCAACCTGCGCGCCGACCCGAAGTGCCAGGTGGCGCTGGCCGGGCGGCCGGTCGACGTCGTCGCGCGGGAACTGCACGGCGAGGAGTACGACCGGATGTGGGCCGAGCTGCTCGCGTTCTGGCCGGGATACCGGATGGAGCAACGCGAAGCCCACCGTCCGTTACCGGTTTTCGTGCTCACCCGCGTCGTCTGAGAGGTCCCCACCATCCTTTCGGCCGGTGCCGCGATTCACCGCTTTGTGCCAGTCTCACCGAGGTGACGCGCCGTGATCGCACGGTGGCGCGCAACCAAGGGAGGAGACGTCTTGCGGAGATCCACACAGGACCGACCCAAACAGGGCCGGGTGCGGTCGTTCGCGCTGGTGGGGGCGCTCGTGGCCGGCGTCGGACTGGCCGGGACGGCCGGGACCGCGGCGGCGGCCGAAGACTCGGCGGTCCGGCCCGCCGCCGTCGGGGCGACCGCCGCGGTGAACTGGGGGACGTGCCCGTCGGCCACGATCGCCGGGGTACCCGCCGACCAGGTGAAGTTCTACAGCTGCGCCCGCTACCGGGTGCCCATCGACCACGACAACGCCGCCCTCGGCACGATCGACATCGCGCTGCTCAAGCGCGCCGCGCGGACGCCGGACAAGCGCGTCGGCTCGCTGTTCCTCAACCCCGGCGGCCCGGGTGGCTCGGGCCTGCGGATGCCGATCAGCGGCCAGTACTACTTCCAGCCGCAGGTGCTCGACCGCTTCGACCTGATCGGGTTCGACCCGCGCGGGGTCGGGCAGAGCAACCCGCTGCGCTGCTTCACCACGCAGGAGGACGCCGACGAGGTCTCCGCCGCGCAGATCCCGGTGCCGCTGTCGCGCGCGGAGATCTCCGGGACGCTCGCCAGCTACCGTGACTACGGCCAGTTCTGCAAGAACAACGCCGGTTCGCTGCTCAACCACATGTCCACCAAGGACGTCGTGCGCGACCTCGACACGCTGCGCGCGGCGGTCGGCGACAAGAAGCTGACCTTCGTCGGGTTCTCCTACGGGACGCTGATCGGTTCGACCTACGCCTCGATGTTCCCGAAGCAGTCACGGGCGATCGTCATCGACGGCAACGTCGACCCGGCGCTGCGCACCAGCGACGGCGTGCAGTACGACCGGGAGCGGGCACAGGGCTTCGAACTGTCGCTGGACGGGTTCCTCAAGCGGTGTGACCAGGTGGGCGCGAAGTGCGCGTTCAGCGACGGCACGCCGCGGGCGAAGTTCGACGAGCTGCGGGAGTACCTGCGCAAGCAGCCGATCACGCTGCCCGGCGGCGAATCGGTCGACATCAACCGGTTCACCGGCTCGGTGTCGAGCGCGCTCTACAACCCGGCGGCGTTCCCCGGCCTGGCCGAGGACCTGCAGGCGCTCTACACGGCCGTCCACCCGGCGGGCGCGCAGACGCAGAGCCTGCGGCCCCAGCAGCTCAAGGTGATCACCGCGGGCAAGCAGGGCCTCGCCGACCAGAACCCGGACAGCCCGTACACCGGCGACGACTCCTACTTCGCCGTCAACTGCTCGGACAAGCCGTTCAAGATCCGGCAGGAGCAGGTGCCCGGCATCGCCGCCCAGTGGGAGCGCGAGTCGCCGACGTTCGGCCGCTACCAGGCCTTCGCCGACACGGCGGCCTGCCCGGTGTGGCCGGCGAAGAAGCCGGACGTCTACCGCGGCCCGTGGCAGGCCAGGACCGACGTCCCGGTGGTCGTGGTCGGCAACTACTACGACCCGGCGACGCAGTACCGGTTCGCCCAGCGGATGACGGCCGAGCTGGGCAACGCCCGGCTGCTGTCGGTCGACGCGTTCGGCCACTGCATCCTCGGTGACGCCCTCGGCGTCGACAAGGCGGTGGCGGACTACCTGACCGACCTCAAGGTCCCGGCGGGCGGGCAGGTGTTCCAGCCGAACGTCCAGCCGTTCGAGACCGCGGCGGCGGCCCAGGGCTGACGTGACCGGGGTGACGCTCGCGGGCGTCACCCCGGCTTCGTCCGGTACAGTGGCGGAGCTTGATCAACACGAGTACGGAAGCGAGGTGAGCGGCACATGCCAGCGGACAGTCATCGGACGGCCGGGCGCGCGCTCACCGGAGGTTTCCGGCTGGGCTGAGTCCGGCCGCCCCCTGTCCGGCAGTGCGCGCACGCCGGAAAAGAGCCGGATCATGACCATCTTCGAAATGCTGCTGCGCGTCGGCACGGGTGTCGGCCTGGGTGCCGTCATCGGGTTCGAGCGCCAGTTCCGCGCCCGGATGGCCGGGCTGCGCACCAACGCCCTCGTCGCGGTCGGGGCG
This sequence comes from Amycolatopsis melonis, assembly GCF_040064235.1. Classification (NCBI taxonomy): domain Bacteria; kingdom Bacillati; phylum Actinomycetota; class Actinomycetes; order Pseudonocardiales; family Pseudonocardiaceae; genus Amycolatopsis; species Amycolatopsis melonis. Next base: position 64,894 of record NZ_JBDZYD010000012.1, read on the forward strand.
ACCCTGTTCGTGCTCCTGTCGGCACACGGCTTCGGCGGGCTGGCCTCCAGCGGTGACGCCGACCCGACCCGGGTGGCCGCGCAGATCGTCTCGGGCATCGGGTTCCTCGGCGCCGGGGTGATCATGCGCGACGGCCTCAACGTCCGCGGCCTCAACACGGCGGCGACGCTGTGGTGCTCGGCCGCGGTCGGCGCGCTGGCCGGAGCCGGGCTGTACGCGGTCGCGGCGGCCGGGACGGCCGTCGTGGTCGGGGTGAACGTGGTGCTGCGGCCACTCGGCCGGGCCGTCGACCGCCGCCCGGACTCGGGCGACGAGACGCCGACGCGGTACGCGTTCCAGGCGGTGACGCGCGACGCCACCGAGGCCCACGTCCGGGCGCTGCTGGTCCAGTCGCTGACCCGCTCGGACTTCCGCCTGCTGTCGGTGCTGAGCACCGACCGCGCCGACCACACGGTCGAGGTCCGCGCCGAGCTGGTCGGTGACCAGCGTGACGACGCCCAGATGGAGGCCGCGGTGTCGCGGCTGTCGCTGGAGCCTTCGGTGTCCAGCGTCCGGTGGGAAGCGGTGCCCGCGTAACGGGAAAGGGCCTCCCCGCTCAGCCGAGCGGGGAGGCCCTCACGAACACCGGAACCCTTACGCCTGCGTCATCTTCCGCAGCACGTACTGCAGGATGCCGCCGTTGCGGTAGTAGTCCGCCTCGCCCGGGGTGTCGATGCGGACGTCCGCGTCGAACTCCACCTTGGTGCCGTCGGCCTTGGTGGCCGTGACGTGCACCGTGCGCGGGGTCTCGCCCTCGTTCAGCTTCGTGATGCCGGTGATGTCGAACGTCTCCGTGCCGTCGAGACCCAGCGACGAGGCCGACTCGCCGGCCGGGAACTGCAGCGGGATGACGCCCATGCCGATCAGGTTCGAGCGGTGGATGCGCTCGAACGACTCGGTGATCACCGCGCGGACGCCCAGCAGCGAGGTGCCCTTGGCCGCCCAGTCGCGCGACGAGCCCGAGCCGTATTCCTTGCCGCCCAGCACCACCAGCGGGATGCCCTGCGCCGCGTAGTTCTGCGCCGCGTCGTAGATGAACGCCTGCGGGGCGCCCTCCTGCGTGAAGTCGCGGGTGTAGCCGCCCTGCACGTCGTCGAGCAGCTGGTTGCGGAGGCGGATGTTCGCGAACGTGCCGCGGATCATCACCTCGTGGTTGCCGCGCCGCGAGCCGTAGGAGTTGAAGTCCTTCTTCTCCACGCCGTGCTCGGTCAGGTACTGCGCGGCCGGGGTGCCCGGCTTGATCGCGCCGGCGGGGGAGATGTGGTCGGTGGTGACCGAGTCGCCCAGCTTCGCCAGCACGCGCGCGCCGGTGATGTCGGTGACCGGGGCCGGCTCCGGCGTCATGCCCTCGAAGTACGGGGGCTTCCGGACGTAGGTGGACTCGGCGTCCCACTCGAAGGTCTTGCCCTCCGGGGTGGGCAGCGACTTCCAGCGCTCGCCGCCGTCGAAGACGTCGGCGTAGTCCTTGGTGAACATCTCCTGCGTGATCGCGTAGTCGATGGTCTCCTGGATCTCCTGCGCGGTCGGCCAGATGTCCTTCAGGAAGACGTCGTTGCCCTTCTCGTCCTGGCCCAGCGGCTGGGTCGCGAAGTCGAAGTCCATCGTGCCGGCCAGCGCGTAGGCGATGACCAGCGGCGGCGACGCGAGGTAGTTCATCTTCACGTCGGGGTTGATCCGGCCCTCGAAGTTCCGGTTGCCCGAGAGCACCGAGACCGCGGTGAGGTCGTTCTCCTGGATGGCCGCGGAGATCTCCTCCGACAGCGGGCCGGAGTTGCCGATGCAGGTGGTGCAGCCGTAGCCGACCAGGTGGTAGCCCAGCTTCTCCAGGTACGGCCACAGGTTGGCCTTGGTGTAGTAGTCGGTGACGACCTGCGAGCCCGGCGCCATCGACGTCTTGACCCACGGCTTGACCGACAGGCCCTTCTCCACGGCGTTGCGCGCGAGCAGCGCGGCGCCGAGCATGACCGACGGGTTCGAGGTGTTGGTGCAGGAGGTGATCGAGGCGATCACCACGGCGCCGTGGTCGAGGATGAACTCGCCGCGGTCGGCCGAGGACACCTTGACCGGCTTCGACGGGCGGCCGCTGCCGCCGTTGGCCGCCGACTGGAGGTCGACCGCGTCCTCGTCCTTGAACGACAGCGCGGCCGGGTCGGACGCCGGGAACGACTCCTCGACGGCCTCGTCGACCTTGGTGTGCGGGGCGACCTGCTCGCCGTCGACGTAGTCGTGGATTGCCTTGCGGAAGGCCGACTTCGCGTCCGACAGCTCGATGCGGTCCTGCGGGCGCTTCGGGCCGGCGATCGACGGGACGACCGTCGAGAGGTCCAGCTCCAGGTACTCCGAGTAGGACGCCTCGCGCGACGGGTCGTGCCAGAGGCCCTGCTCCTTGGCGTAGGCCTCGACCAGCGCGACCTGCTCGGCCGAGCGGCCGGTCAGCTTGAGGTAGCGGACGGTCTCCTCGTCGATCGGGAAGATCGCCGCGGTGGAGCCGAACTCGGGGCTCATGTTGCCGATGGTGGCGCGGTTGGCCAGCGGCACCTGGGCGACGCTCTCGCCGTAGAACTCGACGAACTTGCCGACCACGCCGTGCTTGCGCAGCATCTCGGTGATGGTGAGCACGACGTCGGTGGCGGTGACGCCCGCCGGGATCTCGCCGGTCAGCTTGAAGCCGACGACGCGCGGGATGAGCATCGACACCGGCTGGCCCAGCATGGCCGCCTCGGCCTCGATGCCGCCGACGCCCCAGCCCAGCACGCCGAGGCCGTTGACCATCGTGGTGTGCGAGTCGGTGCCGACGCAGGAGTCGGGGTAGGCCTGGCCGTTGCGGGCCATCACCGTGCGGGCGAGGTGCTCGATGTTGACCTGGTGCACGATGCCGGTGCCCGGCGGGACGACCTTGAACTCGTCGAAGGCGCCCTGGCCCCAGCGCAGGAACTGGTAGCGCTCGCGGTTGCGCTCGTACTCGATCTCGACGTTGCGCTCGAAGGCGTCGGCGCGGCCGAAGACGTCGATGATCACCGAGTGGTCGATGACCAGCTCGGCCGGGGCCAGCGGGTTGACCTTGTCGGGGTCGCCGCCCAGGTCGGTGACCGCCTCGCGCATGGTGGCGAGGTCGACGACGCACGGCACGCCGGTGAAGTCCTGCATGATCACGCGGGCCGGCGTGAACTGGATCTCGATCGACGGGTCGGCGTTCGGGTCCCACGAGCCGAGCGCGCGGATGTGGTCGGCGGTGATGTTCGCGCCGTCTTCGGTGCGCAGCAGGTTCTCGAGCAGGATCTTCAAGCTGTAGGGCAGCCGCTCGGCGCCCTCGACCTTGTTCAGGCGGAACACCTCGTACGAGGCGTCGCCGACCTTCAGCGTGTCTTTGGCGCCGAAGCTGTCCTTGCTGGCGGGTGCGGTCACGTCTAACTCCAGTGGCGGGGACGCCGCGCCCGTGCGGCGCCGTCCCGGGTCAGTTCGGTCGGTTCGGTGGGGCGAGTCTTGCGCACCCCCACCGTAGGACCGGATCCGGGATGGCACACCTCGCGGTCCTTCAAACAGTACGCGCGTCCTGTTTGGGGTTCAAGACGACACGCGGTGTGGGCTGCGCCATCCGTTGCGCGGGTCCCTCAATGAGGGGAATTGGTGCCTACGGTGTGTAAGTTCCTTCTGATGCTTGTGATAGTGGTGTGACTGCAGTGACACGCGATGTGTGCTGGTGAGCGGAGGTGGCGGTCGTGGCGGGACGGCGTGAGGGACGGCGGGGGTGCCGTGGACTCACCGTGAGCACGCTGGCCCTGGTGATCCTGTTCGGCGCGGCGGGCACGAGCCTCGCGGTGCCCCCGCCGCCGCCCAACCCGAGCGACTCGGAGATCGACTCCAGCAAGGCCGACGCGAACGCGAAGGCGGGCGAGGTCGGCAGGCTGACCAACCAGCTCGCCCAGGCCGAGCAGAAGCTGGCGCAGCTGCAGGACGACGTCGAGCTGAAGCAGGAAGAGGCCAACAAGGCCCTCGTCGACCTGCAGACCGCGCAGGACGCGGCGGCGCAGGCGGAGAACGACGCGAAGGCCGCCAGGGCCGAGGCGGACGCGGCGTCGGGAGCCATCGAGAAGGCCCGTGCGGACCTGCGGACGTTCGCCGCGGCGAGTTTCCAGCAGGGCAGCACCGTCGGCTCGCTCTCGGCCTACCTCAGCGCCGACAGCCCCAAGGACATGCTGGCCCGCGCCCAGCTGCTCGACGCCGTCGGCGGCGACCGGCTCAACGCCCTCGACCGGCTCCAGCAGGCGCAGACCGAGAAGGCGAACAAGGACGCCGCCGCCCGCAAGGCCGCGGAGATCGCCCAGCAGAAGCAGGACGCCGCGCGCGAGGCCAAGGAGGGCGCCGACGCCGCGCAGGCCGCCGCCGTCCGGGCGCAGACCGCCCAGTCCGCCCAGAACACCCGGCTCGAACAGGACAAGTCCGCCGTCGAGCAGCAGCTGTACGCCGCGCAGGCCAAGGTCAGCGGCCTGCAGGGACAGCGGCAGCGCTACCAGGACTGGCTGGCCCAGAAACAGCGCGAGGACGAGGAACGCGCCCGACAGGCGGCACTGGCCGCGGCCGGGCGCGGCCGTCCGGCGGGCAATCCGGCCCCGGCGGGCCCGGCGGGCTCGTCGATCGAGGCGGTGATCGCCCGGGCGCTGTCACGGCTCGGGACGCCGTACGCGTGGGGCGGCGGCAACGCGAGCGGCCCGACCCGCGGCATCCGCGACGGCGGCGTCGCCGACATGTACGGCGACTACAACAAGATCGGCTTCGACTGCTCGGGCCTGATGATCTACGCGTTCGCCGGGGTCCGCGCGCTGCCGCACTACAGCGGCTACCAGTACACGGCGGGGCGGCAGGTGCCGCTGTCCCAGATGCGCCGCGGCGACATGCTGTTCTGGGGCGGCCCTGGCGGCATCCACCACGTCGCGCTCTACCTCGGCAACGGCCAGATGGTGGAGGCGCCGCAGTCCGGCCTGCGGGTCCGGGTCGCGCCGGTGCGCTACGGCGGCATCATGCCGTACGCGACCCGCCTGGTGGGCTGAAACCCGGTCGACCGCCCGGCCGCCGCCCGCCAGGATCGGCGGCGTGGACGACGAACTGAACGCGCTGCGGCGCACCCGGATGCGCTGGAACGCGCCGTTGTCGGAAGCACACGCCGAACTGCTGCTCGACCGCATGGCACTGGGCCCCGGCCTGCTGGCCGACCTCGGCGCCGGCTGGGGTGAGCTGCTGCTGCGCGCCCTCGGCCGGACCGCCGGCCTGCGGGGCATCGCGGTCGACACCGATGCGGACGCCCTGGACCGCGGCCGTGCGGCCGCCCGCGAACGCGGCCTCGACCGGCGGGTGGAGTGGGTGCCGTCGGACGCCGCGGCCTGGGCGGGTCCGGTGGAGCGGGTGTTCTGCATCGGCGCGTCGCACGCCTTCGGCTCGGCGCGGGCGGCCCTCGAACGGCTCGCCGAGGTCGTCCCGTCCGGCCGCCTGCTCTACGGCGACGGCTACTGGGCCGCCCCGCCGTCGCCGGAGGCCGAGGAGATCTTCGGCCCGGACGTGCCGTCCCTGCCCGGCCTGCTGGAAGCCGCCGGCACCGCAGGCTGGCGGGTGCTGCACCTGAGCACCGCCGACGGGCTCGAATGGGACGACTTCGAGTCGTCGTCGCGCGCGGCCTGGCAGGAGTGGCTGCTGGCCCACCCGGCCGATCCGCGTGCGCCGCAGGTGCGGGAGTGGGTGGACCGGCGGCTGCGCGAGTACGTCGGCGGTTACCGGGGCGTGCTGGGGTTCACCTACCTGGTGCTGGGCCGCTAGGGTTCCGTGGGTGCGCTACGCGGGGATCGTGGTGGCCGGTGGCTCGGCCCGCAGACTGTCCGGTGTGGACAAACCGGCGCTGTCGGTGGGCGGCAAGCCGTTGCTGGCCCGCGCGATCCACGCCCTCGACGGCGCCGAGCGGGTGGTCGTCGTCGGTCCACGGCGGCCGGGCTTCGACGTCGTGTGGACGCGGGAGCCGGTGCCGGGCACGGGCCCGGTCGCGGCGCTGGCCGCGGGGCTCGCGTTCGTCCCCGGCGACGTCGAGGCGGTGGTGCTGCTGGCCGGCGACCTCCCGGGCGTCCGCCGGTCCACAGTGGACAGGCTGCTCGCGGCACTCGGCGACGGCGACGGCGCGGTCCTGGTCGACGCGGCCGGAATCCGGCAGTGGCTGCTGGGCGCGTGGCGGCTCACGGCGCTGAAGGCCGCGCTGCCGGAGCAGGTGGAGAACGCGTCGCTGCGCCGGGTCCTCGGCGGCCTGGCGGTCACCGAGGTCCCGGCGGAACGGGGCGAAGCGGACGACATCGACACGCCCGAGGACCTCGAGCGGCACCGCTGAGCGTCAGGCGGGCTCGCCGGTCGCCGGGTCGATGACCGTGGTGACCTCGCGGATCGTGGTCACCGGGAAGCCGCCGCAGTCCGCGTGCTCGCGCACCGCGTCGGCGTTTTCGGCCAGGTAGACACAGGTGATCGCGTCGTCGGTGACGTAGCTGTGCACCCACTGCGCGCGCCCGGCCATGCCGGCCAGCACCTGGTTGGACTTGGCCGAGATCGCGTGCAGCTCGTCCGCGGTGAGGCGGCCGGCACCGGGAATCTCGCGCTCGACGAGGTAACGGGGCATGGTGGTCTCCGATCTCTTCGGTTCTCAGTGCCCGTCCGGGCAGTAGCCGGAACAGAGCAGGCTCATCCGGGCGATGCGCCCGTCGGGGGTGGTGTCGGCGAACGCCTGCTGCTCGACGACGAACCAGCCGTCGCCGAGGCGGGCGGCCCGCAGCCGGGCCCGCCAGCGCAGGTGCAGCCGGGCGCCGATCTCGTCAACGGCCGTGTCGACGAGGGTGAAGTCGTCGGTGTCGCCGAACCAGCGGGCGAACGTCGCCCGGATTTCCTCCGGTCCGTGTGCTTCCCGCAGCCCGCGCGGAACCAGGGCGCTGAGGTGGGCGTCGCCGTCCATCGCGGAGGCCAGCCGGTCGAAGTCCTGGCAGGCCAGCCCGTCGAGAAAGCCGGCGGCGGCAGTGGTGTGCGTGGTCATGCCGCAGTTCTACGGCCGCCGGGCGCCGCGCGGATCGGGCAGCTACCCGATGTCCTGGCCGGTCAGCCCGTGCCGCATCGCGAACAGCGCCGCCTGGGTCCGCGTCGAGACCCCGAGCTTCGCGTAGATGTGCTCCAGGTGGGTCGAGACGGTCTTGCGCGACACGGTCAGCGCGGCCGCGATCTCCGGGTTCGACAGCCCGCGCGCGAGCTGCACCAGGACCTGCGTCTCCCGGGCCGTCAGCCCGGGCTGGGCGGGCAGGGCCCGGCGCACCCGCCGTCCGGCCGCGGCCAAGCACGGCGTCGACGGCCGGGCCGTCGAGACGGCCGGCGCGGGCTTCCCCGGCGAGGACTTCCGCGGCCGCGGCAGCCGGCAGGGGCGCGCGGTGCGGACGGGGCTCCCCGAGGGCGTGGTAGACGTCCGCGGCCGCGAGGACCCGCGACGTGACCGGCAGCGCGTCGCCGGAGAGCCCATGGGGGTAGCCCGAGCCGTCGAGCCGTTCGTGGTGCTGGGCCGCGCAGCGCGCCACCGGGGCCAGCGCAGGCACCCTCGCCAGCATCCGCTCGGTCAGGTACGGGTGGGTCCGGGCGCGCTCACGCTGGGCCAGCGACCACGGCTTCACCGCGTTCCACACCCCGCTCGGCACGCCGATCATCCCGATGTCGTGCAGCCAGCCCGCCCGGCGCACCAGCGCGACGTCCGGCTCCGGCAGGCCGAGCCGCCCGGCCGCGGCCGCGGCGAGCGCGGCGACCCCGCGGGAGTGCCCGAGCCGGTGGGGCGACTTGAGGTCGGCGAAGTCGCCGAACGCCTGCAGCGCCTCGTCCAGCTCGTCGTCGGGCAGCTCCTCGCCGAGGCGCGGGTCGAGTGCGATCACCTCGTCCCACGCGCGGATCTCGGCCAGCCCGGCGAGCACCGTGGCGTGGTGGTCGAGGAAGCAGTCCACGAGCCGGGGATCGAACTGCGTGCCCCGGCGTTCGCGGGCGACCGCGAGCGCGCCGGGGACGCCCGCGGTGTGGTGGAAGGCCTCGACGTTGTCGGCGAGGTGGACCAGCCGCATTGCCAGGGCCAGCTCGTCGCCGCCGGCCAGCCCGGGCACGCCGCGGCCGTCCCAGCGTTCGAACGCCTGCAGCAGCGGGCGGGAGACGTCCTCGCCGAGCCGCAGGCGCTCGGCGAGTTCGCTGGCGCCCTGGCAGTGTGCCTGCATCACCCGCTGCACCGGCTTGCCTGCCGTGGCCAGGAACCGGCCCACCAGCCCGGCGCGCCGCAGCCGCGAGCTGCCGCCGCCGAGGTGGCGCGCGACGAACAGCGCCATCGTGACGCCGGCGAGGTCCTCGTCGTGGGTGTCGGCGTACAGCTCGGTCTCGTCCCCGAACAGCTCGGCCAGCTCGCTCGTGTCGGCCGCGCAGCCGACCCACGTCAGCAGCGACGTGTAGTAGGCGGCGGACCGGATCCGGTGGCCCGCGCCTGCCGCGTCGGCCAGCCGGAGCGTGATGACCGTCTGGCGCAGGACCCGTTCCATCGGGCGGCCCATCCCGAGGTCGGCCACCAGCGACAGGGTGGCGACCAGCTCGGCGAGCCTGACACGGGTCACCTCAGCATCCTCGGCCGCGCCGCCGGGCCGGGCAAGGTCTTCACAGGTGTCACACCGGGTGAGGTGTTGGCTGATCCCGGGGCCTTCGCGGCCGTCCGCGTGCCGGACGGACGGAGAACCGGGGGACGCAGTACGGTCGCACCGCGTGATCACCGTCGCGGGGGCGGCGCACGAACTTTCGAGGAGGCAGAGTGACCGAGCCCGGCTACGCCGAGGGCGGGAACGGGCAGCAGCCCGCGACGCCGGCCCGGGACGCCCAGTTGCTGGAGCGGACCGTGTTCGAGGTCAAGCGGATCATCGTCGGCCAGGACCGCCTGGTCGAGCGGATGCTGGTCGGCCTGCTGGCCAAGGGCCACCTGCTGCTCGAAGGCGTGCCCGGCGTGGCGAAGACCCTGGCCGTGGAGACGTTCGCCCGGGTCGTCGGCGGCTCGTTCTCGCGCGTGCAGTTCACCCCCGACCTGGTGCCCGCCGACATCCTCGGCACCCGCATCTACCGCCAGGGCGCCGAGCGCTTCGACGTCGAGCTCGGCCCGGTCGTGGCGAACTTCGTGCTCGCCGACGAGATCAACCGCGCGCCGGCCAAGGTCCAGTCGGCGATGCTCGAGGTGATGGCCGAGCGGCACGTGTCGATCGGCGGGCAGACGTTCCCGATGCCCGACCCGTTCCTCGTGCTGGCCACCCAGAACCCGATCGAGAACGAGGGCGTCTACCCGCTGCCGGAGGCCCAGCGCGACCGGTTCCTGTTCAAGATCGTCGTCGAGTACCCCTCCGCCGAGGAGGAACGCGAGATCATCTACCGGATGGGCGTCACCCCGCCCACCCCGCACGAGGTGCTCAGCCCGAGCGAGCTGGTCCGGCTGCAGGGCGTCGCGTCGCAGGTGTTCGTCCACCACGCGCTGGTCGACTACGTCGTGCGGCTGGTGCTGACCACCCGGACGCCGAACGAGCACGGCCTCGCCGACGTCGCGGGCTGGGTGTCCTACGGTGCCTCGCCGCGCGCGAGCCTCGGCATCATCGCCGCCGCGCGGGCGCTGGCGCTGGTCCGCGGCCGCGACTACGTGCTGCCGCAGGACGTCGTCGACGTCGTGCCGGACGTGCTGCGCCACCGGCTCGTGCTGTCCTACGACGCGCTGGCCGACGGCGTGCCGATCGACCACATCATCACGCGGGTGCTGCAGACCGTGCCGCTGCCGCAGGTCTCGGCCCGGCCGCAGGGCGGGCCCGGCCCGGTCCCGGCGGGCGCGCCGGTCAGGTAACCCGGCGATGGCGAAGAACGAGAAGGGCGTCCGCCCTTCGTGGGCGCCGCCGGTGCTGCGGGGCGACCGGATGGAAGCCGGGCTGCGGACGCTGGAGCTCGACGTCCGCCGCCGGCTCGACGGGCTGCTGCAGGGCAACCACCTCGGCCTGGTGCCGGGGCCGGGGTCCGAGCCCGGCGAGGCACGCCCGTACCAGCCCGGCGACGACGTCCGCCGGATGGACTGGGCGGTCACCGCCCGGACCACGACCCCGCACATCCGCGAGACCGTCGCCGACCGCGAGCTGGAGACATGGGTCGTCGCCGACCTCTCGGCGAGCCTCGACTTCGGCACGGCGCTGTGCGAAAAGCGGGACCTGGTGGTCTGCGCGGTCGCCGCGGTCGCGCACCTGACCGGGGGCGGCGGCAACCGGATCGGCGCGCTGATCTCCACCGGCGCCGAAACCACCCGCATCCCGGCACGCGGCGGGCTGCCGCACGCGCGCGGGCTGGTGCGCAAGCTCGCCGAGACCCCGCGCGCACCCGAAGGCACCCGCGGCGACTTCGCGGCGGCACTGGAACAGCTGCGCCGCCCGCCGCGCCGCCGTGGCCTGGCCGTGGTGATCTCCGACTTCCTGGGCGACAGCTCGTGGGAGCGGCCGCTGCGGGCGCTGGGCGGGCGCCACGAACTGATCGCGATCGAAGTCCTCGACCCGCGCGACGTCGACCTGCCCGAGGTGGGCACCGTCGTGCTGGCCGACCCGGAGACAGGGAAGCAACGCGAAGTGCATGCGTCGGCCTTGCTGCGCAAGGAGTTCGGGGCCGCGGCCCACGCCCACCGCCAGAAGGTGGCGGCCGGACTGCGCCGCGCCGGAGCGGCCCACCTGACGCTGCGCACGGACGCCGACTGGATCGCCGACATGGTGCGGTTCGTCGTCGCCCGCAAGCGCCGCTGGTCGGGGGGTGTGGCGTGAGGGAGCTTGCGGCCGAGCCGTTCGGCACTGCGCTTCCGGTTCAGGCCGTGCCGAGCGTCGGCGAGGTGGGGGCATGAGCCTGACGGGGTTCGCCACGCCGTGGTGGTTCCTGCTGCTGATCGCGGTCGCCGCGGTCGCCGCCGGTTATGTGCTGGCGCAGCGGGCGCGCCGGAAGCGGACCATGCGGTTCGCCAACCTGGACCTGCTGGAGAAGGTCGCGCCGAAGAGCCAGGGCTGGATCCGGCACCTGCCCGCCGTCCTCGTCGTGCTGTCGCTGCTGCTGCTCACGGTCGCGCTGGCCGGGCCGACCGCGGAGCAGAAGGTGCCGCGCAACCGGGCGACCGTGATGCTGGTGATCGACGTGTCGCTGTCGATGGAGGCCACCGACGTCGCCCCGACGCGGCTCAAGGCGGCGCAGGAAGCGGCGACGCAGTTCGCGCGGAACATGACGCCGGGCATCAACCTGGGCCTGATCTCCTTCGCGGGCACGGCGACGGTGCTGGTCAACCCGACCACCGACCGCAACGGCGTGATCAAGGCGATCGAGAACCTCAAGCTGGCGCAGTCGACGGCCACCGGGGAAGGCATCTTCGCGGCCCTGCAGTCGGTGGAGAGCTTCTCCAGCGTGGTCGGCGGGGCCGAGGGACCGCCGCCGGCGCGGATCGTGCTGATGTCCGACGGGAAGCAGACCGTGCCCGAGGACCTCTACGCCGCCCGCGGCGGATACACCGCGGCACAGGCGGCGAAGCAGGCGGGCGTCCCGATCTCGTCGATCTCGTTCGGCACGACGCACGGCTCGGTCGACATCGACGGCAAGGCCCAGCCGGTGAGCGTGGACGACGAGTCGCTGCGGGAGATCGCCCGGCTCTCCGGCGGCGACTTCTACAAGGCGGCCAGCGCCGAGGAGCTGAAGAAGGTCTACGCGGACCTCGGCGAGCAGATCGGCTACGAGATCAAGGACGCCGACGCGAGCAAGCCGTGGGTGGTGATCGGCACGCTCGTCCTCATGATCGGCGCGGCGGCGAGCCTGTTCTTCGGCCAGCGGCTTCCGTGACTCAGGCTCGGCGGACGCCGTACAGGCTGCCGCCGAGCAGAGTGACCCCGGAGAGGACGCCGCTGACGAACGGGACCCACGGCAGGGCCGGGCTGCCGAGCAGGGCGAGCCCGGCGACGCCGAGGACGGTGAGGACCACGCCGACCACGAGGATCGAACGGGTCTTCCACGCCGAGGCGAGCGCGGCGAAGTGCAGGCCGACGACGGTGGCGATCCACGCGACGTTGGCCTGCACGGGTGCGTCCAGCAGGCTCAGCACGAAGAACCCGGCGACGAGCAGCACGACCTCGCCGACGACGATCACCCGGTAGTTCGGCCCGAACATCGGCCGCCCGTCGAGCGTGGGACGGCCACCGGCCCGGACGCCGAGGACGACGACGGCAGCGAGGGCGGCGACGGCGAGGGCGCGCAGCACCCAGGCGGCCGCGGCGGGCAGCGGGGCACCGGAGTTGACGAGGACGAAGACGGTGCCGAACGCGGCGCCGATGAGCGCCCCCAGGAACTGCTGTCGCATGCGGCGAACCTACCGGAGGGCCTTTTCCCAGACGGACACGTGCCGGGTGCTCGCCGCGGTGAGGTCCGAGCGGTCCCAGTCCGCCCAGCGGTGCTTCAGGCGCATCCCGGCGATGCGGGCCATGAGGTCCAGCTCGGCAGGCCAGGCATACCGGAAGGGGATGCGCCGGAACCGCCCGGTCCCGTCGGCCGCGACGGTGACGTGGTTGGACGTGAACTGCTGCGTGACGACGTCGTACTGGTCGAACCCGACATAGCCACCACCGTCCGAGCCGGGCGCCACGGCGAACGGGACGGTGTCCTGCCCGGGCGGCAGGCGGCGCAGGTCCGGCAGGCCGACTTCGACGAGGAACAGCCCGCCGGGCCGCAGGTGCGCGGCCGCGTTGCGGAAGACGTCGACCTGCCCGTCCTGGGTGGTGACGTTGCTGATCGTGTTGTAGACGAGGTAGACCAGCGAGAACTGCCCGGGCACGCGGGCCGTGGTCATGTCGCCGATGGTGACGTCGACCGCGTCGCCGCCGGGCTTGCCCGTCAGCCGCGCGGCCATGGCGCGGCTGAGTTCGATGCCGCTCACCGGAACGCCACGGGCGGCGAGGGGGACGGCGATCCGTCCGGTGCCGACGGCGAACTCGAGCACCGGACCGTCGGCGAGGTCTTCGAGGAGGTCCACCGCGGGGGTCACCACGGCGGGATCGTTGGCCCCGCCGGGAGCGTCGTAGCGTGCGGCGACGCTTTCGGGGAACCAGCCGTCTGCGGGGTCGTCTTCGGTCACGGTTGCCGACCTTACGGCCGGGGTGGTGGGTGGTTCACGTCCTTTTCCGGGCCGTTGCGGTGCCGGGCCGTGCAGGCGTCAGGCGTCCGGAAGCGCGAACCCGTTCTGCCGCCAGGCTTCGTACACCGTGATCGCCGCCGTGTTGGCGACGTTCAGCGAACGGCTCGTCGGCAGCATCGGCAGGCGTACGCGGTCGGTCACTTCCGGGGCCTGCAGCACTTCCGGAGGCAGGCCCACCGACTCCGGCCCGAACATCAGCACGTCGCCGGGCTCGTAGGCCACATCCGTGTACAGCCGCGTCGCCGAGGCGGTGAACGCGTACACCTTGGCCGGCAGCAGCACTTCCCAGGCCGCGGGCAGCGACGCGTGCACCTGGACGCGGGCCAGGTCGTGGTAGTCGAGGCCCGCGCGGCGCAGCTGCTTGTCCTCCAACGTGAACCCGAGCGGCTCGACCAGGTGCAGCTCGCAGCCCGTGTTCGCCGCCAGGCGGATCGCGTTGCCCGTGTTCGGCGGGATTTCCGGGTGGTAGAAGAGAACGCGGAACACGGCTCAGCCCTCGCGGCCTTCGAGCGTGGCCGCGTAGACCTTGCGGACCGCCTCCGGTGGGGGCGCGGGCCGCAGCGTGGCCGGGTCGATGAACACGTAACGGATGGTCGCCGTCAGCAGGAGCGTCGCGCCGCGGTGGATTTCGAAGTCCGTGATCATCGACGTCGTGCCGAGGTGGTTCACGTACTGCGAAACCACCAGCTCCTCGTCGTACCGGGCCGGCGCGCGGAACTTGAGGTTCGCCTCCGCCACCACGAGATCCGTGCCGTGGGCGAGGAATTCGTCGTGCGAGCCGAACAGCGCCTTCTCCGCTTCGAAGGCGCACATGTCCACATAGGCCAGGTAGTGGGCGTTGAAGACGATGCCCTGGCCGTCGCACTCGTGGTAGCGCACGTGCAGCGGCATCTCGACGATCGGGCGGCGGGATCCGGTCACCCGGCCAATCTAGCGGTCAGCCGTGCAGCGCCCGGTACGCGGCCGCCGCGCCCGGCTGCAGCGGGACCGGCTGCGTGCCGATGAGCGTGCGCACGTCGAGGAACTGCGTGCCGACGGCTTCCGCGGGCACCAGCGCGGTCGCGCGTTCGACCAGCAGCCGGACGACCGCCGCCGCGACGTCGGCGGGCAGGGCGGGGGAGCAGACCAGCAGGTTCGCCACGCCGATCGTGCCCAGCGCGCCGACCCCGCGGTACGCGCCGTCGGGCACCTGGACCTGGTCGTACACCGGGCCGTACGCCGCGCGGAGGGCGGGCACCACCGCGTCCAGGGGCAGCAGCGCGATCGGCGTCGTGCGGGTCAGGTCGGCGAGCTTCGGCGTCGGCACCCCGCCCGACCACAGCATGGCGTCGACGCGGCGCTCGGCCAGCGCGTGCACGGCGTCGTCGAACAGCAGATGCCGTGCGTCCACCGTCACGCCCGCCTTGGCGAACAGGCGCTCGCCGAGCTGGGCGGCGCCCGAACCGCTCGCGCCGAGCGACACCGGGCGGCCCGCCAGATCGGCCAGGCGGCGCATCGGCCCGTCCGCCCGCACCACCAGCTGCAGGTAGTTCTCGTAGACGCGGCCGAGCGCCAGCAACGGCACCTTCTGCCTGAAGGGCGCCTCGCCACGCAACGCCGTCTGGGCGACGTCGGTGAGCACGAGCCCGAGGTCGGCCTGCCCGCGCTGCACGAGGCCGATGTTGGCGACGCTCGCCTCGGTCGGCACGGCGGTGGCGTGCAGCCGCGGCTCGGCGCGGCTCAGCTCGGCCGCCAGCAGCTCGGCGAAGGCCAGGTAGAAGCCGCCGCGTTCGCCTGCCGCGATGGTGACCGCGCGCTCCGGCCCGGTGTAGCCGGACGGCGAGCAGCCGGCCAGTGCCAGCCCGAGACCGCCGAGCAGGGCGGTGCGGCGGGTGAGCGTCATTCCGGCACCTCCTGCAGCGGCAGCGTGACGCGGACTTCGAGACCGCGGGGCAGTGCCTGCCGCAGCTCCAGGACGCCGCCGCGGGTGCGGACCTGCTGGTGCGCGATGGCCAGCCCCAGCCCGGTCCCGCGGGGCGCGCCTTCGCCGCCGGCCCGCCAGAACCGCTCGGTCGCCCGCGCTCTGTCCTCTTCGGACAGTCCGGGGCCGTCGTCGGCGACGACCAGCGTGGCGGTCGTGGCGCCGGTTTCCCACTTCGTGGTGATCGTCGCGCCGCGGCCGGCGTAGTGGACGGCGTTGTCCAGCAGCACGTCGAGGATCTGCGCGAGCTCGCCTTCCGGGCAGCGCACGGTCACCGGCTCGTCGTGGCCGGGCGGCGGCACGAGCACCGCGCCGGCGTCCTCGGCGGCGGGGCGCCAGGCGTCGACGCGTTCGGCGAGCACCGAGGCGAGGTCGCACGCCTCGTCCGCGCCGCCGGCGGCGACGCGGGTCGCGGTGCTTTCGGCCAGGGCGAGGGCCAGCAGGCCGTCCAGCAGCTTCTCCAGGCGTTCGACCTCGGCGACCGTGGCCCGGTAGGTGGCGCTGTCGCCCTCGACCTGGTGGGCGAGGGAGTCCACGCGCAGCCGCAGCGCCGCCATGGGGTTGCGCAGCTGGTGGGAGGCGTCGGCGACCAGCCGGTGCTGCTGCTCGGCGGCTTCGAGGACGGCTTCGGACATGCGGTTGACCTCGGCGGCCAGCGACCGCAGCTCGCGCGGCCCGGCGCGTTCGGGGACGTGCGCGCGGTGCCCGGCGGCGACGGCCAGCACCCCGGTCTCCAGCTCGTGCAGCGGCCGGACCATCCACCGGGCCAGCAGCACGGCGAGCAGCACGAACACCGCCGCGACCAGCAGTGCCCCGGCGCCGATCGTGCCCCACCGGGTGGCGACGTCCGCGGCCGCCGTCGTCACCGACGCCCGGAGCACGACCACGCCGGACACCCGGGTGCCGGTGCCGACCGGGCGGGCGAAGTAGGCCGGTTCGGCCGACCACGGGTCCAGCCGGGCGACCCGCGGCGCCGGTTCGTTGCGCATCGCCGCCTCGACCAGCTCGCGCACCGCCGGGTCGGCGGCGGTCAGCCCGCCCGCCTGCACCAGCGGGACGCGCCGCGCGTCGACGATGACCACGCCTTCGCCGTACAGCTCGGCGTAGCGCGCCGCGTCGGCGACGAGGGCCGCGGCGTCGCGGGTGTCGACGGCCTGCTGGGCCAGCACGACGAACCGGTCGACGTCGGCGGCGCGGGAGATGACCAGCTGCTGGGTGCGCTGGTCGGCGGTGGCGGTCAGCAGCGGCACGGCGAACGCCGCGACCACCGCCAGGGCGAGGGCGACCAGGACGACCAGCAGCCGGGTGCGCACGGGCTCAGTCCCGGCCGAGCCGGTAGCCGAAGCCGCGGATCGTGGTGAGCAGCCCCGGCCGGTCGAGCTTCGCGCGCAGCTGCGTCAGGTGGACGTCGAGCGAGCGCGACACCGCGAGGTAGGCGTCGCCCCAGACCTCGTCCATCAGCTGCTGGCGGCTGACCGCGGTGCCGGGCCGGGCGGCGAGCACGGCCAGGATCTCGAACTCCTTGGTGGTGAGCCCGACGTCGCGCCCGGCCACCCGCACGCGGCGGGCGCCGAGGTCGATCTCGACGTCGTCGATCCGGACGACGTCGCCTGCCGGGGCGGTCCGGGCGACCGCGCGCCGCACGACGGCGTCCATCCGGGCCAGCAGCTCGGCCAGCCGGACCGGTTTCGTCAGGTAGTCGTCCGCGCCGAGGCGCAGGCCGCGCACCACGGACCGTTCGTCGCCGCGGGCGGTCAGCACGATCACCGGGACCGGCGAGACCGCCCGGATCTTCCGGAGCACGTCCAGCCCGTCGAGGTCGGGCAGGCCCAGGTCGAGCAGGACGAGGTCGGCGTCGCGGTGCCGGTGCAGGGCGTCGGCGCCGCGGCCGGCGAGGGTGACGGGATGACCGCGCGCGTGCAGCGACTCGGCAAGCGCGCCGGCGACACCCGCGTCGTCTTCGACGAGGAGCACGCGCACGGCCATCCCCTTGTCAGCGTTCTTCCGGCCGTTCTTCCAGCTCGGAGGTCTTCGAGGTTTCCCGCATTGTGCCGTAGACGATCAGGGAGACCAGGACGCAGCCCGCGACGTACCAGAAGAAGACCGTTTCGTGCCCCGCGCTCTTCAGCGCCTGTGCGATCAGCTCCGCCGTGCCGCCGAAGATCGCCACAGTCAGCGCATACGGCAGCCCGACGCCGAGCGCGCGGATCTTCGTCGGGAACAGCTCGGCCTTCACGATCGCGTTGATCGAGGTGTAGCCCGCCACGATCACCAGCCCGGCCAGCACGAGGAAGAACGCGCCGACGGGGTTGCGCGTCGAGCCCATCACCGTCATCAGCGGGACGGTGAGCAGCGTGCCGCCGATGCCGAAGAACAGCAGCAGCGGGCGGCGCCCGATCCGGTCGGACAGGCGCCCGGCGAGCGGCTGCAGGATCGCCGCGACGAGGATCGCGCAGAACAGCACGATGGTGACCTGCCGCCGCGGGATGTGCGCGGTGTTCTCCAGGAACTTCTGGCTGTAGGTGGCGAAGGTGTAGAACCCGACCGTGCCGCCGAGGGTCAGGCCGACCACGAGCGCGATCTCCTTGGGGTACTTGACCAGCGCGCGCAGCGTGCCGCGTTCGCCCGCGGCCTTGCCGGTCCGGCCGCCGGACTCCCGCTCGAAGCTCGCCGACTCGTCCATGCCGCGCCGCAGCCACAGCACGGCCAGCGCCGCGACGGTGCCGACGGCGAACGCGATCCGCCAGCCCCACGCCGTCAGCTGCTGCTCGGTGAGGATCACCTGCAGGATCAGCTGCAGGCCCAGCGCCAGCAGCTGGCCGCCGTAGAGCGTCACGTACTGGAAGCTGGAGTAGAAGCCGCGCTTGCCCGGAGTGGCCACTTCGGACAGATAGGTCGCCGAGGTGGAGTACTCGCCGCCGACCGACAGGCCCTGGATCAAGCGAGCGGTGAGCAGCAGGATCGGCGCGGCGATGCCGATCGTGTGATAGCTGGGCGTGACGGCGATGAGCAGCGAGCCGCCCGCCATCAGGGACACCGACAGCACCAGCGCGCTGCGGCGGCCGAACCGGTCGGCGAACCGGCCGAGCATCCAGCCGCCCAGCGGGCGCATGAGGAACCCGACGGCGAACACGGCCGCGGTGCCCAGGAACGCGGCCGTGGTGTCGGTCGTGGGGAAGAACGACTTGGCGAAGTAGGTGGTGAACGCCGCGTAGGCGTACCAGTCGTACCACTCGACCAAGTTGCCGATGGAGCCGCGCAGCACGTTGCCGATCACGCGCTTTTCGCTGACCGGCGCCGCGGCCGGTGGACTGATCCGGGTTGTCATCGTCGACCTCCTGTGTTGCGACTCACGGTGACCAACCAGCGGGTAACCAGCAAGGTCGGGAGGCGGTTCCTAACACCCGCTTAGGACGGTCGCGGACCGCCCCGGGCGCGGGTGCGCGACCCGGCGGCGCTGCCGATAACCTCGTGCCCGACATCAGCGCACGCATCACGAAGAGGGAGAACACTGTGGGACGGTCCGTTCTGGTCACCGGGGGCAACCGGGGCATCGGCCTGGCGATCGCCCGGGACCTCGCCGAGCAGGGGCACCGGGTCGCCGTCACGCACCGTGGTTCGGGCGCGCCGGAGGGCCTGTTCGGGGTCCAGGCGGACGTCACCGACACCGAGCAGGTCGACGCGGCGTTCAAGCTGGTCGAGGAGCACCAGGGCCCGGTCGAGGTGCTGGTGTCCAACGCCGGGCTGACCGACGACACGCTGCTGATGCGGATGAGCGACGAGCAGTTCGAGCGCGTCATCAACGCGAACCTGACCGGCGCCTACCGCGTCGCGAAGCGCGCCTCGCGCGGCATGCTGCGCGGCAAGTGGGGCCGGTTCATCTTCATCTCCTCGGTGGTCGGCCTCTCCGGCTCGGCCGGGCAGGCGAACTACGCGGCGTCGAAGGCGGGCCTGGTCGGCTTCGCCCGCTCGCTGGCGCGAGAGCTGGGGTCGCGCAACATCACCTCGAACGTCATCGCGCCCGGGTTCGTCCGCACCGACATGACCGACCAGCTCCCCGAGGACCGCAAGAAGGAGATCCTCGCCCAGGTGCCCTCCGGCCGGTACGCCGAGCCGTCGGAGATCGCCGCCGCCGTGCGCTACCTGGCCTCCGACGAAGCCGGCTACGTCAACGGCGCGGTGCTGCCGGTCGACGGCGGCCTCGGCCTCGGCCACTGAAGTTTTCCCTGATCCCGAACCAAGACTTGGAGGACAAGTGCCCGGACTGCTCGAAGGCAAGCGCCTGCTGATCACCGGCATCATCACCGACGCGTCGCTCGCCTTCCACGCGGCCAGGATCGCGCAGCAGGAGGGCGCCAAGGTCGTGCTCACCGGCTTCGGCAGGCTGTCGCTGGTCGAGCGCATCGCGAAGCGGCTGCCGCAGGAGGCGCCGGTGCTGGAGCTGGACGTCACCAACCAGGAGCACCTCGACAGCCTCGCCGACCGCGTCCGCGAGCACGTCGACGGCCTCGACGGCGTGCTGCACTCGATCGGGTTCGCCCCGCAGAGCTGCCTCGGCGCGCCGTTCATGGACGCGCCCGCCGAGGACGTGAAGACCGCGGTCGAGGTTTCGTCCTACTCGTTCATGTCGCTGACGAAGGCGTGCCTGCCGCTGCTGGGCCGCGGCTCCTCGGTCGTCGGCATGGACTTCGACGCCCGGGTGGCGTGGCCGGTCTACAACTGGATGGGCGTCGCGAAGGCCGCGCTGGAGTCGGTCAACCGGTACCTGGCCAAGGAGCTGGGCCCGCAGGGCATCCGCGTCAACCTGGTCAGCGCGGGCCCGATGAAGACGATGGCGGCGAAGTCGATCCCGGGCTTCGTGGACCTGGAGGAGGGCTGGGGCGACCGCGCGCCGCTGGGCTGGGACAGCTCGGACCCGGACCCGACGGCCAAGAGCGTCTGCGCGCTGCTGTCGGACTGGCTCCCCGCCACGACCGGCTCGATGATCATGGTCGACGGCGGGGTCCACGCCCTCGGCATCTGACGCTTCACACGGTGACGCGCTCACGGTCGTCGGTCCGCTGGACCACCAAAGCGACCGTGAGCGCGGCCAGTGTCGCGACCCCGAGGGCGATGCCGGTCCAGGCCACGCTCGGGAAGCCGAGCCCGGCGTCGATCGCCACGCCGCCCAGCCACGGGCCGAGTGTGTTGCCGACGTTGAACGCCGCCGTCGTGCTGGCCCCGACGAGCGTCGGCGCGTCCCCGGCGACCTGGTAGGCGCGGACGTTCAGCGCCGGGTTCGCGCCGAACCCGGCGACGCCGAAGACGAGCACGGCCGCGACCGCGACGAGCGGGTCGGTGGTCAGGGCGAGCACCAGCAGGGCCGCCAGCGCGAGGCCGAGGCAGCCGTAGAGCGTCGCGAAGGGACGGCGGTCGGCGAGCCGCCCGCCCGCGGTGATCCCGATCAGGGCACCAGCGCCGAACAACGCGAGGACCGCAGGCACCCAGCTTTCCGGGAGGCCGTCGGTCTCGGTCAGCAGCGGGGCCAGGTAGCTGAACGCGGCGAAGATCATGGCCTGCAGCAAGGCGATCACGCCGAGGGCGAGCCAGACCCGGCCGCGCCGGTAGAGCCGCAGCTCGCCGCGGACGCTGATCGCGTCGCCGGTCGTTTCGGGCACCAGGGCCGCGACACCGGCCACGGCGACCAGCGTCACGGCCGCGACCGCCCAGAACGCCGCCCGCCAGCCCGCGTGCTGGCCGAGGAACGTCCCGGCCGGGACGCCGGCGATGTTCGCCACGGTCAGCCCGCCGACGAGCACCGCCATGGCGCGGCCGCGCCGGTCGACGGGGACGAGCGCGATCGTCGTCGCGGCGGCGACCGCCCAGAAGCCCGCGCAGGCCAGCGCGGCGACGACGCGGGTCGCGAAGAGGACCGCGTACCCCTCGGCGAGCGCGCCGACGACGTGCGCGGCGACGAACACCCCGAGCAGCACCAGGAGCGTGCGGCGGCGGGGGAGCCGCAGGGTGCCGATGGCCAGCAGCGGCGCGCCGACGACCATGCCGACCGCGAACGCCGAGATCAGCAGTCCCGTGTCGGGAATGCTCACGCCCAGGTCGGCGGCCATCCCGGGGAGCAGGCCGGTGATCATGAACTCGGACGTGCCCAGCGCGAACACGCTGAGCCCGAGGACGAAGACGGCCAGGGGCACGGATCCTCCTATGTTGTGTATCGATCAGTTCAAAACGTGGTCACGCCACTGGACGGCTTCGGTGGGAAGGCTCAGCGGGTGATGGCGGCCAGTGCGAGGTCGGCGACCGCGTGCATGGCCTCGCCGCTCGCGCCGCGGCGGGACATCAGGCGCAGCCCGGAGATGGTGCTCAGCAGGAACTCCGCGACGTCGGCCGGGTCGCGGCCGTCCCGGACGCTGCCGTCGAGCACGCCTTCCCGCACGCAGCCGGCGAGCAGGGCGAGCTGCTGCTCGGTGTCCTGGCGCAGGAGCGCGCCGATGTCGTCGTCGGGGGTGCCCAGTTCGGCGACGGTGTTCACGACCAGGCAGCCGCGGCGGCCGTCGGCGAGTTCCTCCTCGACGAGCGCGTCGAACATCGCCGCGATCCGCTCGGCGGCCGTGCCGGGGCCTTCGAGGATCGCCTTCCGGCCGGCAAGGCCGCGGGCGCTGTAGTGTGCGAGCGACCGCCGGAACAGCGCTCGCTTGCTGGAGAAGGTGTTGTAGACGCTGCTGCGGCCGAGCCCGGTGGCCTCGCACAGGTCCTGGGTGGAGGTCGCCTCATAGCCGTGGTCCCAGAACGCGTGCATCGCCCGCTCGACGGCGGCGGTCTCGTCGAACTCCCGTGGCCTGGCCATGCCGCCACCGTACCAGTGTTTTGGACTGGTCGATTCATAACGGGCCCGCGTCAGCGTGCGACCGGCCACAGCGGCAAGATGACGGGGTGGAATTCGACGCGTTGCTGTGGCTTTCGTTCGGCGGTCCGGAAGGGCCCGACGACGTCATGCCGTTCCTCGAGAACGTCACCCGTGGCCGGGGGGTGCCGCGGGAGCGGCTGCTGGAGGTCGCCGAGCACTACCGGCACTTCGGCGGGGTCTCGCCGATCAACAAGCTGAACCGCGACGCGATCGCCGCGGTCGAGAAGCAGCTCTCGGCCGCCGGCATGGACCTGCCGGTGCACTTCGGCAACCGCAACTGGCATCCGATGGTCGAGGACACCCTGGCGGCGC
Organism: Amycolatopsis melonis; assembly: GCF_040064235.1. Taxonomy (NCBI): domain Bacteria; kingdom Bacillati; phylum Actinomycetota; class Actinomycetes; order Pseudonocardiales; family Pseudonocardiaceae; genus Amycolatopsis; species Amycolatopsis melonis. Next base: position 87,358 of record NZ_JBDZYD010000012.1, read on the forward strand.
TGACGGCCGCGGGCGCGTCCCGGGTGCTGGTGTTCCCGACGAGCGCGTACGGCGGCTACTCGGCGTGCCGCCAGTACGACGAGGACATCGAGCGCGCCCGCGCGGCGGTCGGCGACGGTGCCCCCGAACTGGTGAAGATCCGGCAGTTCTTCGACCACCCGCTGTTCGTCTCGGCGGTCGCCGACGGCGTCCGGGCGGCGCACGCGTCGCTGGGCAACCGGCCGGGCATCCGCACGGTGTTCACGGCGCACTCGGTGCCCACGAGCGCGGACATCGCCTCGGGCCCGCCGTCGGAGGGCGGCCACCGCTACTCCCGCCAGATCGCGGAGGCGGCCCGCCTGGTGGCGGCCGAGGCCGGGATCGCCGAGTACGACGTCGTGTGGCAGTCGCGCTCGGGGCCGCCGCAGGTGCCGTGGCTGGAGCCGGACATCGTCGACCACCTCGACGCTCTCCACGAAGCCGGGGTGCCCGGCGTGGTCGTGTCGCCGATCGGGTTCGTCTCGGATCACCTGGAGGTGGTCTGGGACCTGGACAACGAGGCAGCCGAGCGCGCGGCCGAGCACGGAATGGCCTTCGCCCGCGCGGCGACGGCGGGTGCGGACCCGCGCTTCGCGGAGCTGGTGGTGGAGCTGGTCCGCGAGCACACGCACGGAGTGGAGCCACGCAAGCTCTCGTCGTTCCCGGCGGCGGGCTGCACGATCAACGGCGCCCCGTGCGCGATCGGCTGCTGCGAACCGGCCAAGCGCCCGGCCCGCTAGCAAGCCTCAGCCTTCCCGGGCGGCGGACTCCGCGAACACCCGCACCGCTTCGTTGACCGCCGCGCAGCGTGCCGTCCGGACCGCGTCCGACAGCGGGCGCAGTGCCTGTGCCCGCAGCGTCGATGCCGAAGCCGACAGTGCGCCGCCCGGGTCGTCCGATGACGCGATCACCAGGATCGCCGCGATCTCCTCCGCGCGCTGCAGCACCCGCAGCGCGCGGCCGGGCGTTCCCGCGGGCCAGTCGACCCGGGGCCGCGAGCGCAGGTGGGCCGACAGCTCCGCGCGCACGCCCGGCCGGTCCGATGCCACGTCCAGCGTCTGCAACGCGCCCGCGCTGGCCCGGATCGCGTCCGTCAGGCCGTGTTCCGCCTCGCCCAGCGCGAAGTACTCCGGGGGCGTCGGCGACGTCAGCGAGTAGACCGTCCAGCGGACCAAGCCCTCCGCGATCGGCTCCGGCACCAGGCCGAACCCGAGGTCCGGGAGCACCACCGCGTCGCCCGCCCGCAACGCCGCTTCGGTGAACGGGCCGCCGCCGCCGAGGCCGCGGACGTCGCCGGGGACCGGGAGGACCAGGTGGAGGGATTTCGCTCCCTGCGAACGCAGGGCCATCAGCAGCTGGACCGGGGTGGCCGCCCGGTTGAAGGCCAGCGGGAGGCCGAACGCCTCCGCCGCGGCCGCGTCGGCGGCGACCACGTCGTGGGCCTCACCCCACGCGAGCAGGGCGTCGAGTACGTCGTCGGACGCCGCGGCTCCGTTCAGCCACGCGCTCGACCAGACCGCGAAAGTCGCACTGGGACGGCACACGACGCCCTATTTTACCCGGCCCGCCGCCCCGGCCCGGAGCGCGCCCACGCTGGAGTTGCTCCACGTCGACGCACCGGCGATCCCGCAGTAGCGTCGAACGGGTGAACGCAGTTCCAGACGCTCTTCCCCGCACTGCCGGGGCCCTGCGCGCGGCCGGGTACGAGCCGCGGCCGATCGCCCGCGAGATCCACGACAACCTCCTTCAGGCGCTCAAGAACGGCGAAGACGCCTGGCCCGGCATCGTCGGGTTCTCCCGCACCGTGCTGCCGCAGCTCGAACGCGCGCTGCTGGCCGGCCACGACGTCGTCCTGCTCGGCGAACGCGGCCAGGGCAAGACCCGCCTGCTGCGCACCCTCGCCGGGCTGCTCGACGAGTGGACGCCCGTCATCGAGGGCGCCGAGCTGGGCGAGCACCCGCTGCAGCCGATCACGCCCGCGTCGATCCGCCGGGCCGCCGAGCTCGGCGACGACCTGCCCGTGGCCTGGCGTCACCGCTCCGAGCGCTACACCGAGAAGCTGGCCACGCCGGACACCTCGGTCGGTGACCTGATCGGCGACGTCGACCCGGTGAAGGTCGCCGAAGGCCGCAGCCTCGGCGACCCCGAGACCATCCACTTCGGGCTGGTCCCGCGCGCCCACCGCGGCATCGTCGCCGTCAACGAGCTGCCCGACCTCGCCGAGCGCATCCAGGTCGCGCTGCTCAACGTCATGGAGGAGCGCGACATCCAGGTCCGCGGCTACACCCTGCGGCTGCCGCTGGACGTCCTGCTCGTCGCCACCGCCAACCCCGAGGACTACACCAACCGCGGCCGGATCATCACCCCGCTCAAGGACCGCTTCGGCGCCGAGATCCGCACCCACTACCCGCTGGACGTCGAATCGGAAGTGGCGGTGGTCCGGCAGGAGGCGAACCTCGTCGCCGAAGTCGGCGAGCCGCTGCTGGAAGTCCTGGCCCGGTTCGTCCGCAACCTCCGCGAGTCCACGGTGATCGACCAGCGTTCCGGCGTCTCGGCGCGGTTCGCCGTCGCCGCGGCGGAAACCGTCGCGGCGGCCGCCCTGCGGCGCTCGGCGCTGACCGGCGAGGAGCCCGCGGTGGCCCGCCCGGTCGACCTCGACGCCGTGCCGTCGGTGCTGCGCGGCAAGATCGAGTTCGAGCCCGGCGAAGAAGGCCGCGAGATCGAGCACCTCGTGCACCTGCTGCGGCTGGCGATCGCCGAAACCGCGCGCGACCGGTTCGCCGGGCTGGACCTGCGGCCGCTGGCCGACGCGGTCGCCGACGGCCACCTGGTGTCCACCGGCGAGCGCGTGCCGGGCAAGGACGTCCTCGCCGCCCTGCCGGAACTGCCCGTCCTGCACGAGGTCGCCCAGCGGGCCGGCGTCGCCGCCGACGAACCCGCCGGGCGGATCGCGGCCGCCGTCGAACTCGCGCTGGAATCGCTGTTCCTGTCGCGCAGGCTCGCCAAGGACTCCGACGACGCGACGACCGTCTACGGCCGATGACCGCGATCCCGCTTCCCGACGGCTACTCCTACGGCCCGTGGCACGACGGGCCGGACCCGCTCGCGCCGCCTGCCGACCTGCGTGACGCGCTCGACGAGATCGGCCGCGACGTCATGGCCGGTGCTTCGCCGCGGGCGGCGCTGGAGGAAATGCTGCGCCGCGGCACGAACCGCACCGCCGGCCTCGACGAGCTGACCCGCCGGCTGTGGCAGCGCCGCTCGCAGATCCAGCGGCGCAACAACCTCGACGGCACCCTGCAGGAGGTCCAGCGCCTCCTGCAGGAAGCCCTCGACGCCGAGCGGCGCGAGCTGTTCCCGGACCCGGACGACGACGCCCGGTTCCGGGAGGCGCAGCTCGACGCGCTGCCGCCCGGCACGGCCGCGGCCGTCAACGAGCTGGCGAACTACGACTGGCGGTCGGAACAAGGCCGCGAGAACTACCGGAAGATCCAGGACCTGCTCGGCCGGGAGCTGATGGAGTCCCGGTTCCAGGGCATGAAACAGGCACTGCAGAACGCCGGGCCCGAGGACGTCGAGCGGATCAACGAGATGCTCGCCGACCTCAACGACCTCCTCGAAGCGCACGCCCGCGGCGACGAGGACGTCCAGCAGCGCTTCGACGACTTCATGGGCAAGCACGGCGAGTACTTCCCGGAGAACCCGCGCACCGTCGAGGAGCTGATCGACGCGCTGGCCGAGCGTTCGGCGGCCGCGCAGCGGATGCTCAACTCGATGTCGGCCGAGCAGCGCGCGGAACTGGCCGAGCTGACCCAGCAGGCCTTCGGCGACCCGCGCCTGGCGCAGCAGCTGTCCCGATTGGACAGTCAGCTGCGGGCAGCCCGGCCGGGCGAGGACTGGACCGGGTCGGCGCGCTTCCGCGGCCGGAACCCGCTCGGCATGGGCGAAGGCGCACAGGCCATGCAGGACCTCGCCGAGCTGGACGCGCTGGCCGAGCAGCTCGGGCAGGCGTACCCGGGTGCGCGGCTGGAGGACATCGACCTGGAGGCGCTCGAACGCCAGCTCGGCAAGGACGCCGGCGTCGACGCCCGCCGGCTGGCCGAGCTGGAGCGCGAACTGCGCCGCCAGGGGCTGTTCGAACGGGCCGCCGACGGCTCGCTGCGGTTGTCGCCCAAGGCGTTGCGGCGCCTCGGCGAGACGGCGTTGTCGGACATCGTCAACGCGTTGCGCGGCAAGACCGGCGAGCGCGAGACGGAGTCGGCGGGCGCGGCGGGCGAGCCGACCGGCGCGTCGCGGCCGTGGCGGTTCGGGGACATGCAGCCCTGGGACGTGCCGCGGACCATCCGCAACGCCGTGCTGCGGTCGGTTTCGGTGGGGGAGCGGCAGGTGCGGCTCGACGTCGAGGACGTCGAGGTGGTCGAGACCGAGCACCGTTCCCGTGCGGCGGTGGCGCTGCTGGTCGACACGTCGTGGTCGATGGTGCAGGAAGGCCGCTGGCTGCCGATGAAACGCACCGCGCTCGCACTGCACCAGCTGATCAGCACGCGGTTCCGCAACGACGCGCTGCAGCTGATCACCTTCGGCCGGTACGCGACGTCGGTGGAGCTGCCGGAGCTGATCGGCCTGGAAGGCGCGTGGGAGCAGGGCACCAACGCCCACCACGGGCTGCTGCTCGCCGGGCAGCACCTGCGCCGCCACCCCGACGCGCAGCCGGTGGTGCTGATGGTGACCGACGGCGAGCCGACGGCGCACCTGGAACCGGACGGCGAAGCGGTCTTCGACTACCCGCCCCAGCCCCGGACCCTCCTCAAGACACTGTCCGAAGTGGACCGCCTGGCAAAGCTGGGCGCGTCGATCTCGGTGTTCCGCCTCGGCGACGACCCGCGGCTGACGGCGTTCGTCGACCTGATCGCCCGCCGCTCGGGTGGCCGCGTGGTGGCCCCGGACCTCGACGGCCTCGGTGCGGCGGTGGTGGGGGACTACCTGCGCACGCGGCGGTAGGACCCGCGGCTGCACGACTTGGCCTCGGTGCGCAACAACCTCGCGGCACTGCCGTCGCACTGCACGACCATCGCCGACGCGCCGACCAGGGTCGGGTGGGCGTCGCGCTCGCCGAAGCGGCCGCGGCCGACACGCTGATCGGCTACGCCGTCAGCGTGAGCCAGGTCACGGCGACGTCGTGCGGTCGATGCGCAAGCAACCGGCCCGCCAATCCTACGCGCGAGTACGGCTCGTCCCACCGCTCGGGAACGCCGGACCGGGCAGCCCTTACAGTCGAGGTATGCAGACTTGGTCATCGGTCGACGTGCCCCGCATCCCCGGCACCCCCCGCCCGCTGCGGCTCCACGACACGGCCACCGGGCAGATCCGCCCGACCGCGCCCGGCGCCACCGCCCGGATGTACGTCTGCGGCATCACGCCCTACGACGCGACGCATCTGGGGCACGCCGCGACGTATCTCGCCTTCGACCTGGTGAACCGCGTGTGGCGGGACAACGGGCACGACGTCCACTACGTGCAGAACGTCACCGACATCGACGAGCCGCTGCTGGAGCGGGCCGAGCGTGACCAGGACGACTGGGTCGTGCTGGGCATGCGGGAGACGGCGCTGTTCCGCGAGGACATGACCGCGCTGCGGGTGCTGCCGCCGCGGCAGTTCGTCGGGGCCGTGGAGAGCATCCCGGAGATCGTCGAGGTCATCGCCAAGCTGCTGGCCAACGGCGCCGCCTACCGGGCCGACGACGAGCGGTTCCCGGACATCTACTTCGACCACGCGGCGACCGGGAAGTTCGGCTACGAGTCGAACTACGACGCCGAGACGATGGCGAAGTTCTTCGCCGAGCGCGGCGGCGACCCCGACCGCCCCGGCAAGCGGCACCCGCTCGACGCGCTGCTGTGGCGGGTCGCGCGCGAGGGCGAGCCGTCGTGGGAGTCCGAGCTGGGCCCGGGCCGCCCGGGCTGGCACATCGAGTGCAGCGCCATCGCGGTCAACCGGCTGGGCCTCGGCTTCGACCTCCAGGGCGGTGGTTCGGACCTCATCTTCCCGCACCACGAGTACAGCGCGGCGCACGCCGAGGCCGTCGCCAAGGACGGCCCGTTCGCCCGGCACTACGTCCACGCCGGGATGATCGGCCTCGACGGCGAGAAGATGTCGAAGTCGCGCGGGAACCTGGTGTTCGTCTCGCGGCTGCGGGCCGACCGGGTCGACCCGGGCGCGATCCGGCTGGCGCTGTTCGCCGGGCACTACCGCGACGACCGCCCGTGGACCGCCGAGCTGCTCGCGGACGCCGAAGCCCGGCTCGCCCGCTGGCGCGAAGCCGTGTCGCTGGCCACCGGCCCGTCCGCGGAGGACACCGTCGCCCGGCTGCGCGACCACCTCTCCGACGACCTCGACACGCCGAAGGCCCTGGCCGCGATCGACGCATGGGCGAGCGAAGCCCTCCGTCGCGACGGCACCGACCCGGCCGCCCCCGGCCTGATCCGCAACGCCGTCGACGCCCTCCTCGGCATCGCCCTCTGACGGCCTGGGGGGCGCCACTTTCACGTGAAAGTGGCGCCCCCTCACCGGCGTATAACGGCCTATACGGCAGCCGGCCGGCCGTCGGCCAGGTGGAGGTGGTCGCCGGACCAGTCGCGGCGCAGCCAGCGGTCGTGGGAGGCGATGACGACGGCGCCGGGCGCGGTGTCCAGGGCCGCGAACAGTTCTTCCGCCAGGGTCAGCGAAATGTGGTTCGTCGGCTCGTCCAGCAGGAGCACGTCCGGCGGTTCGGCCAGCAGGATCGCCAGCGCGAGCCGCCGCCGCTGGCCCACCGACAGCGCCCCGACCGGCTGCCGCAGGTCGCGCGAAGCCAGCAGGCCCAGCTGGCTCAGCGGGGGAGCGTCCTCGCCGAGCGTGTCCCGGTACACCCGCGCCGCGGTCCGCTCCGGCCCTTCGAACGTGACGTCCTGCTCCAGCAGCCCGACGCGCACGCCGTGTCCGAAGTGGACCGAGCCCGACGCGGGGGTGAGCCGTCCGGCCAGCACCGACAGCAGGGTCGACTTCCCGGCGCCGTTCCCGCCGGTGACCAGCAGCCGGGCCGAGCCGTCGACGTCCAGCCGCGGCAGCCGCAGCCGTCCCGGCACCTCCAGGGACCGCACCGAGATCGCCGGGCCGTCGCCGGTGGCCCGGCCGGTCAGCTCCGCGCGGAACCGCAGGGGCGCAGGCGGTTTGCGGACCTGGTCGCGTTCCAGGATTTCCAGCCGCTGCTCGGCGTCGCGCACCCGCCGCGAGATCGTCTTCTGGACGCGGGCACCCTTGAAGTGGTGGATGAACTTGTCGTTGTCCCGCGGACCGCGGCCGTAGGCGACGTTGCGGGCGGTGACCGCGACGGTTTCCCGCAGCTCCTTCAGTTCCTCCTGTTCTTCGGCGTAGCGCTGCTCCCAGCGGGCGCGCTCGGCCTTCTTGTGCCCGAGGTAGTCGCTGTAGCTGCCGCCGTAGCGGACCGCGCCGCCGGCCTGCCGGTCGGCCACCGCCGGGTCGAGGTCGACGATGTCGGTGCAGACGGCGTCGAGGAACACCCGGTCGTGCGAGGACAGCACCACGATCCCGGTCAGCTGCGTGAGATGCCGTTCGAGGAACGCCATCCCGGCGTCGTCGAGGTGGTTGGTCGGCTCGTCGAGCAGCAGCGTTTCCGGCTGCCGGACGAGCAGCGCGGCCAGGCCGAGCCGGGACCGCTGCCCGCCCGAGAGCGTGCCGAGCCGCCGGTCCGGGTCGACGCCGCCAAGGCCGAGCCCGTCGCAGACGAGCTTGGCGCGGCGGTCGGCGTCCCACAGGTCGTGGGCCTGGGCCCACTCCAGGACGCGGCCGTACTCGTCGAGCACGGCCGGGTCGTCCGGCCGGTCGGTCATCGCCGCGGTCAGCTCGTCGAGCCGGGCCGCGGCGGCGCGGATCTCGGCGAGCGCGTCGTCGAGGACGTCGGCGAAGGTGGCTTCGGCCGGGAACGGCAGTTCCTGCAGCAGGAACCCGACGTCCGGGCCGCGGAGGACCTCGCCGGAGCGGGGTTCTTCGAGCCCGGCGAGCAGGCGCAGCAGCGTGGACTTGCCGGTGCCGTTCTCGCCGACCAGGCCGAGGCGCTGCCCGGCCGAGGCGGTCAGCGAGACGCCGTCGAGGACGACGCGGGTGCCGTAGCCGAAGACGACGTCCTTGGCCTGCAACGGGAAAAGGGTATGCATGTGCGATCACCGAGCCCTGGGGGAAGAAGAAGCGGAGCTCCCGGCCGGGCGTCGTGGCACGCGGGAGCGTCGGCTCGACCGGGTGCCGCCTCAGGCGGGATGGGCGCGGTTCAGTTCCTCATAGTGGAACCAGGTTAACGCAACATCAGTAGAGTTAGTCAACGGGTTATGGCCTGGGTCACATCCGGCAGCTGCTCGGTCGACCGTTCGGCCGCCGCGGTGCCGTCGGTGAGGAACTCCAGCAACGCCGTGAGCTGGCGGCGGTCGAAGCGGGCGAGCCGCTCGCCGACGAACCGGGCCATCGGCGCGTACAGCTCGGCCAGTTCGGCCATCCGGTCCGGCAGGGGCCGGACGACGAGCCGCCGCCGGTCCGCGGGATCCGGGGCGCGCTCGGCGAGCCGGTGCTGCTCCATCCGGTCGAGCAGGCGGGTGAACGCGCCGGTGGACATGCCCAGGAGCCGGGCCAGCTCGGTGGGGGAGTCGCTGACGCCGCCGTGCAGCAGGTGCAGGCAGTGCAGCTCGGTGGCGGTGACGCCCATGCGGCCGGCGACGGCGGCGTGGAAGAGCGCGGTCGAACCGACGAACCGGGGGAGGGCAAGGGCGGCGGCAGTGGCGAGTTCGCGCTGGTCGGGCACCATTCATCCCAGGTTCGGTGACGAGGCAGTCACTGCCCTGCGCAGTCACTGCCGGGCAAACCATAGCGAAGCCGGTTGACAAAGCCGCAGGCAGGGGCAACTCTGAAAGATAACTTTCGAAAGAATCCTTTCAGACTGGAGTGCCGATGGCCGAGCTGCCACCGCGCAAGCGGATCGAGGACGTCGAGCTGCTGCGTGCCCTGGCCCACCCGCTGCGCTCGGCGTTGCTGAACCACCTGACCGCCGTCGGCCCGCGCACGGCCAGCGAGTGCGCCGAGGCCGTCGGCTCGACGGCGTCCAACTGCAGCTGGCACCTGCGGCAGCTCGCGCAGTACGGGCTGGTCGAGCGGGCCGACGCCGAGGACGGCCGGGAGCGCCCGTGGCGGGCCCGCCAGGTCGGCCTCGAGCTGGGGGAGTTCGCCGACGACCCGGGCCGCCGGGCTGCCCAGCTGGGCGTCGTCGGGGCGAGCCTGGCCCACGAGCAGGAGCTGACCCAGCGGTACCTGGACTCCCTCGAAGACCTCGACCCGGATTGGCGCGCGGCGTCCGGTCTGTCGGCGTACGCGCTGCGCGTGACACCGGCGGAGCTGACGCGGCTGACCGAAGCGATCGACGCACTGGTCCGGCCGTACGTCGGCGCGATCAGGACCGACGCGCCGGCGGACGCGCGGCCGGTGCACGTCGGCCTGCGGGCGTTCCCGCGCATCGAGCACTCGGGGAAGGCGGAGGAATGAGGCAGCTGCTGGGGGTGCCCGCGTTCGCGCGGCTGTGGGTGGCGGCGTTCTTCGGCGAGACCGCGGAATGGATGCTGCAGGTCGCGTTGCCCGTCTACGTCTTCCAGCGCACCGGCTCCGCCGCGACGACGGCGCTGAGCATCGTGCTGGGCCTGCTGCCCGCGGTGCTGCTGAGCCCGGTCGCCGGGGTCGTCGCCGACCGGTGGGACCGCCGCGCGGTGCTGTTCGGCGTCTGCTGCGGGCTCGCCGTCGTCGCGCTTCCGCTGCTGGGCGAGCCGGCCGTCGCCGTGGTGTACGCGGTGATGGCCGCGCAGGCGGCACTGGCGTCGGTGTTCGAACCGGCACGCAACGCCCTGGTCCCGGAGCTGGTCGGCGTCGCCGAGGTCACCGGCGCGAACGGCCTGATGAGCGTCAACGGCAGCGTCGCCCGGCTCGCCGGGGGCTGGGCGGGCGGCGCGCTGCTGGGCTTCGGCGGGCTCGCCGACGTCGTCACCGGCTACCTCGCCGTCCTCGTCGTCGCGGCGGCGCTGCTGGCCAAGCCGTTCCACCGCGTCGGCACGCCCGCACCGGCCGCCGTGCGTGAACCGGTGGCGCGGGCCTGGGTGGACGGTCTCCGGGAGCTGACGCACAACCGGCGGCTGTGGCGCACCGGGCTCGCGCTGGTGTGCACCTCCTTGGCGCAGGGCATGTTCCTCGTGCTGTTCGTCGTCTACGTCCTGGACGTGCTCGGCGGCAGCGAAGCCGACGCCGGGCTGCTGCGCGGCGTGCAGGCGATCGGCGGGCTGGCCGCCGGGTTCGCGCTGGCCACCGTCGCGCGGCGGGCCGCGCCCGCCGCGCTGCTCGGCTGGGGTGCCCTCGCGCTGGGCCTGCTGTCGGCGGTGATCTGGAACCTGGCCGCGGTGACGACGGCGCTCGGGGTGTACGCCGGGCTGTTCGTCCTGGCCGGCGCCCCGGGCGTGGTCGTCGGCGCCGGGACGCTGTCGCAGATCCAGGGCGCGGTCGTGCCGGAGCGCGCCGGACGGGTGCTGAGCACGACGTTCGCGGCCGTCGCGACCTTCACGACCCTCGGTGCGCTGCTGGCGGGCACGCTCGTCGCGGTGACCGGGCCCGCCCTCCTGCTGAACGTCCAGGCCGGGGTGTACGTCCTCGCCGGGGTGCTGATGCTGAGTCCCGCACGCGAGAAGTGGCGTTTCGCGGAAGCCCGGTGGCCGTGGTGGTTACGGTGGAGGGGTGCCGCATCTGTTCGCGACCAGCGACCTCCACGTGACCCACGAGGGCAACGGCCCCATCCTCGACTCCGTCGTGCCGGAGACACCCGGTGACTGGCTGCTCGTCGCCGGTGACGTCGCCGAGCGCGCCGAAGCCACCATCGCGACGCTGAAGACGCTGCGCGAGCGGTTCGCGAAGGTCGTGTGGGTGCCGGGCAACCACGAGCTGTGGACCACCAACGGGGACCCGTGCCAGCTGCGGGGCCAGGCCCGCTACGAGTACCTCGTCGAGCAGTGCCGGGCGATCGACGTGCTGACCCCGGAGGACGAGTTCCCCGTCTGGCGGGGCGGGGACCGGCCGCTGACCATCGCGCCGCTGTTCCTGCTCTACGACTACAGCTGGCGGACCCCGGAGGCGGAGGGCGCGACCCTGGAGGAGGCCCTGCGCCAGGCCCGCGACGCCGGCGTGGTCTGCACGGACGAGTACTTCCTGCACCCGGACCCGTACCCGAGCCGTCAGGCGTGGTGCGAGGACCGGCTGAAGATCAGCGCCGGACGCCTCGACGCGATCCCCGAAGACCACGGCACGATCCTGATGTCGCACTGGCCCCTGCACCGCCACCCGACGGCACCGCTGTACTGGCCGGAGTTCGCGCTCTGGTGCGGCACGACGAAGACCGAGGACTGGCACGTGCGCTACCGCGCGGAGATCGCGGTCTACGGCCACCTGCACATCCCGCGCACGACCGAGGCCGACGGAGTCCGCTTCGAAGAGGTGTCACTGGGCTATCCGCGCGAATGGCGCAAGCGGGCGCGGGGACCGGTGCCGATGCGCCGGATCCTCTGGCCGTCCTGACCGGTGCGCCTCGATGAAGGGGTGATGCCCGACCCCGGCGACGCGGCCACTCGTCGGCGCCGCACGACCGGCATCGCCGCGGTGACGCTCACGGTGGCCGCCCTCGGCGCGGGGGTCATCGGGATGTTCGGTGCGGAGACCCCGGGGGTGCCTCCGGCGGCCCTCGCGAGCCGTCTGCCCGACGCGCCGCCGTCGGCCGCGGAGGTACCCCCGGCCGCGCCGTCGGTGAGCCTCGACGACAGTTCCTGGGAGTTGCAGCTGTGGTCGGTCCAGCCGCACCACGTCGGTCTCCATTACGGGCAGAACCATCGGTACGGGTTCGAGATCGACGTCCATGACGGCACCGCACCCCGCACGGCACTGCCTGCGAAACCCGCGACCGCCGGTCAGATCGCGGACCCGGCGTCGGTGACGTGGCAGGACGGACCGGATCGGTGGATGCGGGTGCGGACCACGAAGCCGATGACCGCCGCGGAAATGCTTTCGCTGCTGGGGAAGATCCGCGCCACCCCGCCGGTGCTCGCGTCGCCGCTCAAGTCGGCGCAGGTCCCGGACGGGCTGGAGATCGGTGCGTTCACCAGCGAGCCCGAGGCCAACACCCTGGTCCTCTGCCCCGCAGCCGTCCTGGGGAAGGCGCCGCTCGACAGCCGGTGTTTCTCGATGTTCGTCTCGCCCGCCGGCACCACGGAAAGCGCGTCTCCGCGGGACCCGCTGCCGGTTCGCCAGTACCGGAAGATCGGGGCCTACACCGTCGAAATCAACAGCTCGCGTGCCAACGCGCAGGCGGCGCTGACGTTGCTGAACTCCGTGCAGCTCAACTGAGGGCGGCCTGCTCAGGATTCCGCGCGCCGCCGCTGCCTGAGTGCCCGGACCCGGCCGCGGCTTGCGCAGGCCGGGGAAGGGCACCAGCGCCGCCGTCCGCCCGGGTCGGCGAACACGCCGCGGCAGTCGTCCTCCGGGCAGACGTGCAGGTCGTGGCGCAGCGGGCCGGTCAGCCAGTCGGCCGCCTGGGAGGCGAGCCGCCCGAGGGCGGCCGTCGTGTCGGCGGGCGGGGTCCGGTGGAAGCCCGCCTCGAAGCGCACCGGCTCGCCGGTCAGGAACTCCGCCAGTGCCCCGATCGCCGCGGGTGGCGGGGCTTCGCCGCGCACCACCGGCTGGGCGAGGTCGCGCAGGACTTCCCGCAGCCGGTGCGTGGCCGCGAGGTCCGCGTCGGTCACGCGCGCCCGCGGGGTCAGTTCCGCCAGGTCCAGCCACTCCGCCAGCCGGGCGGGCGTCGGCAGGCGCTCGACCGGCTTCGCGCCGAACGCGCGGCCGCGGGTGGCGAGCAGGTTCAGCCAGGGAGCGCCCATGTCGAGGCGGAAGTCTTCCGGCACCCGCCAAGTGTAACGCCTGAGGCGTTACGATGGGTGGCATGACTGGGGTAATCCGCACGGTGCTGGGCGACATCGACCCGGCCGAACTGGGCGTCACCGACTCGCACGACCACCTCTTCTTCGCCTCGAAGCTGCTGCCCGGCGAGGAGCTGGACGAGGTGGAACCGGCGCGGGACGTCCTCCTCGACTTCAAGGCGGCCGGCGGCTCGGCGCTGGTCCAGTGGACGCCGTACGGGCTCGGCCGCAGGATCGGCGACCTGGCCCGGCTGTCGCGGGAAACCGGCGTGCACATCGTCGCGGCCACCGGCTTCCACCGCGCCGCGCACTACGCGCCCGAGGTGGTCCGCGAGGTCGTCGACGACCTGGCCCGGATCTTCGTCGACGACCTGACCGGAAGCACGCGGGCCGGGCTGATCAAGGTCGCCGGCGCCTTCCACACCCTCGACGACCACGCCCGGACGACCCTGACCGCCGCCGCGGTAGCCCACCAGGAGACCGGCGCGCCGATCGCCGTCCACCTCGAACACGGCACGGCCGCCCTGGAGGTCGCCGGCCTGCTGTGCGACACGCACGAAGTGCCCGCCGACCGGGTCATCCTCGGCCACCTCAACCGCAACCCGGACGATGCGCTGCTACGCGAAATCGCCGCGCGCGGGACGTTCCTCGGCTTCGACGGGCCATCGCGCGCCAACCACGCAACCGACTGGCGGCTTCCGGACTGCCTGGAAACCCTCGTCGGCGCCGGGCATGGAGGGCAGATCCTGCTGGGCGGCGACACGACGACGGCGACAGCCCGGCACGAACCCGGCGCGTCCTACCTGCTCACGACACTCGCGCCCCGGCTGGCGAAGCGGCTCGGGGAGGACGCTGTGACGGCCATGCTGGTGGCGAACCCCGCGCGGGCGTTCGCCACCAGCAGGCCCCGGTGAACTCAGCGCAGGCCGAAGCCCTCCTGGCCGCGGCCGCGGCGGCGCAGGTAGCGCTCGAACTCGGCGGCGATCTTGTCGCCGCTGACGTCCTCGACCGCGACCTCGCTCTGGGCGTCGCCGCGCTCTTCGAGGCTGCGGACGTACTCGCTGATCTCCTCGTCCTCGTCGGCCATCTCGCTGACCGTGCGCTGCCACTCCTCGGCCTGCTCCGGCAGCGCGCCCAGCGGGATCTCGACGTCGAGGATGTCCTCCAGCTTGTGCAGCAGCGCCAGCGTCGCCTTCGGGGACGGCGGGTGCGACACGTAGTGCGGCACGGCCGCCCAGATCGACACCGCCGGGATGCCCGCCTGCACGCAGTAGTCCTGCAGGATCCCGACGATGCCGGTCGGGCCCTGGTAGTTGTTCAGGTCGAGCCCGTACAGCGACGCGGTGTCCTTGTCGTACGCCGTCCCGGTGACGGGGACCGGGCGGGTGTGCGCGGTGTCGGCGAGCAGCGCACCGAGCGTCACCACCGTCGCGACGTCGAGCTGCTGGATGTGCTCCAGCAGCTCGGCGCAGAACGCGCGCCAGCGCATGTTCGGCTCGGGACCCTGGACGAGCACCACGTCGCGGTCGAAGCCGTCGGGACGGCACACCGACAGCCGCGTGGTCGGCCAGTCCACCCGTCGAGTGACGCCGTCCACCATCCGGACGGTCGGGCGGCTGACCTGGAAGTCGTAGTAGTCGTCCGGCTCGAGTTCGGCCAGCGGGGTGGCGTCCCAGTTCAGCTGCAGGTGCTCGACCGCCCGGCTGGCCGCGTCACCTGCGTCGTTCCAGCCTTCGAAGGCGACCACCATCAGTGGCCGGGAGGGTTCGGGGCGGCCGCCGGGCGGCCGCGGGGTCTCGTCGACGGGCTCACTCACCGGACCAGCCTACGACCACCGGCCTTACGCTGTTCAGCATGTCCGATCGCGGGTCGTCACCGTTCCTGACCGCTCTCGGCACGCGTGTCCTGGTGGCCGACGGGGCCATGGGCACCGCGCTGCAGGCCCATGACCTCAGCCTCGACGACTTCGGCGGCCTGGAGGGCTGCAACGAGATCCTCAACGTCACCCGCCCGGACGTGGTGCGCTCGGTCCACCGCGGGTATCTGGAGGCGGGCGCGGACGCCGTCGAAACGAACACTTTCGGGGCCAATTTCGCCAACTTCGCCGAGTACGGCATCACCGAGCGGATCTTCGAACTGGCCGAAGCCGGAGCCCGGCTGGCCCGCGAGACCGCCGACGAGTTCGCGACGCCGCAGCGCCCGCGGTTCGTCCTCGGCTCGGTCGGCCCGGGCACGAAGCTCCCCACGCTCGGCCACGCGCCGTTCACCACGCTGCGTGACGCCTACCGCGAGGAGGTCCGCGGCCTGCTGGCCGGCGGCGCCGACGCGGTGATCGTCGAAACCACCCAGGACATCCTGCAGACGAAGGCGTCGATCATCGGCGCGAAGCGGGCGATGGCCGCCGAAGGCAGGCAGGTGCCGATCCTCGCTTCGATCACCGTCGAAACCACCGGGACCATGCTGCTCGGCACCGAGGTCGCCGCAGCGCTGGCCGCGCTGGAGCCGCTCGGCATCGACGTCATCGGGCTCAACTGCGCCACCGGCCCGGCCGAGATGAGCGAGCACCTGCGGCAGCTGGCCAAGCACGCGCGGGTCCCGCTGTCGGTGATGCCGAACGCGGGCCTGCCGGAGCTGGGCCCGGACGGCGCGGTCTACCCGCTCGGCCCGGAAGCGCTGGTCGAGGCGCTGACCGGGTTCGTCCGCGAGTTCGGCGTGGGCCTGGTCGGCGGCTGCTGCGGCACCACCGACGAGCACATCCGGCAGCTCGCCGCCGCCGTCGCGGACACCACGCCGGTCCCGCGGCGGCCGCGGCCCGAGCCGGGCGTGTCGTCGCTGTACCAGGCGGTGCCGTTCAAGCAGGACGCCAGCGTGCTGATGATCGGCGAGCGCACCAACGCCAACGGCTCCAAGGCGTTCCGCACCGCGATGCTCGAAGGCCGCTGGGACGACTGCGTCGAGATCGCCCGCGAGCAGACCCGCGACGGCGCCCACCTGCTGGATCTGTGCGTCGACTACGTCGGCCGCGACGGCACCGCCGACATGGCCGAGCTGGCCGGACGGCTGGCCACCGCCTCGACGCTGCCGATCATGCTCGACTCCACCGAGGTCGCCGTGCTCGAAGCCGGGCTGCAGCGGCTCGGCGGGCGGTGCGCGGTCAACTCCGTCAACTACGAGGACGGCGACGGCCCGGACTCGCGCTTCGCGCAGGTCATGACCCTGGTGCGGGAGTACGGCGCCGCCGTCGTCGCGCTGACCATCGACGAGGAGGGCCAGGCGCGGACGGCGCGGAAGAAGGCCGACATCGCCACCCGGCTGATCGAGGACATCACCGGCAACTGGGGCCTGCGGGAGTGCGACGTCATCGTCGACGCGCTGACCTTCACCATCGCCACCGGCCAGGAGGAGTCGCGCCGCGACGGCATCGAGACGATCGAGGCCATCCGCGAGATCAAGCGCCGCCACCCCGAGGTCCAGACCACGCTCGGGCTGTCCAACATCTCCTTCGGCCTCAACCCGGCCGCGCGGCAGGTGCTCAACTCGGTGTTCCTGCACGAATGCGTCCAGGCCGGGCTGGACACCGCGATCGTGCACGCCTCGAAGATCCTGCCGATGGCCCGCATCCCGGAGGACCAGCGCGCGGTGGCCCTCGACCTCGTCTACGACCGGCGCCGCGACGGCTACGACCCGCTGCAGGAGCTGATGGCCCTGTTCGAGGGCGTCAGCACGGCGTCGTCGAAGGCCTCGCGCGCCGAGGAACTCGCCGCGCTGCCGCTGTTCGAGCGCCTGGAACGGCGGATCGTCGACGGCGAACGCACCGGCCTCGCCGAGGACCTCGACGCGGCACTGGCGCAGCGGCCCGCGCTGGAGATCATCAACGACACGCTGCTGTCCGGCATGAAGACCGTCGGCGAGCTGTTCGGGTCCGGGCAGATGCAGCTGCCGTTCGTGCTCCAGTCCGCCGAGGTGATGAAGGCGGCCGTGGCGCACCTGGAACCGCACATGGAGAAGGAGGACGACGCAGGCAAGGGCCGGATCGTGCTCGCCACCGTGCGCGGCGACGTCCACGACATCGGCAAGAACCTCGTCGACATCATCCTGTCCAACAACGGCTACGAGGTCGTCAACCTCGGCATCAAGCAGCCGATCTCGGCCATCCTCGACGCGGCCGAAGAACACGGCGCCGACGCCATCGGGATGTCCGGGCTGCTGGTCAAGTCCACGGTGATCATGAAGGAGAACCTCCAGGAGATGAACTCCCGTGGCGTCTCCGCGCGGTGGCCGGTGCTGCTCGGCGGCGCGGCGCTGACCCGGTCCTATGTGGAGAACGACCTGACCGAGCTGTACCTCGGCGACGTCCGCTATGCCCGGGACGCGTTCGAGGGACTGCGGCTGATGGACGCGATCATGGCCGCCAAGCGCGGCGAGTCACCGCTGATCGACGCCGAGGCGGAGAAGAAACGCCAGGAGCGGAAGGAACGCCGGGAACGCTCGCTGCGGATCGCCGAGGCACGCAAGGCCCGCAAGGCCGAGGAAGAAACGGCGCCGCCGCCCGCCCGGTCGGACGTCGCCACCGACGTGCCGGTGCCGTCGCCGCCGTTCTGGGGATCGCGCGTCGTCAAGGGCATCCCCGTTGCCGACTACGCCGCGATGCTCGACGAACGCGCGACCTTCATGGGCCAGTGGGGCCTCAAGGGCGCCCGCGGCGGCGCCGGGCCGACGTACGACGAGCTGGCCGAGACCGAGGGACGGCCGCGGCTGCGGTACTGGCTCGACCGGCTGACCGCCGACGGGATCCTGGCCCACGCGGCCGTCGTCTACGGCTATTTCCCGTGCTACAGCGAGGGCGACGACCTCGTCGTGCTCACCGAGCCCGAGCCGGACGCACCCGAGCGGCTGCGCTTCACCTTCCCGCGCCAGCGCCGCGACCGGCGGCTGTGCCTGGCCGACTTCTACCGGCCGCGGGAGTCCGGCGAGGTCGACGTCGTGCCGTTGACCGTCGTCACCATGGGGCAGCCCATCGCCGACTACGCGAACGAGCTGTTCGCCGCCGACGCCTACCGCGACTACCTGGAGGTCCACGGCCTCGGCGTCCAGCTCACCGAGGCGCTGGCCGAGTACTGGCACTGCCGCATCCGGGGCGAGCTGACCTTCCCCGGCGGTGTGGCGGTCGCCTCAGAGGACCCCGACGACGTCGAGGAGTTCTTCAAGCTCGGCTACCGTGGAGCCAGGTTCTCCCTGGGCTACGGCGCCTGTCCCGATCTCGAAGACCGGGCGAAGATCGTCGCCCTCCTCGAACCGGGCCGGATCGGCGTCAAGCTGTCCGAGGAGTACCAGCTGCACCCCGAGCAGTCGACCGACGCGATCGTCTGCCACCACCCGGAAGCGAAGTACTTCAACACCTAGACCCGGAGGAGACCACTGTGGACGGACTCGACGCCGTGCTGTGGGACATGGACGGCACGCTGATCGACTCCGAGAAGCTGTGGGACGTCGCGCTGTACGAGACGGCGGAGTGGCTGGGCGGCAAGCTTTCCGAACAGCAGCGGATGACGCTCGTCGGGTCCAACATGGACGACACGTCCGCGTACCTGCTGGAGGTCGTCGGCCTTCCCGTGACGCCCGAAGCGATCGCCTCGACGGGTGCGGAGATCCGCCGCCGCACGGCCGGGCTGTTCGACGACGCGCTGCCCTGGCGGCCCGGCGCGCGGGAAGCGCTGACGGCGGTGCGCGAGGCGGGCCTGCGTTCGGCGCTGGTCACCTCGACCGAACGCGACCTGACCGAGCTGGCGCTGAACACGATCGGCCGCGACTTCTTCGACGTCACGGTGTGCGGGGACGAGGTCGAGGGCCTCAACAAGCCGCACCCGCGCCCGTACCTGAAGGCGGCCGAACTGCTCGGCGCCGACCCGGCGCGGTGCGTCGCGGTCGAGGACTCCCCGCCGGGCACGGCGTCGGCGGTCGCGGCGGGCTGCACGGTGCTGGTCGTCCCCAACGACGTCCCGGTCGAGGCGGGGGAGCGGCGGGTGTTCCGCGAGTCGCTCGTCGGCATCGACGTGCCGGCGCTGGCGGCCCTGCTCGGCTGAGCACCACCATGTCGCTTTTCCGCTAGCCCCGCGCCCGCCGGGTCCGCGATGCTGAAGCGGTGCACGATGACTTCGAACGGTGCGTACGGGCCGTGCAGGCGAAGGACGCCCGGTTCGACGGGTGGTTCTACACCGCCGTCCTGACGACGAAGATCTACTGCCGGCCCAGCTGCCCGGTGGTGCCGCCGAAGCCGCGGAACATGCGTTTCTACCCGAGTGCCGCGGCCGCCCAGCAGGCCGGGTTCCGGGCCTGCAAGCGCTGCCGTCCCGACGCGAGTCCCGGTTCGCCGCTGTGGAACGAGCGCGCCGACCTGGTGGCGCGCGCGATGCGGCTGATCGCCGACGGCGTCGTCGACACCGAAGGCGTCCGCGGCCTGGCCGCCCGCCTCGGCTACAGCGTCCGCCAGGTCGAGCGGCAGGTGTTCGCCGCGCTGGGGGCCGGTCCGCTGGCGCTGGCGCGGGCCCAGCGGGCGCAGACCGCGCGGACCCTGATCGAGACGACCACCCTGCCGATGACCGAACTGGCGCTGGCCGCCGGCTTCGGCAGCATCCGGACGTTCAACGACACCGTCCGCGAGGTCTTCGCCCTTTCGCCGACGCAGCTGCGGCAGCGTGCGAAGGGCAAGCCGTCGGCCACCGCCGGGGCGCTGGTCCTGCGGCTGCCGTACCGCAGGCCGCTGTGCCCGGACAACCTGTTCGGCCACCTCGTCGCGACCGGCGTCCCGGGCGTCGAGGAGTGGCGGGACGGCGCGTACCGCCGCACGCTGCGGCTGCCGCACGGCCACGGCATCGTGGCGCTGCGGCCCGAGGACGGCCACATCGCCTGCCGTCTCACCCTCGCCGACCTGCGCGACCTCCCGGCGGCCACCAGCCGCTGCCGCCGCCTGCTCGACCTCGACGCCGACCCGGTCGCCGTCGACGACCAGCTCGCCACCGACCCGCTGCTGGCCCCGCTGGTCGCGGCCGCGCCCGGCCGCCGGGTCCCGCGCACGGCCGACGGCGCCGAGTTCGCCGTCCGCGCGGTGCTCGGCCAGCAGGTCTCGACGGCGGCGGCGCGGACCCACGCGGCCCGGCTGGTCGTCGCCCACGGCGAGCCGGTCGACGACCCCGAGGGCGGCCTCACGCACCTGTTCCCGTCGCCCGAGGCACTGGCCTCGCTGGATCCGGAGACCCTGGCGATGCCGCGCAGCCGCCGTCGCACGCTGCTGGCCCTGGTCGAGGCGCTGGCGGGAGGACTGGACCTCGGCGCGGGCAGCGACTGGGGCGCGGCCCGCGCCGCCCTGACCGCGTTGCCGGGATTCGGGCCGTGGACGGTGGAGAGCATCGCGATGCGGGCGCTGGGCGACCCGGACGCGTTCCTGCCCACCGACCTCGGCATCAAGTACGCGGCGGAAACCCTCGGCCTCGGCGGCCCGGCGGCCGTCGCCGCCCGGTCCGAAGCGTGGCGCCCCTGGCGCGCCTACGCCACCCAGCACCTGTGGGCCACCGGCGATCACGCGATCAACCGGATGCCCGCCGCCTGACCCCCTTCCGACAGGAGAACCATGCGTACCCACGCCATCGTGGCCAGCCCGTGCGGCCCGCTGACCCTGGTCGCCGAGGACGGCGCCCTCCGCGGCCTGTACATGACCGAGCAGCGGCACCGCCCGGACGAGACGACCTTCGGCGAGCCCGACCCGGGTGCGGAGATCTTCGTCCGCGCCGAAACCGAGCTGAAGGAGTACTTCGCCGGGCAGCGGCGAGAGTTCGACGTGCCACTGGCGTTCGCGGGCACGCCGTTCCAGCAGCGGGTCTGGGCGGAACTGCGGAAGATCCCGTACGGCACGACGCTGTCCTACGGCGAGCTGGCCGACCGCCTCGGCAGCCCGGGCGCCTCCCGCGCGGTCGGGCTGGCCAACGGCAAGAACCCGATCGGGATCATCGTGCCGTGCCACCGCGTGGTGGGCGCGAACGGCTCGCTGACCGGGTACGGCGGCGGGCTGGAGCGCAAGCGCTACCTGCTGGACTTCGAGCAGGGCGCGCTCTTCTGATCCCACCGGCTGGGAAACGACGTCCACTTCGGTGTGAGATCGGTGGCATCCGGACCGGCCCGGGGCAGCGGCGCCCGGGCCGGGATGGAAGGATCTGCAGACCGTGAAGACCTTCGATGAGCTGTTCGCGGAGCTTGCCGAGCGCGCGCGTACCCGTCCCGACGGGTCCGGCACCGTCGTCGCCCTCGACGCCGGGGTGCACGCCCAGGGCAAGAAGGTGCTCGAGGAAGCCGGCGAGGTGTGGATCGCCGCCGAGCACGAGTCCGACGAACGGCTCGCCGAGGAGATCTCGCAGCTGCTGTACCGGGTGCAGGTGCTGATGCTCGGCCGTGGCCTGACGACCGAGGACGTCTACCGCTACCTGTGACGGGTCGCGCGAAAGAACGAGGAGACAGAGCGAAATGCTGCGTGTTGCCGTGCCGAACAAGGGAGCCCTCGCCGCCGCGGCGACGGAGATGCTCGGCGAGGCGGGCTACCGCAAGCGGCATGAGCAGCGCGACCTGACCGTGCTGGACCCGGTGAACGAGGTCGAGTTCTTCTTCCTGCGGCCCAAGGACATCGCCATCTACGTCGGCTCGGGCGAGCTCGACCTCGGCATCACCGGCCGCGACCTCGCCCTCGACTCCGGTGCCCCGGTCGAGGAGATCCAGGCACTCGGGTTCGGCGGCTCGACGTTCCGCTACGCCGCCCCGGCGGGCAAGGACTGGAAGCCGGCGGACCTGCACGGCAAGCGCCTCGCGACGTCCTACCCGCGCCTGGTCCGCGACGACCTGGCCCGCCACGGCGTCGAGGCCGAGGTGATCCGGCTCGACGGCGCCGTGGAGATCTCGATCCAGCTGGGTGTCGCCGACGCGATCGCCGACGTGGTCGAGTCCGGCCGGTCGCTGCGCCAGCACAACCTGGTGGCCTTCGGCGACCCGATCTGCGTGTCGGAAGCGGTGCTGCTGCAGCGGCGCGGGACCCCGGACAGCAAGGCGAAGTCGCAGCTGGCCGCCCGCCTGCGCGGGGTCGTCTTCGCGCAGCAGTACATGATGCTGGACTACGACTGCCCGCGGTCGCTGGTCGAGCGGGCGATCGCCATCACGCCCGGCCTGGAGTCGCCGACGGTGGCCCCGCTCGCCCACGAGGACTGGGTGGCGGTGCGCGCGATGGTGCCGCGCAAGGAGGTCAACCGGATCATGGACGAGCTGGCCGAAGTGGGCGCCAAGGCGATCCTGGCCTCGGACATCCGTTCCTGCCGTCTCTGACCGCCGGGCCCGGCCGCGCCGAAATCTCAGCGCGGCCGGTTCGGCTTCTTCGGCAGCAGGTCGTACAGCCCCTTGCGGACGCCGTTGTCGTTGACGTTGCGGGCCACCGCCACCTCGGAGATGAAGTCCTCGAAGACGAACTCCTCGTCCGCGGGCACGACCGCCGGCGCCTGGTTCTGCTCCAGGTAGCCGTCGAGCGTCGCGGCGATCTCGCGGAACGACAGCGCCTGCAGGGTTTCCGGCGCGTACGTCGTCACCGGGACGCCGTGCGCGGCCGCCTCGTTCATCACCACGCCCAGCGGCAGGTGCGAGAGCATCGGGATGCCGAACTCGTACATCTCCTGCAGCGCCGCGGCCGCGTAGTGCGAGATCGGCCGCCGGTACAGGCTCGGGACCAGGCCGAACCACGACAGCGGCTGCCGCCCGACGGTCTGCTCGACGTACCGCACCTGGTCGGCGAGCAGCCGCAGCGCGCGGATGCTGGTCTTGTCCGGCTGGACCGGGACCAGGATGCCGTGCGAGGCCGCCAGCGCGTTGTTCGTCAGCACGTCCAGCGCCGGGGGACAGTCGATGACGCAGTGGTCGTAGTTGGCGAACTGGATGACCCTGGCCAGCTGCCAGCCGGGCACGCGGAAGGAGTCGAGCCGCCGGATCAGGTCGAACATCCCCGGCGACGTCGGGACGACGTCGAACGCACCGCCGCGGCCGAGGTTGCTGCGCGGGTGCGGGACCACCAGCTCCTCGATCGGGCCCTTCCACGTCTTGGCCAGCGCCTTCGCCAGGCTGGGCGCGTCCGCGGCGACCTCGGACAGGCCGAGCATCTCGGTCGTCGCGTGGCCCTGCGGGTCGAGGTCGACCAGCAGCACCCGGCGGCCCCGCTCGGCCAGTGCGGCCGCGGTGCCGACGCTCAGTGAGGTCTTGCCGACCCCGCCTTTCTGGTTGACCACCGAGGTGATCTGCATGCCGGAGCGCTCCTCAAGTCGGTCGTTCCGCGAAGGTTATTGGATGCGGGCCCGTTGTGGGTGGCTATCCGCCCCCGGCCTGTCGCGCGCGCACCAGGAGGGCCTGTGCGCCGGTGGCCACCGGGCCGTCGCCGTCGTGCAGGATGCTGGTCGCCGTGCCGACGCCGGTGCGGCCGACCAGCGTGACCGCGTCCATGCCGATCCACTCGCCGTCCGGCTGCCGTCGCAGGTGCACGGTCAGCTCGGAGTTGATGAACCACCACTGCCGCGGGTCCAGGAAGTTCGACACGCCGCTGGCGGAGTCGGCGGCGGTGACCAGCCGCTGCAGCCCGCTGGGCTCCTCGCCGTCGACGAGCGGGATGCGCTGGCGGGCCCACACGGCCGCCGGGCCGGGCACGTCCATGCCGCCGCGCACCGCCCGCCACTCCATCGCGTCGAGGTAGCCGCCTCCCCAGCCCTCCGGCCACCGCGACTCCCCGACGCTGTCCGGCGCGGGCAGCAGGGGACCGGCGTCGGTGGCGATCGCGGCGGTGTCGGACGTCGCGACCCGCCAGGCCGACGCGCGCGCCACGACGCGGTCCGCGCTCGCCAGCTCCGCCTGGAGCAGCTCGACCGAGCGGCCGGGCCGCTCGATCCGGGCGCGCACGGCGAGTTCGGCGACCGGGGCCGGCCCGAGGATCTCGACCGTCACCCTGGCCAGTTCGGCCGGGTGCGCCGGTTCGACGTTTTCGAGGGCGCGCACCAGCAACGCCGACGGCGGCCCGAAGTGCTGGGCATCCGGCGTCCACGGCCCGGCGGTGTGCGCGGTGGCGGAGAACCGGCCGTCGCCGAGCGGGACGTAGAACGCGTCGGCCATCAGTCGGCCCGGTCCAGCGGCGTCTCGTCGCCCGCGTCGGGCTCCGGCCAGCCGGGGTACTCCGGCGGCGTGCCGCCGTACTCGGGACAGTGCGCCTGGTGGTCGCACCAGTTGCACAGCTTGCTGGGGTTGGCGCGGAAGTCCCCGGTCTTGCCCGCCTTGAGGATGGCCTGCCAGATGGCTTCCAGGGTGCGCTCGAAGCGGACCAGCTCGGCTTCGTCGGGGGTGTAGGCCAGCGACTGGCCGTCGGTGAGGTACATCAGCTTCAGCTGGCGCGGGACGATCCCGCGCAGCCGCCACAGGACCACGGCGTAGAACTTCATCTGGAACATCGCCTTGGCCTCGCCGATCTCGCGCGGCGCGGCACCGGTCTTGTAGTCGACGACCCGGATCTCGCCGGTGGGCGCGACGTCCAGCCGGTCGATGTAGCCGCGCAGCAGGACACCGGAGCCCAGCTCGATCTCGACGTGCAGCTCGCAGGCCTCCGGTTCGAGCCGCCGCGGGTCCTCCAGCTCGAAGTAGGCGTCCAGGAGCTTTTCGGCCGAGCGCAGCCATTCCGCGTGGTCCTCGGGCCGTTCGCCGTCGAACAGCGCGGTCCACTCCGGACGTTCGGCGGACAGGTCCGTCCACGCCGGGCCGAGCAGCTCGCGGGCCCGCGGCGGCACGCGCTCGGCCGCCGGCAGCGCGAACAGCCGTTCCAGCACCGAGTGCACGAGCGTGCCGCGCAGCTGCGCCTTCGTCGGGACTTCGGGCAGCCGGTCGACGGCACGGAACCGGTAGAGGAGCGGGCACTGCTTGAAGTCGCTGGCCCGTGACGGCGACAACGCGGGCCGCCGCCGCACTTCGGTGGCGACGGCGGAGTCGGGGGCTTCCGTGGTGACGGTGTCGGCGTCGGGCATGGGCAGAGCGTAACGCCGGGGTACGACAGTTCCGGCGACCGCAACGCCCGCCACCCGCATACCTGCACGGACGCCCCACGTACCTGGAGGGTCGGCCCGCGTACTTGGAGGGTCGGCCCGCGTACCTGAAGAGTCGGCCCGCGTACCCGGAGGGTCGGCCGGTGTCCAGCGCCCAGCCGACCCTCCAGGTACGCAATCCGACCGTCCGGGTACGCAGGCTGACTGTCCGGGTACGCGGGTCGTCCGGGTGCGACACCCGGCGGACCCGGATCACCCGGTCCCCACACCGGGGGCTCTAGGCTCTCGGGCATGGCCGCGACCAGTGAGCACGGGGGCACCCGGCAGGCCGTCCGGACGGACGGCGGCCTGCTGCTGTTCCGGGTCGCCGGGGTGCCGGTGCTGCTGGCACCGTCCTGGTGGATCGGCTCGCTGATCGTCGTCGTGCTGTACGCGCCGCTGGTCGGACGGCTGCTGCCGGACGCGTCGGCGGCGACGTCGTGGCTGCTGGCCGGCGCGTTCGCGCTGCTGCTGGGCCTGTCGGTGCTCGCCCACGAACTGGGCCACTGCCTGGTCGCGCTGCGGCTGGGGATTCCGGTGCGGCGGCTGCGCCTGTTCCTGCTCGGCGGCCTGTCCGAAGTGGCCCGCACGCCGAAGCGGCCCGGCGACGAGGGCATGGTCGCCGCGGCAGGGCCTGCGGTGTCGCTGCTGCTCGGCGGGTTCTGCGGCCTGCTGATGTTCGCCGTACCGCCGGACGGCGCGGTCTGGCTCCTGGTGGCCGAATGCGCGGTGGCGAACCTCGCCGTCGGCGTGTTCAACCTGCTGCCCGGCCTGCCGCTGGACGGCGGGCGGCTGGTCCGCGCGGGCGTCTGGGCGGTCACCGGCATCCGGTCGAAGGGGACACGCGCCGCGGTCGCCGGCGGCGCGGTCGTGGCCGCGGGTCTGGTCGTCTGGGCCCTGTGGGGCCTGGCGACCGCGAGCCCGGACCGCTGGCTGCGGCTGGGTGTCTGCGTCGTCACGGCGTGGTTCGTCATCCTCGGCGCGCGGTCCGAGCTGGCCGCCGACGCCCGGCGGACCTGGCCGGCGGGCCTGGTGCTGGAGGAGCTGGTCCGGCCGGTGCTGCAGCTGCCCGCCGAGAGCCCGGTGTCGGACGCGCTGGCCGCGTCGGCCGGGCGGGGCGTGGTGCTGGTCCGCGCCGACGGCGTGGCGGCCGGGCTGCTGGACGTGGGCGCGGCGGAACGGCTCGCGGGCTCGTCGCCGCACGCCCCGGCCGAGCTGGCGGCCGAGCCGATCCGCGCCGAGACCGTGCTGCTGGCGTCCGAGCCGGGGGAGGACGTCGTCGAGCGGGTCCGCGAGACGGCCGCCTGGCAGTTCCTCGTGGTCGACGACGAGGGCCGCCCGGCGGGCGTGCTGCGCCGTGACGACCTGCGCGCCGCGCTGAACCGCCGCACCCGCTGAGCCCGCGGCCGGGACGGCCTGCGAAGATCTGTCGTCGGCCATCCGGGGTAGCAGGAGGAAGTGTTGTCGGTCAGCGGACCGTTTCGTGCGGGTGATCGGGTGCAGTTGACCGACTCGAAGGGGCGGCACTACACCCTGACGCTGGCCGACGGCGGTGAGTACCACACCCACCGCGGCGCGCTCGCCCACGACGACCTGATCGGCCGTCCCGAGGGCTCGGTGGTGACGTCGGCGGGCGGCTCGACGTACCTGGCGCTGCGCCCGCTGCTGCCGGACTACGTGCTCTCGATGCCCCGCGGCGCGCAGGTGATCTACCCCAAGGACGCGGCGCAGATCGTGATGTGGGGCGACATCTTCCCGGGCGCGCGGGTGCTGGAGGCGGGTGCCGGCTCCGGCGCGCTGACCTGCTCGCTGCTGCGCGCGGTCGGCCCGGCCGGGCACGTGCACTCGTACGAGATCCGCGACGACCACGCCGAGCACGCCGAGCGCAACGTGGTGAAGTTCTTCGGCGAGAAGCCGGCCAACTGGTCGCTCACCGTCGCCGACCTGGCCTCGCACGAGGGCGAGGTCGACCGGGTCGTGCTGGACATGCTGGCGCCGTGGGAGCAGCTGCCGAACGTGGCCGCGCACCTGGTGCCCGGCGGCGTGCTGACGGTGTACGTGGCGACGGTGACGCAGCTGTCCCGTGTCACGGAGTCCCTGCGCGAGCAGCAGTGCTGGACCGAGCCGGAGTCGTGGGAGACGCTGATGCGCCCATGGCATGTGGTCGGCTTGGCGGTCCGCCCGGACCACCGGATGGTGGCGCACACGGCGTTCCTGCTGACGGCCCGGCGGCTGGCGGACGGGACGGTGTCGCCGCGCGTCTCCCGGCGGCCGAGCAAGGGCAAGGGCTGACCCGGCGGCTGGGGACTCAGCCCGGCACGCACCACCGGCCGTTCTCCTTGTGCAGCGGGAACGGTGTCTCCTTCGTCCCGCCCGCGGCCTCGACGTGCACCTTCGCCGTGGCGGATTCGCCGCGCAGCTCCGGAGGTCCCGCCAGCCGGGCGGTGACCGGGCCTGCCGCGTCCCAGGTCCGCTGCAGCCCGGCCAGGGCCTCGGCCGTCTGCGGGCGGCAGGTGAGCTTGCCGAACGCCGCCGCGTCGTGGCGGGCGATGGCGTCCACGATCGCCTTGGCCAGCACGCTCACCGCCGCCGTGTCGATCGCGTCGGGCGCCGCCGTGGACGGCGGCCGTGGTGACGGTGGCGGCCCCGGCGGGGCGGGCGGGGACCCGGACGGCGCGACCAGCACCAGCCCGAGCACCACGCCCGCGACGGCCGCGCCGAGCAGGACCAGCCCGGCGACGAGCACGCGGTTCACCGCCGGGCGCCGGTCACTTCTTGTCCTTCTTGACGTCGACCAGGCACCAGAGGCCTGCCTCGTTCTTCCCGGTGAACACGCCGGTGTTGGTCTGGCCGTTGACGCTGTTGCTCCAGTGCACGGTGGACGTGGTGCCGGAGTCCTGCGGCTCGCCGTCCAGCTTCGCCGAGATTTCGCCGGTGATCTCGCCGACCGGCTCGTCACCGCGCACGCTGCGGCAGATGGTGTCGTCGAGTGCCTTGGCGCTCTTGGCGTTGTAAGCGTCGATGACCGCCTGGAACAGCTCCTTCGAGGTGGGCTTGCCCCCGGGAGCCGGGCCGCCGGCGGGCTTGCTGCCCTTCGTCGTCGGGCTGGTCGGCGTGGCGGTCTTGCTCTTCGGGGTCGCAGACGTCTTCGGCGCGGACGTCGGGGCCGCCGAGCTGGTGCTCGCCGGCGGCGCCGCGGTCTTCTCGTCGTCGCCGCTGGTCAGGACCACCGCGGTCACGCCGCCGGCGACCAGGACCGCGGCGCCCGCCGCGATGGCGACGATGAGCCCGGTCTTCTTCTTGGGCGGCGGGGCTTCGCCGAAGCTGCCCCCGCCGTACGGGTCGTAGCCGCCGAAGCCGGGCTGCTGCTGGCCCCACTGGTCCTGCTGGCCGTACTGCTGGGGCTGAGGGCCCGTCTGGGGCGGGTAACCGGGCTGTCCGTACTGCTCGTAGCCGCCGGGCTGCCCGTACTGCTGCGTGCCGTCGTAGCCGCCGGGCTGCCCGTACTGCTGCGTGCCGTCGTACGGACCGGGCTGGCCGAACTGCTGGGTGCCGCCGTACCCCGGCTGGGCCTGGGGACCGCTCTGGGGCCAGCCGCCGGGCTGCTGCTGGCCGTACGGGTCTGGCTGCTGCCCGTAGCCACCGGGCTGCTGCCCGTAGCCGCCCGGGTGCTGCGGCGGGTAGGTCATGAGAGGTGCCCCCTAGCGTTCCTTCGACGGAGGACCCGGCCATCGGGCGGCCGACGTCCGCCCGATGCTAGCCACCTGGCCCGTCCGGCGCGCCGTTAGGGCGGATTCGGGCCGGGGTTGGCGGTCCCGGCGGCGGGGTACTCCCGTTGTGCTTGCTTCATCCCGGCACGGGAAGACCCGCGACGCGCCCGCGTCACGGCACCGAAATGGCCGCTTGCGCTGCGGGAATGTCCGTGCTGGGGCAGGCTGGGAAACCGCGACGCGCCGATCTTGTGATGCGGAAAGGCCTTTTCTTGTCGGTGATCGCCGGTACCGTGGAATGAAAAGCACTCCGAGGAGGTGCCCGATGCATCATGACCTTCCCGGAGGTCGGCGCGAGGAGGCCGACCCTTCAGCAACATCCGGAGCTGGGACGACGGCGGACGAGCAGGCTCGGCAGATCCGTTTTCTCGAGGAAGAAGTGGCGCTGCTGCGCCGCAAACTGACCGACTCACCACGGCAGAACCGGGTTCTCGAACAGCGGCTCGCCGAGGCCTCGGAACGGGTGAGCCAGCTCACCGAGCGCAACACCAAACTGGTCGAGACCCTGCGCGAAGCGCGAGGACAGCTCCTCGCCCTCCGCGAGGAGGTCGACCGGCTGGCCCAGCCACCGTCCGGGTACGGCGTCTTCGTCGAGGCGTACGAGGACAACACGGTGGACGTCTTCACGGCCGGCCGGAAGATGCGGGTGTCCGTTTCGCCCGCGGTGGAGATCTCGTCGCTGCGGCGCGGACAGGCGCTGCGGCTCAACGAGGCACTGACCGTGGTCGAGGCAGGCGGTTTCGAACGCACCGGTGAGGTGTGCGCGTTGCGCGAGGTGCTCGCCCCCGACGTCGAGGGCGGCAGCCCCCGCGCGCTGGTGGTCGGGCACGCGGACGAAGAGCGGGTCGTCCTGCTCTCCGATCTGCTGGCGGAGCAGCCGCTCAAGCCGGGCGACTCGCTCCTGGTCGACTCCAAGGCCGGTTACGCGTACGAGCGCGTGCCGAAGGCGGAGGTCGAGGACCTGGTGCTGGAGGAGGTGCCGGACGTCCGCTACGAGGACATCGGCGGCCTTTCCCGGCAGATCGAGCAGATCCGGGACGCGGTGGAACTGCCGTTCCTGCACGCGGATCTGTACCAGGAGTACCAGCTGCGCCCGCCGAAGGGCGTCCTGCTCTACGGCCCGCCGGGCTGCGGCAAGACGCTCATCGCCAAGGCGGTCGCGAACTCGCTGGCCAAGAAGGTGGCCGAGGCCCGCGGCGACGCGGCGGACGGGAAGTCCTACTTCCTGAACATCAAGGGCCCCGAGCTGCTCAACAAGTTCGTCGGGGAGACCGAGCGGCACATCCGCCTGATCTTCCAGCGGGCGCGGGAGAAGGCCTCCGAGGGCACCCCGGTGATCGTGTTCTTCGACGAGATGGACTCGATCTTCCGTACCCGTGGGTCGGGCGTGTCGTCCGACGTGGAGACCACGATCGTGCCGCAGCTGCTCTCGGAGATCGACGGTGTCGAGGGCCTGGAGAACGTCATCGTCATCGGCGCGTCCAACCGCGAGGACATGATCGACCCGGCGATCCTGCGGCCCGGCCGCCTGGACGTCAAGATCAAGATCGAGCGGCCGGACGCCGAGGGCGCGAAGGACATCTTCTCCAAGTACCTGGCCGAAGGCCTGCCGATCCACGCCGACGACCTCGCCGAGTTCGGCGGCGACGCCAAGGCGACGTTCGACGCGATGATCCAGCACACCGTCGAGCGGATGTACGAGGAGAGCGACGAGAACCGGTTCCTCGAGGTGACCTACGCCAACGGGGACAAGGAAGTCCTGTACTTCCGCGACTTCAACTCGGGCGCGATGATCCAGAACATCGTGGACCGGGCGAAGAAGTCGGCGATCAAGTCGGTGCTGGAGACCAAGCAGCCGGGTCTGCGCGTGCAGCACCTGCTGGACGCGATCGTCGACGAGTTCGCGGAGAACGAGGACCTCCCGAACACCACCAACCCGGACGACTGGGCCCGGATCTCCGGCAAGAAGGGCGAGCGGATCGTCTACATCCGCACGCTCGTCACCGGCAAGAACCAGGACTCGGGGCGGGCGATCGACACCGCCACGAACACCGGTCAGTACCTGTAGTTCCCGAGCGCGATGGGGCGGCTGCCGCGGCAGCCGCCCCATCGGCGTGTTCAGCCCCGGACGAGTTCGCGCACGCGCTGCCGTCCGTGGGCCGCCAGGATGCCCAGCACCACCAGCGCCGCGCCGGCCGGCTGGTTCCAGCTCACCGGCTCGCCCAGCACCAGCACGCCGAGCACCACGCCGACCACCGGGGTCAGGTAGGTCACCGCCGAGGCGTTGGCCGCGCCCCAGGCGGCGATGATCCGGGTGTTCCAGACATAGGCGATGCCGGTGCCGAAGACGCCGAGCGCCAGCATGCTCGCCACCACCGGCAGGTCCAGGTGCACGGGCGTGGCCGCGATCGCCGGGGCGAGCAGGCCGAGAAGCACCGTCGCCGCCGCCGTCTGCCCGAACGCGACGACGACCGGATCCTCCCCGCGGGGCGAGACGAACCGGCGCAGGTACACGAAGCTCGCGCCGTAACACGTGGTGGCGCCCAGGCAGGCGAGCTGCGCCGTCAGCTGGTCCGAGACGTCGATGCCGTGCCACGCCCCGACGATCGTGAGCACGCCCAGGAAACCCAGCAGCAGGCCGAGCACCCGCGGCGGCGTGAACGGCTCCGCGGGCAGCGCCGCGGCGGCCAGCAGCATCGTGATCAGCGGCGTCGTCGCGTTGAAGATGCTGGCCAGACCGGACGAAATGTACTGTTCCGCCCACGAGAACAGCAGGAACGGCACGGCGCACAGCAGCACGGACACGACCGCGAGGTGACCCCACAGCACCGGATCGCGGGGCAGCGGACGCCGGCGCACCGCCAGGACGACCGCCAGGGTCAGCGCGCCCAGCGCCACCCGGCCCAGCGCGACCTGGGCAGGGGAGAGCCCACCCAGGCCGATCTTGATGAACAGAAAACTCGCCCCCCACACGATCGCCAGCAGCACGAACCGCGCGGTGACTCCGAAGTCCAGTCGCATGGCCGCAGTCAAGTGGCCGCCGCCGGCGCCGGGCCAGTGATTTTCCGACTTCGTGTTGTGTATAACGACCTATACATCCCGCGGTTAGACTGCATCCCATGGGCGGGGGAGCGACGACACGCTGGCAGGACGCCGTCCGGTATGTCGAGGCCCGGGTCACCGGACCGCCGCTGCCGGAGGACCTCGACGTCACGGTGCACTTCCACCCGGAACGGCTGGTGGGGGAGGTGCCGCTGCTGCGGCACTGGCTGTCCGACGGGGTCTACCGCTCGCAGTTCGAGACGGGCACCGGCAACGGCGGCCTGACCGCGCACCCCGGCGGCGACCGGTGGCGCTGGGAGCACCGGATGTTCGGCGGGGTCTACGACGGGCTGCCGCCGTCGGCCCGCCCGAAGTACGGCTCGCTCGACTACCGCCGCCGCCCGGCCGGTGGCTCGGTCCGGTTCGGCTCGGCGCACTTCCGGGTCAAGCGGGAAGTGCTGGCGCGGACGACGTTCTGCTATCCCGACAGCTTCGCCGAACCGGCGGACTTCGGCACGGCCGCGCACATGCCGCTGATCCCGCTGGTCGAGGCGGCTGCTCCCGACGAGCTGGACGACTACATCGAGGCCCACGTCCACGGCCCGCTCCGGCTGCCGGACGACGTCGCCGCGCTGGTGCTGGACCCGGCGTTCCGCGGGACCGACGTCGAGGCGGCGGCCGCGGAGTTCGGCTGCCCGGTGTCCTGGCACCACGGCTTCCGGCTGCCGGTGGCGGAACTCGCCCGGCACGCGGACTACCGCGGCGAGGACGTCGTGCGGGCCGGCGCGGACATCGCCGAGGACGGCTGGCTGGACGCCCGTGTCATCGGCGAGGCGGTCCGCGCCGGACGGCACGATCCCCAGGTGCTCAAGCGCGTGTGGCACTGCACCGCGCGGTTCGGCCTACGCGGGTAGCAGCGCCTCGGCCAGACGGCGCCAGTGCGGCATGGCGGACTCACCCGGTGCGACGCCGATGACCTGAACGCCGACGTGGTCGGCGCCCGCGTCGAGGTGCTCGCGCAGTTTGGCGGTGATCGTCTCGAGGTCGCCCCAGAAGACGAGGTCGTCGACGATCCGGTCGCTGCCGCGGCCGCCGTCGATGTCCGCCTCCGTGTAGCCGAGCCGCCGGAACTTCGCGACGTTGTACTTCTGCGTCAGGTACGGGTGCAGGTGCCCCCGGGCGATCTCGCGGGCCCGCGCGGGGTCGGTCTCGAAGAGCACCGCGTGCTCGACCCCGAGGAACGGCGTGTCGCCGAGGATCTCGCGCGCCTGGGCGGTGTGCGCCGGGGTGACGTGGTAGGTGTGCGCGCCCGCGGACCGGTCCCGGGCCAGTTCCAGCATCTTCGGCCCGTACGCGGCCAGGATGCGCCGCATCGGGGCGCGCGGCGCGGGGTTGGCGCCGGTGGCGGTGTCCATGGCGTCGAGGTAGTCGTGCATGGCCTGCAGGGGTTTCGCGCCGGGCTTCCCGGCACCGAAGCCGAGGCCGAGCAGGTGCCGGTCCGGGTAGGCGTCGGCCAGCAGCAGCGCCGCCCCGCGGGTCCACTGCGGCTCGCGCGCCCAGATCTGCGCGATCCCGTTGACGACGGTGAGGCGTTCGGTGGCCGAGAGCAGAAACCCGGCGTGGGTGAGGGCTTCGCGGCCGTCGCGCTCGGGGATCCAGACGGCGGGCCAGCCGAGTTCTTCCAGTTCCTGCACGGAGTCCTGGATGGCGGAGGCAGGCTGGTCCTCGAAGTCGAACGTCCAGATGCCGAAGCGGCCGAGCCGCATGTTCTCGATCATACCCATAAATCGAAGTATCGCAGATCTTCGATATGACCGGCCAGGGTGGGGGTCGCCGGACGTCATGAAAGAGTCGTTCACCTCGTCTGACGACAGGAAAGAGTCGTTCATGACGTGGGGGGAGTGGTCAGAGGCTGCGGCCGAGCACGTCGACGAACGCGGCGATCCGGGCTTCGTCCCGCTTGTAGTGCGTCCACTTGCCGACCCGCGTCGCCCGGACCAGCCCGGCACGGTGCAGCTCGGCCATGTACGCCGAGACCGTCGACTGCGCGAGCCCGAGCTTCTCCTGGATGTGGGTCACGCACACCCCGACCTCGACCGGATCGGCGATCGCCCGCTCCACCGGGAAGTGCCGCAGCGGATCACGCAACCATCGCAGCACCTGCAACCGCACCGGGTTCGCGAGCGCCTTGAACACGTCGAGCAGCGGCTCGACGTCAGGCTCCGGTTCGATGTGCGTCGTCATGGCTTCCCGATCAGCATAACCGGCGTGTACTCCCGCACTCCGGCGTATAACGACCTATACTCACTGGCGTGAACGAAGAATCCCGCCGTCCGCGCGCGCCGATCACGGAGTCCGACATCCTGGCCTGGCTGGAGACGACGGCCGCCGCCGTCCAGGCGGGGGAGGTCAGCGCGCCCGAGCTGATCGACCTGCTCGGCGAGCTGCGCCGGGCGTCCGCGGCGTGTGCCGACGCCTCCGACTGGCTGCTGCTGGCCGCCCGTGAAGGCGGAGCCAGCCTCCGGCAGATCGCGCCGGTCTTCGGCAAGGGCTATGTCCGGGCCCCGGCCGCGCGGCTGGAGAAGCTGCACCGGCAGGCGCAGAATTCCGACCAGTGGCTGGCCATCCTCCGCCACAAGCAGACGGCGTGAGCGGGCCCGTGGACCGTCTCGCGCTCGGCCTGGCGGCACTGGGCAGGCCCGCGTACATCAACCTCGGCCGCGACGGCGCGCTGCCGCCGGTGCGGGACGTCGCGTCGATGCGCGCCGCGACGTTCGCGGTGCTGGACGACGCCTACGCCGCCGGCATCCGGCACGTCGACGTCGCCCGGTCGTACGGGCGGTCCGAGGAGTTCCTGGCAGGCTGGCTCGCCGAGCGCGGGCACGCCGACGTCGAGGTCTCCAGCAAGTGGGGGTACGCGTACGTCGGGGACTGGCGGCTCGACGCGGATGTGCACGAGGTGAAGGAGCATTCGGCCGCGCGGTTCGCCGCGCAGTGGGCGGAAACCCTGGCGCTGCTGGGTGATCGCGTGGGGCTCTACCAGGTGCATTCGCTCACTGTGGACAGTCCGCTGTTCTCCGACGAGCCGCTTCTGGAAGCGCTTGCCGAGCTGGCCGCGAACGGCGTGGCGGTCGGGTTCTCGACCTCCGGGCCGCGGCAGGCCGACGCCGTCGAGCGGGCGTTCGGCCTGGAAGTGGCCGGGCAGCCGGTGTTTTCCGCGGTGCAGTCGACGTGGAACCTGCTGGAGCCCTCGGCGGGGCCGGCCCTGGAAGCGGCGCACGCGGCCGGGAAACGCGTGCTGGTCAAGGAAACCCTGGCCAACGGCAGGCTGGTGGCCGAGGCGCCGCGGGCGGTACTGGACGTCGCGGCGGCGCACGGGACCGGGCCGGACGCGGTCGCGGTGGCCGCGGTGCTGGCGCGCGGCTGGGCAGGCCGTGCGGTGATCGGGCCGGCGAGCCCGGGACAGCTGGCGGCGAACCTGCGGGCCACCACGCTTTCCCTGACCGCGGACGAGGAGGCCGCGCTCGCGGGCCTGGCGGAGACTCCGGAGGAGTACTGGCGGCACCGGTCCTCCCTGAAGTGGGACTGAGCCGCTGCACTACTCTGCGCAGGCACGAAATCCTTCAGGACAGGAGCCCAGGTGCGTCATCGGCGGGCGGTCGCCTTGGCCGCGGTCGCGTTGGTCGGTCTCACCGGCTGCGAGGGACCCGACCCGAACAACCTGGAGACGTACTACGACGATCCGCCGCCGACGTCGGCGCCGGTCACAACCGCCACCACGCCGGTGAGCCCGGCGAAGGCCGCGCCCGTGACGACGCCCGCGCCCGATCCCGGCCTGCTCGCCCAGCGGGCGCTGCTGTCGGACGCGGACGTCGCCGAGGAGGGCGTGCAGCCGGGTTCGGGTGAGGCGTCGGGGTGCCTGACCGAGGGCGTGTCGGCGAGCAGCCGGACCGCGACCTGGCGCTACCCCACCGGTTCGGTGCTGCGGCACCGGGTCGCGGCCTATCCGGAGCGGACGGCCGCGCAGGCGGTGGCGGCCGCCGAGTGCGGGGGCCGTCCGGTGAGTGTCCCGGAGCAGCCGGGGGTGGAGCTGCAGCGGGCGTGGTGCGAGGGCCGGACGTGCACTGTGCTGCTGGCCAAGGGAAATCTCGTGTCGGGTCTGACCGTTTCGGCGAGCACGGAGGCGCGGGCGGTCGACGCGGCGAAGCGCCTGCTGCCCGCGATGACGGCGAAGCTGACGGCTCAGCCGTAGCGGCGGAACCATTCCTGGACGCCTTCGCGGCCGTCGGGGATGAACGGCAGTTCCGGGGCCGGGTCCTCGACCCAGGCACGCAGCTCGTCCAGGGGGATCCAGCGGCCTTCGACGATTTCTTCGGCCTGGTGGTGGATGGGGCCGTCCCAGCGGACCTCGAAGGCGAAGTTGTGACAGCGGTTGCGGCCGTCGTCGTAGACCTTGGTGAACAGCGGCACGGGGTCCACTCCGTGGATGCCCAGCTCCTCGGCGAGTTCGCGGCGGGCGCATTCGGCCGGGGTCTCGCCGGCGGCCACCACACCGCCGGCCCAGCAGTCCCACGTGGAGGGGAAGACGTCCTTGCCGGGGGTGCGGAGGTGCACGTAAACGGCCTTGCCGTCACCCGAACGGACCAGGACGACGCCGGCGGCGTGCCACAGGCCTTCGGCGCGGACGCGGGCGCGGGTGGCCGTGCCGGTCACCGACCCCGCCTGGTCATAGAGGGCAACGAGTTCGTCACTGCCTGGCATGGGTGCATCGTTCCACTAGGCCGACCCCGTAGGGTGGGGACATGCGGCGGATCATGGGAACCGAAGTCGAGTACGGCATCTCCGTGCCGGGCGACGCGACGGCGAACCCGGTACTCACCTCGACCCAGGT
Organism: Amycolatopsis melonis; assembly: GCF_040064235.1. NCBI lineage: Bacteria > Bacillati > Actinomycetota > Actinomycetes > Pseudonocardiales > Pseudonocardiaceae > Amycolatopsis > Amycolatopsis melonis. Next base: position 124,245 of record NZ_JBDZYD010000012.1, read on the forward strand.
CGTGCTGGCCTACGCGGCCGCGGCCGACATCCCGCGGGCCCGGCGGGCGCGGTGGGACTACGAGGTGGAGAGCCCGCTGCGGGACGCGCGCGGGTTCGACCTGACCGGCCCGGGCGGGCCGGGCCACGACCCGGACGTCGAGGACCTGGGTGCGGCGAACGTCATCCTGACCAACGGGGCGCGGCTCTACGTCGACCACGCGCACCCGGAGTACTCCGCGCCGGAGGTGACGAACGCGCGCGACGCGGTCATCTGGGACAAGGCGGGCGAGCGGGTCATGGAGGAGGCGGCGATGAAGGCCGCGTCCGTGCCGGGCCAGCCGCAGCTGCAGCTGTACAAGAACAACGTCGACGGCAAGGGTGCCAGCTACGGCACGCACGAGAACTACCTGATGGCGCGGTCGACGCCGTTCACCGCGGTGATCGCGGGGCTGACGCCGTTCTTCGTGTCGCGGCAGGTCGTGACCGGCTCGGGCCGGGTCGGGATCGGCCAGCAGAGCGAGGAGGCCGGGTTCCAGCTGTCCCAGCGGGCGGACTACATCGAGGTCGAGGTCGGCCTGGAGACCACGCTCAAGCGCGGGATCATCAACACGCGCGACGAGCCGCACGCGGACGCGGACAAGTACCGGCGGCTGCACGTCATCATCGGCGACGCGAACATGTCGGAGTACTCGACCTACCTCAAGGTCGGGACGACGGCGCTGGTGCTGGACCTGATCGAGGCGGGTATCCGGTTCGACGACCTGAAGCTGGACGAACCGGTCAAGGCGGTGCACCAGATCAGCCACGACCCGACGCTGAAGGCGAAGGTCGCGCTGGCCAACGGGAAGAAGTACACCGGCCTCGACCTGCAGTTCGCCTACCACGAGATCGCTTCGCAGAACCTGGAGCGCACGGGCGCGGACGAGGCGTCGAAGGAGGTCCTGCGGGTCTGGGGCGAGATCCTGGACGCGCTGGCGCGCGATCCGCAGGAGTGCGCGGACCGGCTGGACTGGCCGGCGAAGCTGCGCCTGCTGGAGGGCTACCGGCAGCGGGACAACCTGGCCTGGGGCGCGCCGCGGCTGCGGCTGGTCGACCTGCAGTACTCCGACGTCCGGCTGGCGAAGGGCCTGTACAACCGGCTGGTGACGCGCGGGTCGATGAAGCGGCTGGTCTCCGAGGAGGAGGTGCTGGCCGCGGTGACGACGCCGCCGTCGGACACGCGGGCCTACTTCCGGGGCAGGGCGCTGGAGAAGTACGCGACGTCGATCGCGGCGGCGTCGTGGGATTCGGTCATCTTCGACGTGGGCAAGGAGTCACTGGTGCGGATCCCGACCCTGGAGCCGCTGCGGGGGACGAAGGCGCACGTCGGCAAGCTGCTCGACAACGCGGCGACCGCGGAGGAGCTGGTGGAGGCGCTCACCGGTTCGGACTAGGCGGGACGCACCAGCGATCGCGGCGTGACCCCGAATGTCGGGGGCGCTGGGTAGGCTAGGAAACATCAGCCACACCGGGAGGCGAGATGGCCCAGGAAAAGATCGAAAAGCACGGCGGTGGTGACTCCGACGAGGAGTTCGAGGACACCGGCGCGGCGGGTCAGGAGCGGCGCGAGAAGCTCGGCGAGGACGTCGACACGATCCTCGACGAGATCGACGACGTGCTCGAGGAGAACGCCGAGGACTTCGTCCGGGCCTATGTGCAGAAGGGCGGCGAGTAGCCGCCCGGGGGCCACTGCGCCCTTGCCGACCGTTCAGCCGGCGGCCGGGCTCCCGCGTGCCGATCGTCCGCACGCGGGGTCCCGGCCCGCACAGATGGGATTTTTGAGCACGTATGGACAACACCAGGGGCATCTCGGGTCCCGCCCTGCCTGCGGCGTACTTTTCGTCGGCGACGTCGTCGTTTTCGGACTTCCTGCGTGAGCAGGCGCCCGAGCTGCTGCCCGCACGGCGGGTGGCGTCGTCGGCGGCGGAGCTGGGCGTGCCGCACGGCACGACGATCGTGGCGTGCACGTTCGCGGGTGGCGTGCTGATCGCGGGTGACCGGCGGGCGACGTCGGGGAACCTGATCGCGAGCCGCGACATGGAGAAGGTGCACGTCACCGACGAGTATTCGGCGGTCGGCATCGCGGGCACGGCGGGGCTGGCCGTGGAGATGGTGCGGCTGTACGCGGTGGAGCTGGCGCACTACGAGAAGATCGAGGGCGTTTCGCTGTCGCTGGACGGCAAGACGAACAAGCTGGCCGGCATGGTCAAGGCGAACCTCGAGATGGCGATGGCGGGGCTGGCCGCGATCCCGCTGTTCGTGGGGTACGACCTGGAGGCCGAGGACGCCAAGCACGCGGGCCGGATCGTGTCGTACGACGCGGCGGGCGGCCGGTACGAGGAGAACGGCGGGTACGCGTCGATCGGCTCGGGTTCGCTGTTCGCGAAATCGGCGCTGAAGAAGCTGCACGACCCGGACGCCGACGCCGAGGGCGCGATCCGGGTGGCGGTGGAGGCGCTGTACGACGCGGCCGACGACGACACCGCGTCGGGCGGGCCGGACCTGGTGCGCCGGATCTTCCCGACCGTCGTGACGGTCACCGCGGAGCACGGCGCCGTGCAGCTGCCGTCGTCGGAAGCCGCGGCCGTGGCGGAAGCGGTGGTGGCGGGGCGGATCGAGCGCCAGCAGCGCCGGCTGTCCTGACCGGAGCCGGACCAGTGAACGTTGGAACACCGAAAGACCTGGAGCGCACACCGTGACGATGCCGTTGTATGCCTCTCCCGAGCAGCTGATGCGGGAGCGTTCCGAGCTGGCGCGCAAGGGCATCGCGCGCGGCCGGAGCGTGGTGGTGCTGAAGTACGCGGGCGGCGTGCTGTTCGTGGCGGAGAACCCGTCGGCGACGTTGCACAAGGTGTCCGAGATCTACGACCGGATCGGGTTCGCCGCGGTCGGGCGCTACAGCGAGTTCGAGAACCTGCGCGTGGCGGGCATCCGGCACGCGGACCTCAAGGGCTACCAGTACGACCGGCGTGACGTGAGCGCGCGGGCGCTGGCGAACGCGTACGCGGCGACGCTGGGCAGCATCTTCACCGAGCAGCTGAAGCCGTTCGAGGTGGAGATCTGCGTGGCGGAGGTCGGCGCGAGCTCGGCGGAGGACCAGCTGTACCGGCTGACCTACGACGGGTCGATCTTCGACGAGCCGCAGTACGTGGTCATGGGCGGCCAGACGGACAAGATCTCCGCGAAGCTGAAGGAGACGTTCGAGGACGGCATGGACCTGCAGGCGGCGCTGGGGGTGGCAGTGGCGGCCCTGCGGGCCCCGAGCCAGCCCGCCCCGGCGGCGTCTTCGTCGGGTTCGTCGTCGAACCCGCCGTCGAACGGCAACGGCGAAGCGGACCCGATCAAGCTGGAGGTGGCGGTCCTCGACCGCGACCGCCCGCGGCGCTCGTTCCGCCGCCTGACCGGGGCGGCGCTGGACACGCTGCTGCCGGTCCCGGACCCGCAGGGCGAAGAGCCGGAGGGCAAGCCGGACGGCGAGTGACGCTGAGTGGAGCGGGGGTGTGGCCGGGCAGGCCGCGCCCCCGCTTTCGTCATGCCGGACGACAGGCGACGGGAGCGGAGGCCGCGCCTTCGCTTTCGTCAGGCCGGGGGGACGCTGGCCGGGCGTGCCGCACTCCCGCTTTGTCATGCCGGGGGACGCTGGTCGGAGCGAGGGGGCTGGCCAGGCGGTCCGCACTCCCGCTTTGTCATGCCGGGCGGCGAGTGACGCTGGGCCGGGCAGGCCGCACTCCCGCTTTCCTCATGGGCGGCGGGCGACGGCGAGCAGGTGGGCGCTGGTGTCGATGAGCCGCGGGTCCTGTTCGGCGATCCGGGCGGCCCGCAGCGCATTCTCCACGCGCTCCGGAAACACCTCCAGCCCCGCGGCGTCGAGCGCGGGCCATGCGGGACCCTCCACGCCGTACACGCTCACCTCGCGGAAGCCCGCGGCCGCAACCTCGGTCCGCAGCTCGGCCGCGGTGTGCCAGTGGGTGGGCACGAATCCGACGTGGCCGTCGTAGGCGCCCGTCTCGATCACCGCACGGACCGGGGCCTCCCGCTCGGCCGTGAGCGTTCCCGCGGCCGCCGTTTCCAGCAGGGACAGGTAGCGGCTGATGCCCGCGGCCGCGAGCAGGCCGCCCGGCCGCAGCACGCGGCCCGCCTCGGCCAGCGCCCGGGCCCGGTCGGCCGGGTCGACGAGGTGGTACAGCGGGCCGAGCAGCAGGACCGCGTCGAAGGAGGCGTCCGGTGCGGTCAGCGCCCGGGCGTCGCCGGTTTCGGCCGTGACGCCGGGCAGGGCCGCGGCCTGCGCGACGTGGTCCGGGACGACGTCGACCAGGTGGACGGCGTGTCCGTCGGCGGCCAGCCAGGCCGCGTGGACGCCGGTGCCGCCGCCGGCGTCGAGGATCCGCGCGGGGCCGGGCAGGAAGCGGCGGAGCAGCTCCTGGGTGCGCAGGTATTCCAGCCTGCCGTGCGGGGTGCGGGCGAGCCGGGAGTCCTCGGCCGGGCCGGTCGCGTAGTGCGTCTCGAGATCCACCGGCTCAGGATGCCGCAGGGGCGGCCCGGAACGTCTGGTCGGCGAAGGCCAGCAGGTACGGCAGGGTGGCGCGGGCGGTGTGCCAGGTGTGGTTGAACCCGCGCTCGGTGTGGACCACCGCCTCCTGGCCGCGGGCCTGCAGCGCCGCCGCGATCCGGCGGGCGGTGACGACGTCGGTGGGGGCGCCGGTGCCGACCGCGAGCATCACCGAGATCGGCGCGGAGAACTTCATCGTGGGCAGGTAGCGGCGCGGGGTGTTGGTCGCGATCGCGGCCTGGTTGCCGTTGAGGATGCCGATCGAGTCGTTGAGGTCGTCGTAGGGCAGGGCGATGACCAGGGTGGCGAACTCGTCGACGTGGTGCAGGCCGATGTTGAGGGCGCCGAAGCCGCCGCCGGACATGCCGCCCAGCGCCCGGTGCGCGCGGTCGGCGACGGTGCGGTAGCGGTGGTCGACGGCCGGGACAACGGTGCTCACGAGGTAGGTCTCCAGCTGGGGGCCGCCGGGCACGTTGAGGCACTCCCAGTCGGTGCTGGGGTTGCCCGCGGTCATGTCGACGCTGACCACGATCATCGGCTCGACGGCGTGGGCCTGCTGCAGGGCCAGCAGCGTGCCGGGGGCGTCGCCGGAGGTGAGCCAGTCGCGCGGGCCGCCGAACGGGTAGCCGTGGATGAGGTAGACGACCGGGTAGCGGCGGGCGGTGTCGGTGTCGTACCCCGGCGGGAGGATGACGTAGTTGCTGCCCGACGGGATGCCGTGGGCGGGGTCGGGCAGGTTCACGACGTCGATCCGCTGGCCGCCGGTGGCCGCGCCGGAGGCGGGGCGGGTCGACGCTGCGGCGGTGGTGGCGTCGGCCGGGGCTTCCTTGCCGTCGTCGAGCAGGTGCCCGGCGACGTTGACGAGGCCGGGACCGCGCTGGAGCAGGCGGGCGAGGTCGTCGGAGGTGCGGACGTACCCGACGTAGCTGTTCAGGGCGGTGACTGCGGCGAGCAGCAGCAGGACGCCGAACGCGGGGAAGCCCCAGCGCCGGACCCGGCGCCGCCGCCAGAGCACCACGACGACGGCCAGGACGGCGACCGCGGCCGAGGCGAAGGCGAGCCAGATCAGCGGCGACTCCAGCGGGCCCAGGTCGCGGGCCCGCGCGGTGACGTCACCGGGCAGCACCGGGTCACTGACGGCCCGGTGGACGATCTGCCCGTTCATCGCAAGCTCCGCTCGCTCTCCGGCCGCGGGCACGGCTGCCCGCAACTCGGTCGCGAAGCTAGCCAAGATCGCCTGAGGGTTCGTTGAGAGAAGGTAAAGAGCAGTTAAAGGCGATAGATGGTGAGGGCGCTGGGCCGGGACCGGAAGCGGAACCGGTTGCCCAGCGGGCCCACCTCGCCGTCGGTGGCGACGCGGCGGTGGCCGTCGAGCAGCTCGACCTCCAGCTCGGGCAGGTCCAGCTCCTGGTAGACGTGGCTGGCGGCGAGGCTGCGGGTGAGCATCGCCACCAGGAACCGGGCGCGCGAATACGGCAGGTCCGCACGCAGGTAGCGGATGTCGAGCAGGCCCGTGTCGAGCGCGGGCCGCCGGCTGGGCGCGAAGCCCTTCGGCGCGTACGTGCCGTTGCCGACGAACAGCAGCCACACCTGGGTGCGCTTGCCGTTGAGGCGGACGGTCAGCGGCTTGGCGTTGCGCAGCGTCCTGGCCAGCGCGATCGCGGCCGAAGGCCACTTGGGGTGCCGTTGCTGCAGCTTCTCGCGCAGCCGGACCATCTCCGGGTAGCCGCCGAGGCTGGCGGTGTTGACGAACCAGCGGTGCGCGTGCCCGTCGGCGCCTTCGATCTCGACTTCGCCCAGGTCGATGCCGACGGCGTTGCCGACCTCGGTCGCGGCGTCGGCGTCGGGCATGGCGCGGACGCCGACGTCGCGGGCGAAGTGGTTGAGCGTGCCCGCCGGGATCAGCGCCAGCGGCAGGTCGCGCTCCGCGGCGACGGAGGCGACCGCGGCGACGGTGCCGTCCCCGCCCGCGACGCCGAGCGCGCGGACCGTGCCCAGTGCGTCGATCTCGGCCTCGAGCTGGGCCCGCAGGTCCTGCTTGGGGTCGGGGTAGAGCAGCGCGGCCTTCGGCCAGGCGAACCGGACGTCCTCGGTCGGGTCCTGGGTGGCCACGCCCGAGCTGGGGTTGACCACGACCAGCATGTCCTCGCCGTCGACCATCTCGGGTGCGTCGGCGTCGTGGGCGGTGCGGCCGGGGATGTCGTCGTGCAGCGGCCACCAGTGCCGGGTCGCCAGGCCCACCCCGGCGCCGATGCCCAGGCCGACCCCCACGTCCGACGGCCAGTGGACACCGGTGTGGACCCGGGAGTAGGCCACGGCCAGTGCCAGCGGGATCACGGCGAGCCCTGCCCGCGGCGACTCCATGGTCACCGCCGTCGCGAAGGCCGCCGCGGACGCCGAGTGTCCCGACGGGAACGACGACGACGTCGGGCGTTTCCGCAGGCGGCGGTGCATCGGCACCTCCTCCTCGGCCGGGCGGCGGCGGGGGAACAGCGGCTTGCCGAGCAGGTTGGCCGCGGCGCTGGCCCCGGCGATCGCGACGACCCCGCGCAGCGCGGCTCGGCGGGTCTCGCCCTTGCGCGTGGCCAGCAGGGCGGCCACGCCCCACCACAGCCGGGACTTGTTCGCCGACCTCGACAGCGCCATCAGCGCGTCGTCGGCCCGGGACGCCGGCAGGGCGGCGCTGCGGCGCATGAGCGCGCGATCGGTCCGGCCGACCCGCCGGAAGGCCCGGATGAGCTGGTGTGCCAAAGGTCCGCCTTCCGCGCGACGTCAAGAGCCGTGCTCCAATCGTGCCTGATTCAGGGTGAATTCACCGTCTGTGGCGTACTGGGGGCGTGTCGACGCCCGAACGGCGCACCGTCTGCGGGGGTCCAGCGCCTACTCTGGTGGAATGCAGCGGCGGATCTTTGGCATCGAGACCGAGTTCGGGGTCACGTGCACCTTCCACGGACAGCGCAGGCTCTCGCCCGACGAGGTGGCGCGGTACCTGTTCCGGCGGGTCGTGTCGTGGGGACGCTCGTCCAACGTGTTCCTGTCGAACGGCTCCCGGCTCTACCTCGACGTCGGCTCGCACCCCGAGTACGCGACGGCCGAGTGCGACGACCTGGTCCAGCTCGTCACGCACGACAAGGCCGGTGAGCGGATCCTCGAGGACCTGCTGGTCGACGCCGAACGGCGGCTCGCCGACGAGGGCATCGGCGGCGACATCTTCCTGTTCAAGAACAACACCGACTCCGCGGGCAACTCCTACGGCTGTCACGAGAACTACCTGGTGACCCGGGCGGGCGAGTTCTCCCGGATCGCGGACGTGCTCCTGCCGTTCCTGGTCACCCGGCAGCTCATCTGCGGCGCCGGCAAGGTGCTGCAGACCCCGCGTGGCGCGGTGTACTGCCTGTCCCAGCGTGCCGAGCACATCTGGGAGGGCGTCTCCAGCGCCACGACGCGGTCGCGGCCGATCATCAACACCCGCGACGAGCCGCACGCCGACGCCGAGCGCTACCGGCGCCTGCACGTCATCGTGGGCGACTCGAACATGGCCGAGTCCACGACCATGCTCAAGGTCGGCTCGGCGAACCTGGTGCTGGAGATGATCGAGGCGGGCGTCCAGTTCCGCGACTTCACCCTCGACAACCCGATCCGGGCGATCCGCGAGATCAGCCACGACCTCACCGGCCGCCGCCAGGTGCGGCTGGCCGGCGGGCGCGAGGCGTCGGCACTGGACATCCAGCGCGAGTACCACGCCCGCGCGGTCCAGCACATCCAGGACAACGGCACGACCGCGGCGAACGAGCGGGTCGTCGAGCTGTGGGGCCGGGCACTCGACGCGGTCGAGCAGCAGGACTTCGGCAAGATCGACACCGAGATCGACTGGGCGATCAAGCACCGGCTGGTCGAGCGCTACCGGCACAAGCACGACCTCGACCTGTCCAGCCCGAGGATCGCGCAGCTCGACCTGGCCTACCACGACATCCGCCGGGGCCGGGGCATCTTCGACCTGCTCCAGCGCAAGGGCCTGGTCCGCCGCGTCACCGACGACGGCGAGATCGAGGCGGCCAAGGACACCCCGCCGCAGACGACCCGCGCGAAGCTGCGCGGCGACTTCATCGCCGCCGCCCAGGCCGCGGGCCGCGACTTCACCGTCGACTGGGTGCACCTGAAGCTGAACGACCAGGCCCAGCGGACGGTCCTGTGCAAGGACCCGTTCCGCTCGGTCGACGAGCGGGTGGAACGCCTGATCAGCTCGCTCTGACCCCTGCCGCGGCCGGGGGGGGGGGGGGGGTGGGGGTTGTTGTGGACGTCTTGCTCACCCACGCCGCGCGCGGGGGGGCGCGCAC